>CAZFCK010000042.1:0-25489 GCA_964517355.1 uncultured Desulfovibrionaceae bacterium | reverse complement strand
CCTCTCGCGCTCTCCCCTTCCCAAACTTTCTAATTTTGATGAGGTTAAATATATCATTTTGATTTCTTATGATGTTTTAGAACGGCCTTCCATAATCATTTTTATTATAGAAACAGGCCCTAATTTAGAAATGGGAAATAGTATAATACCGTGTCCGCCTTGAAACAAGTCTGACATCTGAAACAAAACGCATGGGAGCGTCAAAACTTTTCAAGGCTAACGCATTTTCGTCTTTGGAAAAGGCTCTCCCCTGAAACAATGTTCATTGTTTCAGGTAAATGCATAAGAGTATCTATCTTTTTCAAAGTAAAGATGCCCTACTATGCTCCCACAATGGGAAGTGACATCATTCCAATTGGCCAGCCAACTCTTCGGCCTTGGACATGTATTCCCGGCGCAATCTCTCGAATTCTCCCTGATCAACGAGTTTTTTCAAAACGCGCCCAAACTCCTTTGCCCGTTTCGCCAGCGGTGATTTCAGAGCGATGCCCATGTAGACGGGGTCCAGCTGATCAAAGAAAAACGAAGCGGGCACCACCTTTCCCCGGAGTCCTAGAGCCCTGATCCAGAAATTGGCTTCTGTTTCGGTCGCCAATACGGTATCCAATTCGCCCCGCTCCAGCATGCGCAGCAATTGGGCCATGGTGAGCGCCTCGACTTTGTTCAAGGTATGATCTTCGTCGAACATGGGCACGTAGCGCGCTCCGGACTTGATGCCGATGCGCAAACCTTCCAGATCGCCGTATTGACGAATACGTTGCTGCTGCCCGGAAAGGAGGTAAAACCCCTTTGCGGTACGATTGTAATAGCGCGGTTGGACATACTTGATATAGGCTTCACGTTCCGGCCTGCGCAACAGGCTCGTCATCACATTGGCTTCTCCGCTTTGCATCAGGTCCAGGCATTGCGCGAAATCACAATCCTTGATGACGAAATCCAATTCCATTTCAGCGGCGATCTGGCGTACAAGCTCGACATCAATCCCGCAATCCTCGCCTCCGATACGCATTTTGTACGGGGGAAAATCACTAAAAGCCATGACAATGGCCGTATCGGAAGTGGGAGCGTCATCGACCGAACCGGCAATGACAAAGGACGCAAAGCAAACAGCACACAAAACAACCGCCAAAACAACCAGAACCCTGCGCATGCGGAGCCTCCTCGCTAAAATGCTGTCCGACCTGTTGTTCAAAGCAATAACACAATATCGTTACCTGTACTAAATACAGCGCAAGGCCTCATCGCGCTTGCGCGACAGAGCCCTTTCCCCCTTTTCAAGACGTTTTTATTATATCATATTATATAGATACTGTATTGTTTTGACATTATCCCAAGCAGGGTAATTCCTTCTGCAATGTAGAAAGGGCTGCGCTTTACGCTGACATTATGAACAGGAACCGGTATAAGCCAGTTGTTGCGCTCTCAGCGAGATATCATTGGCATTGTTTCGCTCATAGCTGTTGACGGACCATATTGTCAATGAACTTCACGTAACCAGGCTATTTTATACCTTATCAGTTGTATATAACGGCTTCCCGCCAAGCAATGGATATTTTGCATGATAGGTGGAGAAGGTTTGTTAAAACATATTGACTTTGAAATATGTATGCCCCCGGCGGCTTAAGAACATTTTGAAAAAGGATCTTAAGAATCTCAGAAACTTATTTTTTGTACAAGTTATTGTCCTAGAGCATCTCACGCTTGAAAAGCGCTAGATGCTCTTATGCATTTCCCTGGAACAATTGAAAATTGTTTCAGGGGAGAGCCTTGTTTCAAGGCGAAAATGCGCTAGGCACATGTCAATGCGGGCCCAGGGGGGCGTTTCCCCCCGGGCGTGGGAGGACGAGTCCAAATACGTCATCATACGACTATTGCTTGTTCCAAAAGCAACGCCGGGTCTCCTGAGGGAAACCCGGCGTTGCTGTTACTTGCAGTAAAAAACGGCTTACTGCTGCGTATGGTTTTGCGGCTGGTGTTCTTGTTTTAAAAGAGATTGCAACAAGGAAGTACATTCTTCATCCTTATTGCAAAATATCTTTTCCTGATCCACCTCCGCAAAGGCATGCCGCAGCACATCGTCAACGTTTTCAACTTCGATGATCTCCAGTCCCTTGAGGATTTCCTCCGGAACTTCCTTGAGATCCTTGGCGTTATCCTTGGGGATAAGCACCCGCTCGATAAGCCCGCGATGGGCGGCGAGAAGCTTTTCGCGCAGGCCGCCGATGGGCAGCACGCGCCCCCTCAGTGTTACTTCGCCGGTCATGGCCAGATCGTTTCGCACCGGCAATCCCAAAATAGCGGAAACTATACTCGTGACGAGCGTGATTCCCGCCGAAGGACCGTCCTTGGGAATGGCGCCTTCCGGTACATGAACGTGGATGTCCACCTTTTTATAAAAGTGCGGCTTAAGTCCGAACATATAGGAACGCGAGCGCACATAGGATAAGGCGGCGCGAGCGGATTCCTGCATCACTTCGCCGAGTTTGCCGGTAATCTCCACCTTGCCGGTCCCCGGCATAAGGGCCGCTTCCACGGTCAGTAAATCGCCCCCAAGCTCTGTCCACGCCAAGCCAGTGGTCACACCGACGAGGGCGTTTTCTTCTTTTTCGCCATAACGATGTTTGTGCACACCGAGATAATTGTGCAAATTTTGCACTGTCACCTGAACGGTCTTTTCAAAATCGTTTTCCTCCACCAAATTCCGGGCTGTCTTCCGGCAGATGGAGGCCAACTCGCGTTCAAGGTTTCTTACGCCGGCTTCCCTTGTGTAGCGCCGGATAACCTCGAGCATTGCGTTTTCGGAGATATTAAGATTCTCCGGTTTCAACCCGTGCTGCTCTATTTGCTTGGGAAGCAGAAAATGCTTGGCAATTTTACGCTTTTCAACTTCCAGGTAGCCTGGGAGCTTGATTACTTCCATCCTGTCCTGCAACGGCAGAGGAATGGAATGCAGCGTATTGGCCGTGGTGATGAAAAAGATCTTGGACAGGTCGTAGTCCATGTCCAAATAATGATCATTAAAAGTATAATTTTGCTCGGGATCCAGCACTTCAAGCAAAGCCGCCGAAGGATCGCCCCGAAAATCCATGCTCATCTTGTCGATCTCATCAAGGCAGAACAGAGGATTGTTATAATCCACTCTGCGTAACGATTGGATAATCTTACCAGGCAAAGCGCCTACATACGTGCGTCTATGCCCTCTGATTTCCGCCTCGTCGCGCACGCCGCCCAATGATAGCCTCACGAACTCACGCCCTGTGGCGCGCGCCACGGACTTGGCCAAGGATGTTTTACCCACGCCCGGAGGGCCAACCAGACATAAGATCGGGCCCTTCAAGGTTTTCACCAATTTTTGCACGGCGAGATATTCCAAGATGCGCTCTTTGGGTTTTTCAAGACCATAATGGTCATCATCCAGAATGCGCTTGGATTTCTCAATATCGATGTCCAGTTCTTTGTGCGTGTACCACGGCAGATCCAAAATCCAATCGACATAATTGCGCACCACCGTATATTCGGCAGAGGAAGGTGGCATTTGCCGCAATTTTTTAATCTCCCGCAACGCTTTCTCGCGATTCTCGTCAGGCATCACCTTGGAGTTGAGCCGTTCTTCCAGTTCGGCGACTTCCACCGCCGGATCGTCTTCACGCCCCATTTCCTTGGATATGGCCTTCATTTGTTCATTGAGATAGTAATCGCGCTGATTCCGTTCCATCTGGTTTTTGACACGCGATTTAATCTTTTTTTCCAAGGAGGTGATTTCGATTTCACCCTCCAGAAGACCATAGGCCTCTTCGAGACGGCGCTTGGTGTCCTGCTGCTCCAACACGCTTTGCTTGCGCAGGTAATCCACCTTCAGATGCGGCATGATCGCATCCGCCAATTTTCCGGGATGGCTAAGAGAAGATATGGCCATGATGGTTTCAGGGGCCAGCTTCTTGTTCACCTTGCCATATTCCTTCAGGGCTTCGTGCGTCGTGCGCACCAAAGCCATGGCTTCAACGTCCTCATTTTCAACTTCGGCGATGGGTTGCAAATCAACGAGCGGAAATTCCTTGTCCAGGTTGTCACCATCCCGCTCGGGATTCCATGTGGCGCGGTGTATTCCCTCAAACAGCACCTTTATGGTTCCGTCCGGCAGACGCAACAACTGCAATATCTTACTCACCGTGCCCACCTGAAAGAGGTCTCCAGGTTCAGGCTTTTCCACTTCAGGCTGCCTTTGAGCCACCAGGAATATCTTCTTATCGTAATTACTCAACGCGTTTTCAATGGCGCGTATGGACGCCTCTCGCCCCACAAAGAGCGGAACAATGGAGCGCGGAAACATGACGACCTCTCGCAAGGACATCAATGGCAGTCGTACGCCACCGGGCTGCGTCGCGTCGGTAACCAGTTCAAAATCTGACATGCGCTTCTCCTGATATACCAAACTGTTATACCCCCAACAAAACGTTTTTCGCTCTACTGGACGGTGGGGGCTATCAGGTATGATAAGACCCGCAAAATGGTTGTCAAATCGCGGGTCATGTTTTCAGCAAACATCATTGCCGGACGCACCGGATAAAGACCGGGCTTCGGCGCTTTGTACAAGGGGCTCTTGAGCAGCGCAGCCTTGAAGTCCGCACAACTCACAGAAGGATAAGGCGGTGTGTCGCAGGGGCCTTGCAATATCACGAACCCGTCTTGGCCTCGTTGTGATAAATCATGAGCGGCTCCAGGCCTTTTTCCACCACGTTCTTATTGATCACGCACTCTTTCACGTCCGTCATGGAAGGCAGATTGTACATGATGTCCAGCATGACGGTTTCCATGACATTACGCAGGCCGCGCGCCCCGGTTTTACGTTCTATGGATTTCTGGGCAATGGCCTTCAAGGCGTTGCTTGTGAAGCGCAAGCGCACGTTATCCAGCTCAAAGAGCTTTTGATACTGTTTTGTCAGGGCGTTCCGGGGTTCTGTGAGAATACGGATAAGATCCTCTTCACTCAGATCCTCCACATGCGTCACCACCGGGATACGTCCTACAAATTCGGGAATCAATCCGAATTTAATCAGATCAATGGGGTGCACCTGGGAATAGATCTCGGAAAGCGACAATTGAGATTGATTCGTAATCTTCGCGCCGAATCCCAGAGAAGATCCCGCCACACGTTGCTGGATGATTTTCTCAAGTCCGATAAAGGCGCCACCCATGATAAACAGGATATTCGATGTATTAAGCCGGATAAACTCCTGCTGCGGGTGTTTGCGCCCCCCTTTGGGAGGAATATTGGCCTCGGTACCTTCGATGATTTTCAACAGAGCCTGCTGGACGCCCTCTCCCGACACATCGCGGGTAATGGAGGGGCTATCGCCTTTGCGCGCGATCTTATCTATTTCATCAATATAGATAATTCCCTTGGAGGCGGCATCAATGTCGTAGTCGGCGTTTTGCAGCAGCTGCACGAGGATGTTTTCCACATCCTCGCCCACGTAGCCGGCTTCGGTGAGTGTTGTGGCGTCCGCAATGGCAAAAGGAACCTTGAGGGCCCGGGCCAGTGTTTTCGCCAGCAGGGTTTTACCGCAGCCCGTGGGGCCGACGAGCAGGATGTTGCTTTTTTCCAACTCGACATCGTCCGGCATGTTGCCGGAAAAAAAGACCCGCTTGTAGTGATTGTGGACAGCCACGGCAAGAATCTTCTTGGCGTTGTATTGGCCAATGACAAATTCTTCAAGCTTATCCTTGATCTCGGAAGGGGGGAGGAGCCGTCCTTCCTGCATGTCCTCGTTTATGCTCTCCTGTGCGATAATTTCATTGCACAAGGCAACGCACTTATCACAGATGTACACTTCAGGTCCCGCGATAAGACGCTGGACTTCGTCCTGGCTCTTACCGCAAAAAGAGCATTGCAGATCATACGGAGTGCCTTTGTTCCTATTGGCCATACTTCTATACCTATTCGCTTTTGCTTTGTTCCTGGCCCTTTCTCGAAACCAGGATCTCGTCGATCAGGCCGTAATCTTTCGCTTCTTCGGCCGAGAAAAACTTGTCACGCTCGGCATCCCTGGTGACTTTCTTAATGTCCTTGCCTGTGTGGATGGCGAGAATGCCGTTCAAGGTCTCCTTAATGCGCAGTATTTCCCGGGCATGGATATCGATATCCGTAGCTTGTCCGGAAAAACCTCCGAGCACCTGGTGGATCATTATCCGGCTGTGAGGCAAGGCATAACGCATGCCGGGCGCTCCTGCGGTGAGCAACAACGCGCCCATGCTAGCGGCCTGCCCCAGACATAGTGTGGCCACGGGCGCCGAAATATACTGCATGGTGTCATAAATCGCCATGCCCGCGGTCACGGAGCCACCGGGAGAATTGATATACAGGTTGATTTCCTTTTCCGGATTTTCCGACTCAAGAAAAAGCAACTGTGCGCAGACGAGACTCGCGATATGATCGTCGATAGGCGAACCGAGCAAGATGATGCGATCCTTGAGAAGCCGGGAGTAGATATCGTAAGCCCGTTCCGCGCGTCCGGTAGTTTCAATCACTATGGGCACTGCGCCCCATTCCATAACATGTCTCCTTGTGTAGGCGTGTCGGATGATCCTGTTTGTTAATGATTAGATACTACTTCTCACGCGAGCGTCAAGTATGGAAGCTTTGCGCAGGAACGTAGCGTAATCAAAAAAGGTGTCGTCTCTCGCATGATGTCTCGGCACTATGCAGCGTAGGAGATAAGCTTGCGGCATTCTTCCGGGAAATTTGTGCATCAATACGCTGCGGCGCGGTTGACACGGTTGCGGCCGAAAGAGCGTCGGACTGAGGCATGGAAAAACATTCCTGCGGGGCCTGTTGTTTTTTTCTAGCAAAATCAGGGCCAGCATAACAACCCGAGCCGCGGCATGCCACGCGCGCCGCGGCTCGGGTTATTGTGTTATTCTTGAGGTGCTTGATCTTCTTGGTGGGAAACTTCTTTCGCCGGCACTTTTGTGATGGTTGCCTTGCCATAAAGCAGTTCCATGGCCTTATCGGCAAGCAAACGATTATGCACCGGAATAATCAAGTCATTATCCATGTGGTATTTTTTAATCTGGTTGTAATCCTGCCCCATACGCTGCGCAAGCTGGCGGAAATAGAAATCGATCTCTTGTTCGGAAACTTCCAGCTGTTCGCGCTGGGCGACAGTAAGCAGGAAAATTTCGGACTTGGCCATATCCTCGGCCTGCTCCTTGAGTTCCGCGCGGAGATCGTCTTCCGTTTTTCCGATCCCTTTCAGGCTTTTGCCCTTTTTCTCGAGTTTGTCGAGCTGATCATGCAGCAACCGGAGCAAATTGCTCTCCACCAAGCTTTCGGGCAAAGTGAATTCTATCTTCTCAAGAAGTTTATCCAGCACACTCTTTTGCGCTACAGACCGGTAGAGCTGCTTACGGCTTTCCATATAGGAATTGCGCACCGCATCGGCCATTTGTTCCAGATCCTTGAACCCTCCGAGCTGCTGCGCCATTTCATCGGTCAATTCCGGCAGGATCTTTTCTTTGATATTATGCAGTTTCACCTGCATGCGAACAGTCTTGCCGGCAAGATCCGTATTCAGGAAGTCTCCAGGAAAGCTCATTTCCTCTTCAAGGACCTCGCCGATATCCATTTTTTTGACAATGTCTTCGAACGCGGGCAAGGATTGTCCTTCACCCAGTGTCAACTGAAAATTATCGGCGTGCATTCCTTGGAGGGCAGTGCCATCCAAATCGTAAGCAGCGAAATTGACCTGCACGACATCCCCGTCTACGGGCTTACGCTTATCTAAAATTTCAACCAGCTCAGCCATCTGGCTGCGCATACGGTCAAAAACTTCCTGCACCTGCGACTCATTGACCTCAGGCTCTTCTTCTTCCACCTCGATCCCTGCGTAATCGGGAAGCTCGAACTCGGGCATGACTTCAAAGGAAAGCGTGTAGGAAAAAGGTTTACCGCGCTCCATTTCTCCGCCGTCATAGTCGATCTTGGAGACAGGCTTGACTCTGAGTTCGTTCATAATCTGGTTGATATGCGTATTCACCAAATCCGTAGTGGCTTCAGTATATATCTGCTGCTTAAAGCGCCCTTCAATGATGGACGAAGGCACTTTACCCTTGCGAAAACCGTCCATATTGGTCTGGCGCTGGTAAAGGGCGATGGTGGCGCCAAGTGCGGCATGCACTTCTTCTTCAGGCACTTCTACTTTGACTGAGCGTTTAACAGGCGAAAGCTCTTCAATTTGATACTCCATGCGTTTTACTCCTTTAAATGACACGCAACCTTGCAATTGAAATTTATTATGGCGCCTATCCGTGCCGGCTCTACCCTTATCCGGGCGAGATTCTGCTGCAAGATATTACTGGTGCGAGAGGAGAGACTCGAACTCTCACGGATATACCGCTGGACCCTAAACCCAGTGCGTCTACCAATTCCGCCACTCTCGCATGAAAAAACGCCGCGCTGCGAACAGCAGCGGGCTATAGCCATCCTCGTAAACGTACTCTAATAGCAGGATCATGCATTGTTATCAAGTGGCATAAACCCATCCTATCAAATTGCTCTACACCTATCACGATGGAGCATCTCCTTGCGTCTTTACGTGCTTAGGTGCATTATTTCATAATAAGACACAATGATACGGGAGCAAGATCGCCATGTCGCATAAAAAACTGGTGCAAACTGTCAAGGCCGCTGGTTGAGCTGCTAAATTACCTCCAGGGGACCTGGAGCAGGCACTAAAAACCCTGGGGCTGGATACCGCCCCACCAGATCCACGTATCCTCGCTGGACAACAAGCCAATGAGGATGCTGTGATCGTGCGCTTTCCGGAAGGTAAGGCCCTGATTCAAACTGTGGATTTCTTTACTCCAATTGTGAACAACCCCTTCTGGTTCGGGCAAATTGCCGCCGCCAACGCACTCTCCGACGTCTACGCCATGGGCGGTACGCCGTACACCGCCATGAACATTCTTTGCTTTCCCTTGAAAACACTTCCAAAATCCTTGCTTGCGGAGGTGCTGGCTGGAGGTTTGGATAAGATCCGCGAAGCCGGCGCCATTCTCGCCGGGGGGCACAGTCTAGAAGATGAAGAACTGAAATACGGGCTCGCGGTTTCAGGAATCGTGGATCCGGAACATTTTTCCACAAACACCGGTCTGCGCCCCGGCGATCAGTTGGTGCTCACAAAACCATTGGGCACCGGCGTTCTGGCCACGGCGCTCAAAGCAGATTGGGAAGGCTCCGACGAAATGGAAAAACAACTGCACCGCTGGGCAAGCCGCTTGAACAAAACAGCGGGCGCGGTGATTACGGCCCTCAAGTTACGAGCGGCAACAGATGTGACCGGTTTCGGCCTCGGGGGGCATCTCATGGAAATGCTGCAAGGGTCGCATGTGCGCGCCGCTCTCTCCGTGGAGAACATTCCTTTCATCCCCCAAGCACTGGATTTGGCAGCCATGGGCATGATACCGGCCGGAAGCTTTGCGAATAAAACTTTTTGCCACTCACTGCTGCATGTTGCCCCCTCCGTGGACACCATCAAGGCTGATCTGGTCTTCGACGCCCAAACCTCGGGGGGCCTTGTCCTGGCCGTCCCTGAAAATCAACTGAACACCGCTTGCACCATGCTCGAAGATGGGGGCGACCTCGCAGCCCATATCGGAGAGATAAAACCCCAAGATCCCACCCACGCCCTCTTGGAACTTTTGTGATTAGGCTCAAATCGGGATTCGGTATATATCCATCCGAAATGCTGGGTATTTTTCTAAAATCAGAGGATAAGGAAAGTGCGAGAGGGGAAACCCTTTGAAAAGGTTTTCCCCTCTCGCGCTCTCCCCTTCCTAAACTTCATAATTTGGACATGTAATACCGTTTCCCGCTCATAGTGTCGGCGCAAAGCATCCCTTTCCGCGCTATGGGAAGAATTACCAGGCTTGGAACAATGCCAGAAACAATATGGTATCTATTTAATATTATGAAATTAAAACTTTGGAAGGGGGGTCTGGGGGAAAACCTTTTCAAAAACTTCAGCCCTTGGACTCAGTCGTTTAGCGCCTCAGGGATGAAGATAGCAGCCCTGGTTTCCCCCCGCAAAATCTCATTAAACACACTGGAAATGTGAAATGGTATCACCTTGAAACCTTGTTGGCGTACTCTTTGGCTTGCTCCTGCAAGAATTCGAGAAAGTAGCGGACGGCCGGGAACATATGCCGCCGTTGTTGGTATGTGCAATAAAAGGATCGTTTGACATCAAGCGAAGGGCATTTGATCACTTGCAATTCGCCCCTCTCCAACTCTCCCTGAGCCACTAGGCGGGAAGTTATCGACAATCCCAACCCGGCGCGCACGCAACGCAGCACCGCTTGTGTACTCTCCACCATGACTGACGTTTTAAGCTTGCGAATATCCACATCACTCTTTTGCAGACCCCGCTCAAAAGCCTGCCGTGTGCCTGACCCAGGTTCGCGCATCACCCAACTATAGTCGAAAAGATCCTTGATCTGGAGCTCTTGAACAGTGGAGGCCACGTGCGGTGCGGCGATAATAATAAGTTCATCCTCCAAAATCGGTACAAATGTAAGATCGGAGGTATCGGACGCTCCACCCACTACACCTGCAACCAGCTTTCCGGAAAGCACATCGCTGATAATGCTTTTTGTGTCTCCCACACTGACATGTACGGTCACTTCCGGATATCGCTTGAGAAAAAGGGAAAGCATGTCCGGGAGCAAATAATGTGCGGGAATGGTGCTGCCCCCGAGTTCCAGGTAGCCAGAGACATGATCCTGAAGCAGTTGGATCTCCGCCCTGGCTTTCTGAAGATTACGAAAAGCCTCCACGGCATATTGATAGAGAATGTCTGCGGCGGCGGTCGGCAAAATGGCTCGTCCCAACCGGTCGAAAAGTCTGACATCCAATAGCCGTTCAAGACTGGCGATATGCGCACTTATGGTCGGCTGTGAAAGATAAAGCTGTTCACCCGCCTTTGAAAAACTGCGCAACTCATAAACTTTGCTGAAGGCCTCAAGGCGACGCAAATCCATTTGTAATACCTCTTATAGATAAATTCTATAGAAAAGTATAAAAAAAAGGCAGGCTCAAAGCCTGCCTCTTCATTTACTCTTTCTTTTCTTGATCAGCAGCGGGAGCGTCTTCCGAAACTTCGGGAGCCGCTTCTTGTTCAGCGGCATCTTCAGTTGCCTCGTCGCTTGTTGCTGTTTCATCGGCTTGTTGCGGAGCCTGCTGAGCAGGCGCTGCGGCTGCGGCCTTGGGAGCAGCATAAGAAGCTGCGTCTTTAACCTGAGATGTTGCATCCTCGCCGGGCAGGCGCGTCCATTCAATAAATGCCATAGGAGCACAATCACCACGGCGAGGCAGCCCCATTTTCACCACACGGGTAAATCCGCCGGAAACTCCAACGAATCTGGGTCCAACCTCGTCAAAAAGAGTTTTGACCAGGGCATGGTCGCCCAAAACTTTAAAAGCGAGACGCCTTGAGTGCAGATCGTTGCGTAAAGCCAGTGTCACAAGCTTGTCGGCAACTTTGCGCAATTCTTTGGCCTTAGCTTCCGTAGTGCGAATTTTACCGTGGACGAGCAGGGACTTGGCCATATTACGGAACATGGCCTTACGGTGCTCCCAGGTCCTGCCGAGCTTGCGTCCAGATTTGTTATGCCTCATTTTGCTCTTTCCTCTTCAGCCATTCCTGGTAGCTTTGCTCAAATCCATCGACCTTCGTACCGAATTCAAGCCCCATGTCCTGAAGTACACGACGTATTTCATCCAGGGACTTCTTCCCGAAGTTCTTGGTCTTAAGCATGTCGTTCTCAGTCTTTTGCACCAGCTCCCCCACAAGGGATATATTGGCGCTCTTCAGACAATTGGTAGCGCGCACGGAAAGCTCAAGTTCATCAATGCATTTGAAAAGATCTGGATTGATATCGGAGGCCTGGGACATGGAGCTGCGGTCACCCTCACTCAGGCATTCATCGAAGTTAATGAATACCGAGAGTTGATCCTTAAGAATTTTCGCACTATAGGCAATGGCATCCTCAGGAGTGATCGAGCCGTCCGTCCAGACTTCGAGAATGAGCTTATCGTAGTTGGTCATCTGCCCGACGCGAGCCTGCTCCACGTTGTAGGCGACGCGGCGCACCGGCGAAAAACTGGCGTCAAGCTTGATAAGGCCAATCTCATCATCCAAGTTCTCATGCATTTCCGCGGGCATATAGCCCTTCCCCATACGCACTTCAAGGTCAATCTTGAGCTCCACATCCTGGGAGAGGGTAACGAGATGTTGCTCAGGATTAAGCACCACCACGCGCTGGTTCTCTTGGATGTCTGCAGCAGTGACCGGCCCCATTTTATCGACATGTAAATGTAGATGTTGGGGCTCGTCCGTGCTCATGGCCAAGCGAACCTGCTTCAGGTTCAGGACGATGTCGGTGACATCTTCCATCACGCCGGGGATGGTGGTGAACTCGTGCTGGATGCCCTCGATTTTGGCTGCCACAAAGGCGGCACCCTGCAAGGACGACAAAAGCACCCTGCGCAAGGCATTGCCAATGGTTGTAGCAAAACCACGCTCGAGGGGCTCACACACGAATTTTCCGTAAAGCGTGTCGCCTTCCTTACTTTCACGAATAATCTGTTCAGGAGCGACAAGCTCTTTCCAGTTGCGAGTGTTGATGAGTCTCTCGCCTTGCTTCACGAGCATAACGAAAACCTACGTAGTTTACTTCGAGTACAGCTCGACAATGAGCTGCTCATTGATGGGGAACGTAATGTCTTCACGAGTGGGCAATGCTTTGATCACACCCTTGAAGTTGCCGCCATCCGCTTCAAGCCAAGCGGGGCAGCCACGACGAGCAATGACTTCCTGGGCTTCCTTGAGCACTGGAATATTGCGGGCTTCTTCGCGCACGGTAATCTCATCCCCCACGCGCACACGCATGGAAGGAATATTGACCCGGTGACCGTTGAGCATGAACACGCCGTGCCGCACCAGCTGGCGGGCCTGATTCCTGGAATTGGCGAATCCAAGGCGATAAATCACGTTATCCATGCGCGTTTCAAGAAGCATCAACAAATTGCTGCCGGTAACTCCCTTCATCATGTCAGCTTTATGAAAGTAGCTACGGAATTGATCTTCAAGAATACCATACATGCGACGGACTTTCTGCTTCTCACGAAGCTGTACCGCGTAATCGCTCATTTTGCGGCGCAAACGGCCGTGCTGGCCAGGAGAATAAGGCCGGCGGTCGTAAGCGCATTTATCAGTATAACAGCGATCACCCTTGAGAAAGAGCTTCTCGCCTTCACGCCGGCAAAGGCGGCATTTTGCATCATTATAGCGTGCCAAGGTTACATCCTCCTCTGCTTGGCCTTAGACCCGGCGGCGTTTGGGCGGGCGGCAGCCATTGTGGGGAATAGGGGTGACATCACGAATATAACTAATGTTGAACCCCACATTATTGATCGCGCGCATAGCTGCTTCACGTCCGGAGCCGGGGCCCTTCACGAGAATGCCAACAGTACGCATGCCTTGCTCCTGAGCTCTGCGGGCGGCGTTTTCCGCTGCCACCTGAGCGGCGAAGGGAGTGCTCTTCCGCGACCCCTTGAATCCACTCCCGCCGGAACTCGCCCAGCTGATAACATTGCCGCGCGTATCAGTGAAGGTCACGATCGTATTATTGAACGTGGCCTGGATATGCGCGACCCCCACCGGGACATTCTTTTTTTCTTTCTTTTTCGTAGTGCGTTTGGGTCTGGCCATTGGTGCTTCTCTCTTAAAACCTGTGGTTCATAGCATAGTTGCTGCAGCCATGCCCCACAGTAAAGAGGCGCGGCCGGCAGAACGGAAAATGCCTATTTCTTTTTCTTGCCAACAACAGAGCGGCGGGGCCCCTTGCGGGTTCGCGCATTGGTATGCGTCCGCTGTCCGTTTACAGGCAAACCACGACGATGGCGCAAGCCGCGATAGCAGCCGATGTCCATCAAACGCTTAATGTTGGCAGAGACTTCACGGCGCAGGTCACCCTCCACCTTGTGATTGGTCTCAATTTCCTTACGGATGTTGTTCACCTCTTCGGCACTCAAATCATCCGTGCTTTTGGTCCAATCCACCCCAGTCGCGTCGAGAATCTCAAGGGCGGTGGTCCGGCCTATGCCGTAAATATACGTCAGGGCGATATCAAGCCGTTTGGCCTTTGGCAAATCTATACCAGCAATGCGAGCCACGTTGCTTCTCCTGCTGCCTTATCCCTGGCGCTGCTTATGCCTGGGGTTTTCACATATCACCCGCAAAACACCTTTGCGACGGATGATTTTACACTTGGAACATATCTTTTTCACAGATGGTCTGACTTTCATGGCCGACTCCGTTTCAATGCCCACTTGCAGGGCCATGTTTGCAGAGGCTGATTAGGCCTAAGCATCGGATACGCTGAGTATTTCAGGTCCAGTCGCTCGGATCGCAATACTGTGCTCAAAATGAGCGGACAGACTGTTATCGGCGGTTACGGCTGTCCAGTGATCGGGCAGAATCCGCACATCATAGGAACCCATTGTGACCATTGGTTCTATGGCGATGACCATGCCTTGTTTCAGTGGCAATTCGCTTTTACCGTTATTCGTCACAAAGTTCGGAACTTCCGGTTTTTCATGCAATCTTCTGCCGATACCGTGACCAACGAAACGACGGACAACTCCAAAGCCGAAGCTCTCCACATACTCCTGAACCGCTCGAGAGATATCCCCCAGTTGATTGCCCACACGCGCTTTATCGATGCCGCGGTATAAAGATTCACGTGTCACATCAAGCAATTGCTGGGTACCGGGATTTATCTCCCCAACTGCGAAGGTTCTCGCGGAATCTCCGTGAAAACCTTCATAAGTCACGCCCATATCAAAACTCACGATGTCGCCATTCTTGAGTTTTCGCTCAGAGGGAAAGCCATGGACGATTTCTTCATTCACAGAGCAGCATAAAGCAAATGGAAAGCCATTATAACCTTTGAAGGATGGAACAACGTCGAATTCACGACACATATTCACGGCGATGTTCTCAAACTCCATTGTTTTCATGCCAGGAGCTACTGCTTTACCCAACGCATCCAAAATTAACGCCACAATGCGATTAGCTTCACGCATCAAGGCAATTTCACTATCGTTTTTTAAAAAAACGCCTCGAAACTTTTTCAACTTACCGTCTTCCCCGAACTTTACCTTTATTCATCAACCCTTCGTATTGGCGGGAGATTAGATATGATTCGATCTGCCCCATAAAGTCCATGGCCACGCCCACAACGATAAGCAGGCCGGTACCGCCGAAATAAAACGGTACGTTAAACTGAGAAATCAACATCATGGGCAGGATACAAATCAAGGAAATATAAAGTGCGCCCCACAGGGTAATACGTGTCAGAACGCGGTCAATATATTCCTTTGTCTTACCGCCTGGACGGATGCCGGGTATGAATCCTCCCTGCTTTTTCAAATTCTCGGCGATATCTTTCGGATCGAAAATAATCGCCGTATAAAAAAAGCAGAAGAACACGATAAGCGTTACGAAGAGCACATTGTAAAGCACTGTTGAAGGTGCAAAATATGAAGCTATGGTCTGTAAACTTTCAACATTTGAAAACTGCGAAATAGTCGCAGGAAACATCAGAATGGATGAGGCGAAAATAGGCGGTATAACACCGGCCGTATTGACGCGCAAGGGCAAATGTGTGGTTTGCCCCCCCATCATGCGGCGTCCCATCATGCGTTTGGCGTATTGTATCGGTATGCGCCGTTGGCCTCGTTCCATAAAGACGATAAAGGCGAGCACGGCAATCATGACAGCGACAATAAGCACAACGATAAAAGGCGACATTTCCCCGGTGCCCATAAGGCGGATCGTATTGGCAAAACCGCTTGGAAGGCCGACAATTATACCCGCGTAGATAATCAGGGAAATCCCGTTGCCGAGTCCTTTTTCCGTAATTTGCTCGCCGAGCCACATTATGAAAATCGTGCCCGCGGTCAGGGTAATCACGGTAACAAGCCTGAAGCCCCAGCCTCCGGCCAGAACCACCGGAGCACCTGTGGGACTGGCCATGCCTTCGAGACCGACGGCAATACCCATCCCTTGTATAATTGTTATGAGCACTGTGCCATAACGAGTATACTGGGTGATCTTTTTCCGGCCAGCTGCACCTTCTTCCTTTTGCAGACGTTTTAGTTCGGGGCTGGCGACTGTCAGCAACTGAATGATAATGGATGCAGAAATATAGGGCATGATACCCAGCGCAAAAATGGATAAATTGCGCAATCCGCCACCGGAAAACATATCAAACAGCCCAAACAACGTATTCTCTGCACTGGCGAAGAATTCCTGCAACGCATTGGCATCCACTCCCGGAACAGGAACATGGATGCCGATACGATATACAGCCAAGAGTAGGAACGTCCAAAAAAGCTTTTTCTTAAGCTCGGGCAGCTTGGCGAGGTTTTCTACTCCGGAAAGGGCCACGATTTAACCTTCCAATGCTTCGGCTTTTCCGCCGGCTTCGGTGATTTTCGCCGCGGCAGAGGCGCTAAAGCGATGCGCCTGAATGGTCACGGCACGCGAAATGTCCCCATTCCCCAAAATCTTGACAGGGGCGCCTTGCCTGGCCAAACCGCGAGCGTAGATGTCTTCCAAGGTGATGCTTTCGTTTTCAGGAAAGAAAGCAAGCAACTTGTCGATGTTGACAGGCTCGTACGTCACCTTGAACAAATAATTTTTAAAACCGCGTTTGGGCAAGCGGCGCTGCAGGGGCATCTGCCCCCCCTCAAAACCTGGGGTGCGGCCTTCGCCAGCACGCGACAGCTGCCCTTTGTTACCTTTACCGGACGTGCAGCCCCAGCCGGATCCCTGGCCGCGGCCGACACGCTTTCTGTTTTTGCGCTCCTCGGGGAAGCAGGTCAGTTCGTGAAGCCTCATGATTCGCTCACCTCGACGAGATGCTTGACGCGTTCAATCATACCGCGGACAGTGGAATTGTCCGGCATGCTTTTTACCTGGTGCGGTTTGCGCAGTCCCAGTGCTTCCAGGGTTCTGCGCTGCTTAGGCTTGCAGCCGATTTTGCTGCGAACCAGTTTGATGCTCAGCATAACAGTATCCTCTATTTCCTGGGAGTTTCAACCCGCTTGCCACGAATACGGCTCACCTCGTCGGCGCTGCGCAAGGAGGCCAATCCGGTGATGGTGGCTTTCAGCACGTTATGCGGATTATTTGTGCCAATGGCTTTGGTCAAAATGTCGGAAACACCGACGGCTTCCATGACCGCGCGCACAGGACCGCCGGCGATGATGCCCGTCCCCTTGGAAGCGGGTTTGAGCATAACCCTGCCTGCGCCAAATTCTCCCAGAACCTCATAAGGCAGCGTGCCTTCGAGAAGAGGAACTGAAATCATGGATTTTCGTGCGCGTTCATTGGCTTTGCGGATGGCTTCCGGCACTTCCTGAGCCTTACCAAGACCGTAGCCCACATTGCCTTTACCGTCACCCACCACAACAAGGGCGCTAAAGCTGAACCGGCGGCCGCCTTTTACAACCTTGGCAACGCGGTTAAGGTAGACGATTTTTTCTATATACCCGAGTTCGTTTTGTTCCATGCCTGAATCCCCAGATTGTGTGGGCTAGAAGACCAAGCCGCCTTCACGGGCGCCGTCTGCCAATGCCTTGACACGACCGTGATAAAGGTAGCCGTTACGGTCGAAAACCACGCTTTCAATATTTTTCTCTTTTGCCAGCCGGGCTATCTCGCGCCCCACTTGGGTCGAGGTGTCCTTGTTCAGCTTCAAAGCATCCCCCCCTTTGGAAAGGGCAAGGGATGAGGAGGCAGCCAGCGTAATGCCGGCGATATCGTCTACGAGCTGACAGTAAATAGCGGCATTGGAGCGGTAGATGACCAGGCGTGGACGTTCCGCAGTGCCGGATATTTTTTTGCGAATACGGATTTTGCGACGCATCCGCGCTTCTTGCTTGGTATATTTCATGGCCTGGCTCCTTACTTACCGGATTTTCCGGCCTTGCGCCTGATGACTTCGGTGGCATACTTGATGCCTTTGCCCTTGTACGGCTCGGGCGGGCGCACTCGGCGGATACGAGCGGCAACCTCGCCGACCATGACCTTATCCACACCCATGATCGTCAATTTGTTGCCTTCAGCCTTGGCCTCTATGCCCTGGGGCATTTCCATTTTTACAGGGTGGGAATAGCCCACGCTCAGTTCCACGGTATTGCCGTTCACCGCAACGCGATACCCCACGCCGATGACTTCAAGGGTTTTGGAAAAGCCCTTGGAAACGCCTTCGACGCAATTAGCAAGCAGGGTTCGCCGGAGACCATGTTGCGCGCGCGCAATACGGGTGTCGTCTACTCTGGTTACACGAACGGCACCATCTTCGACTGTATAGGTCACTTTGGGATGCACTGGAGTCATAATGCTGCCCTTCGGACCTTTGACCTCAATCGCGTCAGCATTCACAGCGACTTCGACCCCGCTGGGGATGCTGATGGGAAGTTTGCCTATTCTGGACATGGTTCGGCCTCGCTACCAGATTTCACACAGAAGCTCGCCGCCCACGTTCTTCTCCCGGGCATTGGAACCCTCGAGAATACCGCTGGACGTGGACAGAATGCAGATACCCAAGCCATTCTGCACGCGGGGAATATCCCGAGAACCAACATAAACGCGCCGGCCAGGCTTAGAAATTTTCTTCAAGCCGCTGATGGTGGGTTTGCCGCCCGTGTATTTCAAGATGACGGAGATATTGCTCTCGTCTTCCTTAAAGTCGCTGATGTACCCTTCCTCTTTCAAAATGCCCGCAATGGCCACTTTGAGCTTTGACTTGGGGATAGCGACTTCACGATGCAAGCCGTGATGTCCGTTGCGGATACGAGTCAGCATGTCCGCGATTGGATCCGTGACTGCCATGATAGTCTCCTGAGTTTACCAGCTAGATTTACGCACGCCAGGCAATTCGCCTGCCAGGGCCATATTGCGGAAACAAATACGGCACAGGCCGAATTTGCGCATATAGGCTCTTGGACGACCGCAGCGGGGGCAGCGGTTATACCCACGGGTGGAGAATTTGGGCTTGCGTTTTGCCTTGATTTCCAGAGAAGTGCGAGACACTGTGCTTTCTCCTTACTTCTTGAAAGGCATGCCCAGCTGTTGCAGCAGGACTTTGCCTTCCTTGTCCGTGGTGGCCGTAGTAACGATGGTGATGTTCATGCCCTTCACGCGGTCCACCCTGTCGATTTCCAACTCGGGAAAGATGGTGTGCTCTTTGATGCCCAGCGTGAAATTGCCGCGGCCGTCGAAGCCACGATCAGGCACGCCGCGAAAGTCACGCACGCGAGGCAGGGCGAAATTCACCAGCTTATCCAAAAAATCCCACATGCGCTCGCTACGCAAGGTAACGCGGCAACCTACCGCCATGCCTTCACGCAGTTTAAAGGCCGCGATGGACTTTTTAGCCCGGGTAATGATCGCGCGCTGCCCTGCAATACGTGTGAGTTCTTCATTGGCGTCTTCGATGAGCTTATGGTTCTGGCTCGCTTCGCCAAGACCAATATTCAGGCTCACCTTCGTCACACGCGGAATTTGCATGATAGATTTATAGCCGAACTCTTTAAGCAAAGCCGGCGCGATCTTTTCCTTGTACATTTGCTCCATTCTTGTCATGACCGTTCCCGATATAAGCAAGTTAATCGAGGATCTCATTGCACTTCTTGCAGAAGCGCACTTTCTTGCCGTCCTCGGTGAAGCGGTAGCCGATGCGGGTGGGTTTTGTGCACGCATTGCACAAAGCCTGCACGTTTGAAACCGCGATCGGTGCTTCCTTTTCTATGATGCCGCCAGGTTGCTGCTGGTAGGGATTTCCCTTGGTGTGGCGCTTGACCATGTTCACCTTTTCCACCAGAACAAGCCCTTTTTTGGAATTGACGTTCAAGACCTTGCCGATCTTGCCCTTGTCCTTACCGGCGATAACCATCACCTTGTCGTCTTTCTTGATTCTCATATGTAACATGGCCGCCACCTAGAGCACCTCGGGTGCCAGCGAGACAATTTTCATGAAATTCCTCTGCCGGAGTTCGCGGGCCACCGGACCGAAGATACGCGTCCCAACGGGCTCGTTCTGGTTGTTCAGCAGCACGGCGGAGTTGTTGTCGAAGCGGATGTAGGAACCATCCGGACGACGGATCTCCTTTTTGGTGCGGACAACAACGGCCTTCATCACGTCGCCTTTCTTGACCTTGGAATGCGGCATGGCTTCCTTCACCGATACGACGATGATATCGCCGACGCCCGCGTAACGGCGTCTGCTGCCCCCCAGAACCTTGATACAAGACAATCTCTTGGCTCCGGAATTGTCTGCGACGTCCAAATTGCTTTCTACCTGGATCATTGTCGTGGTCCCCTACACCGCTTTTTCCAGAACCTTGACAAGCTGCCAACGCTTGCGGCGGCTCAATGGACGAGATTCGATAATCTGAACCTTGTCGCCCACCTTACACTCGTTCTCGGCGTCGTGGGCCATATATTTGGTGCGGCGGTTGATATATTTTTTGAACAAGGGATGTTTGACCACCCTTTCAACGCCTACGACGATGGTCTTATCACCTTTGTCGCTCACAACGCGCCCAATCAAAACGCGTTTGTTGCTTTTCTTTTCCGTTTCTGCCATGGCTAGGCTCCCTTCTCTTGTTCCTTGAGCACCGTTAGAGCGCGTGCGATATCCCGCTTCACCTGAGGCAGGCGCGCAGTGTTCTCCAACTGAGCCGTCGCATGCTGGAAGCGAAGGTTGAAAAGCTCTTGGCGAAAACCCTCAAGCTTATCCTGCAATTCCGTCACGGAGAGCTTACGCATATCGGTCACATGCATTTACGCACCCTCCCTGACGACAATGGCCGTTTTAATGGGCAGCTTATGAGCGGCGCGGGTCAAGGCCTCTTTGGCCAGCTCGATGCTCACGCCTTTTATCTCATACAGCACCCGGCCGGGGCGAACGGGAGCGCACCAGCCAACCGGGGCGCCCTTACCTTTACCCTGGCGAGTTTCAGCAGGCTTGGCGGTCACAGGGCGGTCAGGAAAAACGCGAATCCAGACTTTTCCACCACGTTTGATGTGGCGCATCATGGCCACACGCGCGGCCTCGATCTGCTGGCTCGACAGCTTCCCGTGCTCCACCGCCTTCAGGCAGATATCTCCAAAAGCTATCGTGCCACCGCGCAATGCCTTGCCGCGAAGACGGAGCTTTTGACTCTTGCGGTATTTGATCTTTTTCGGGCTTAACATTACTGCTCCACCTCATGATCGAGAATCATTCCTTTGAAAATCCAAACCTTGACACCTATAATACCATACGTCGTACGGGCTTCCGCAAGTCCGTAATCCAAATCCGCACGCAGGGTGTGCAGGGGGACGCGGCCATCGCGATACCATTCGGAACGCGCGATTTCCGCACCGGCGAGACGCCCCGCGCAGGATACTTTTATGCCTTCGGCACCGAACTTGCGTGCCAGGCCCACGGTGCGCTTCATGGCGCGACGGAAGGCCACACGGCGTTCGAGCTGCAAGGCGATGTTTTCAGCAACAAGCTGCGCGTCCGTTTCAGGACGGCGAATCTCGTTGACCTCAATGGAAAAATCCCGGTTGAACTTTTTACGCAGGTCCATGCGCAGCTTTTCAATCTCAACACCTTTGCGTCCGATGACGATACCCGGACGCGCGGTGTGAATGATAAGCCGCACTTTGCCGCCGGCACGCTCGATTTCAAGCTTCGCTATCCCGGCATGGTACAGCGCCTTCTTTGTATACTTGCGGATCTGATCGTCCTCGTACACAAATGCGGGATACTCTTTTTTGCTGAACCAGCGTGAAAGCCAGTTTTTATTGTAGCCCAGCCGGAAACCGTAAGGATGTACTTTCTGACCCATGGGACGCCTTCCTAGCTCTCTTCGACAACCACGGTAATGTGGCTGGTCCGTTTGATTATCCGATTGGCGCGACCCATAGCACGGGCCATGAAACGCTTCCACGTGGGACCTTCATTCACTATAACCTGATGGACGTACAGTGAATCGATATCCAGGCCTGGGAGCTGTTCAGCATTGGCCACAGCGGAATCCAGAACTTTGGCTATCACAGCTGCGGACTTCTTCGGCGTGAACTTCAAAATGTTCATCGCCTCTTCCACAGGCTTGCCTTCAATGTTTCGCGCCACCAGCCGCGCCTTACGCGGCGCAATCCGCATATATTTGGCAGTTGCTTTCGCCTTCATTGGTGCCACCTATCGCTTCTTTATCTGTTGCAGCGGCTCGTGGGCTAACGACCCTTGCTCTTCTTGTCCGCGGCATGACCGTGGTACGTCCGAGTGGGGGAGAATTCACCCATCTTGTGCCCCACCATGTTCTCGGTCACAAACACGGGCACAAATTTCTTGCCATTGTGCACCGCAAAGGTCAGACCCACCATCTCGGGGGTGATGGTGGAACGCCTTGACCATGTTTTGATCACGCGGCGATCGTTGTTTTCGATAGCCTTGCCGACCTTCTTCTCGAGGTGCTCGTCCACAAAGGGACCTTTTTTCAGGGACCTAGGCATAACCTACTCCTACTTCTGGCCGCGCCGTTTAACGATGAGCTTATTTGAGGGCTTCTTCTTGTCCCTGGTCTTGTACCCCTTGGTGGGCATACCCCACGGCGAGACCGGATGCCGGCCGCCGGAGCTGCGGCCTTCGCCGCCACCCAACGGGTGATCCACAGGGTTCATGGCCACGCCGCGTACCTTGGGGCGGCGACCGAGCCAGCGATTGCGGCCCGCCTTGCCCAAGGTAACGTTTTCGTGGTCTACATTGCCCACCTGGCCCACAGTGGCGCAGCATGTGGCCAGGACTTTGCGAACTTCACCGGAGGGCAAACGCAGCAAAGCGTATTTTCCCTCTTTGGCCACCAATTGCGCATAGGTTCCTGCCGCACGGCAAAACTGTCCGCCACGCCCCGGATACAATTCAATGTTATGAATTACCGTACCAACGGGGATGCGGGCAAGTGCCATTGCATTGCCGGGCTTGATATCGACGTTGTCGCCGGACTGGACCATGTCGCCCTGCTTGATGCCGAGAGGCGCGAGAATGTAGCGCTTCTCGCCATCGGCGTAATGCAGCAATGCAATGCGCGCGCTCCGGTTGGGATCATATTCGATATGAGCCACCTTCGCAGGCACGCCGTTTTTTTGCCGTTTGAAATCTATCACGCGGTAACGTTTTTTATGGCCGCCACCGCGACGGCGAGATGTAACACGACCGTAAGAGTTACGACCACTCTTCTGCGGCAGACCTTCGGTAAGCGATCTTTCCGGAGTGGTGCGGGTAATCTCCTCAAAAGTGGAGACGGTCTGAAAACGACGACCGGCCGAGGTGGGTTTCAGTTTACGCACTGCCATGCTAGACCCCCTCGAAAAATTCGATCTTGTTGCCCGGCGCCAATGTCACATACGCCTTCTTGTAACCGGAGATTCTTCCACGAGCGCGACCGAACCGCGTACGCTGCAGCGGTTTACGGCGCACCACATTGACATTTTGAACAAAAACGTCAAAAGCCTTTTCCACAGCCTGTTTGATCTCGATCTTATTGGCCTTGGGATGCACAAAGAAGACCACTTGATTAGCGGTCTCCTTGGCCCAGGTGGCTTTTTCCGAGATCAACGGCTTGATCAATACTTGAGTATAATCCATTTCTTGGCTTCCTTACTCACTTGGTGCCCTTATGCAAGGGTCGCTTGCGGAGCCTTGTGGACTCGCCTTACGCCAGAAGGCGCGCCTGTACGGAGTGCACGGCTTCCTTGTCCAGCACGAGCTGGGGATGCAAGAGAAGGTCGTATACATTGAGCCTTTCTTGCGGAAGAACCTTCACTCCGGGAATATTGCGGGCCGAAAGAGAAAGATTGTTATCCTCTTTGCCCACAACAATCAACACTTTTTTTAGTCCCAGATTAGATAAAACGTCACTGAACTGCTTGGTCTTGATTTCAGGCATGCTCAAATCATCCACAACCATCAGGCTATCCGCGGCCAACCGGCTGGAGAGCGCCATTTTCATGGCCAATTTGCGAACTTTTTTGTTCACTTTGAAGCCATAGTCACGGGGTTGCGGTCCAAAGACAACGGCTCCGTGACGCCAGATGGGCGAACGGTTGCTCCCTGAGCGGGCGCGGCCCGTGCCTTTCTGTCTCCAGGGCTTGTGACCGCCCCCGGAAATAAGACTGCGGGTTTTGGTCGCATGGGTGCCGGCGCGTACGGCAGCACGCTTTTGGCGCACAACCAGATTAAGAATTTCAGGCTTGACAGCCACCTCAAAAATTTCGGGAGACAAATCAATCTCGCCGACTTCAACCTTGCCTTTGTCAAATATCTTCACAACGGCCATTGGTATACCCTCGCTACTTCTGCTTGCGGACCATGATCAGGCCGTTACGCGGACCGGGCACGGCGCCGCGAATAATCAAGATATTATCCTCGGGGCGGACATCCACGATTTCCAGGTTGCTCATGGTCACACGCTTGTTGCCCATCTGGCCGGGCATTTTCTTGCCCTTGAATACCTTGCCGGGGAACGTGGCGTGACCCACGGAACCGGGGGAACGGTGCACTTTCTCATGGCCGTGGCTATCAGGCATGCCTCTGAAGTTCCAACGCTTCATAACGCCCTGAAAACCTTTGCCCTTAGAAGTGCCGGTCACTTTGACGACATCGCCCGGTGAGAAAATGTCGACAGTGATATCCTGGCCAACTTCATAGCCTTCCACAGTAAGCAGGCGCAATTCCTTAAGATGGCGCAACCCGCCCTTTCCGGCCTTGGATAAATGCCCCTGAAGAGGTTTGCTCACCTTCTTGTCGGCCACCGCGCCAAAGCCGATCTGCACGGCGCAGTAGCCATCCTTTTCCTCGTCCTTGACCTGGATCACCGGGCAGGGTCCAGCCAAAACAACGGTGCAGGGCACGGCAGTGCCGTCGCTGTTGAATATCCGGGTCATGCCCAGTTTGCGTCCCATGATGCCGATAGACATGCCGTACCTCGCTAGAGTTTGATTTCCACGTCAACGCCGGCGGGCAAAGAGAGCTTGCCCAAGGCGTCAACGGTCTGCTGCGTTGGCTCCAGGATGTCCAGGAGCCTGTTATGGATACGCATCTCGAATTGTTCTCTGGACTTTTTATCCACGTGAACGCTGCGGTTGACCGTAAACTTGTGGATGTTGGTGGGCAACGGAACAGGTCCTGCTATCCCGGCACCCGTATTACGGGCCGTATCCACGATCTCGCCTACTGCCTTATCAAGAATACGGTAATCGTATGCCTTAAGTTTAATTCTAATTCTGTCACTGGAAACTGTCATCATGGCATATTACTCCAATATCTCGGAGACCACGCCGGCGCCCACGGTGCGGCCGCCTTCGCG
>CAZFCK010000041.1:0-25995 GCA_964517355.1 uncultured Desulfovibrionaceae bacterium | reverse complement strand
TGCACGCTCATTTACACCTCGATGGGTTTGAATTTATGCCTCCTGGTTGTAGTGAATTCCTTGGCCAGGAAGCGGTTCGGGATACTCATCCACTGGTCCAGCACCGACTGGGCATACATGTTCCGCTTCGGCCCACACTTGGGGATCCGATACTGACCGGCCAGCTCCCGGAAATGGGCGTAGCTGAACCCGCAGTATTCGGCTGCTTTGCGAGCGTTGTAGTATGGTCCAGTGATCGGCGTAGACATGACGGATACAAGATAACACGCTGTAATAATTTGTAAATTATCACAGATTTCTCCTGCATCGCCTCCAACAACTCAGACATTGGCTTCGCATTCGCTTCTGCTCCGTGCGACTTAGGGGCCGGGAATTGGGCCGAAGAAATTGCATCTTTTTTTATTTTTCTTTTCTGAAAAGAGAATGGCCCCCGAAGGGGCCATTGGTTTGAGCAACTTAGATGCTGTGTTGTAGGATTTCGGTCACGCATTCCTCCGTGACCCCCATGTACGCCCTGGTGATGCTGGGCGAGCTGTGGTTGAGCCTTTTGCAGAGCACCTCCCAGGTTGTCCCGTACTTCATGCGCTGGAACCAGCAGAACGTCTTGCGCAAGGTATGGGCACCAAGATTATGCCTGATCCCAACAGCCTCTCCCCATCCTTTGACTAACCGAGTGACGCGGTAGGTGGTCAGCGGATAGTTCGCGCCCTTACGGCTGCGGAAGAGATAATGGTGCTCCTCCGGCCGCAAGGCCTCGTAGTATTCGTCAAAGACCTTTTTGATCTCCTGGTTGACCACGAGGTAGTTGAGCTTGCCGGTCTTGGACTCCTTCAAAGGGATGGAGTCACCGACCTTGGCGTAGAGCAAATCCTTCACCCGTAATTCGTTGAGCAGCGTCTGAACACGCAGGCCGCTGTTGATGCCCATGACGAACAAGAGCTTGTCCCTTGGCGTGTCATTGAGCAGCCGCTTGATGGCCTTTACCTGTCGTTCCTCTCTGATGGGTTCGACTCGCATTTCGCCTCCTTGAAAGTACGTTTGTTTGTCCCGGTAGGGTAAAATCGGATTTTCAAAACGGCACGGGGCAAAGGGAATCCCCCACCTTTGCCGCTAACCAATTCAATTTCTTTTACAAAGCATAGTGTTTCACTCGAAAGTCCGATTCTAGGAGAAATCGGACATTCCCCCGTGTAGGATTTAATATCTCTGTAAATGCTGAGAAAATGAAAGCGGAGGCGATGCAAGTCTGCCGTTCACCCAAGAAAATAAAAAGAGAAGAAGGCACCCATAAGAGTACCTTCTTCCCTAAAATACTCTTACAGCTTTTCTTTGATGACAACGATGAGTACTGCTTTAAGTATTTTTCTGGATATCTTCGATGCGATGATGCGTATGATGACAGCCCCTGTTCGGCCTGCCACTGCATGAACCATATGACCTCCTTTCGCGAAAGGGTTAATCCATTGGCAATTAATATCTCTATGAATTTGTTCGTAATGACATGGAAAATGTGGTCAGGGTTTCAACAAAAAGAGTGACCGCGCCTGCCCTACTATAGAGGACAGGCACGGCCTTGGTTTACGCTTCCGACTGTTCATCGGCAGCGTCGAGAGATTCATGGGGAACCTCTGCAGTATTCTCAGGGGAGGACTCGGGCAGGTTGGTGACCCTGGTGAGGACGATGCGCTCGTTGCTGATGTCCATCTCGAACTGATCGCCATGCGCATAGGTCGAGCCCCGAAACTCCAGCATCTTCTTGGTGAGCCGGATTTCGCCCTTGAAGTTGACCTGCGGCCTCTTCAAGTTGCGGACATACAGTCCCGGAATCTCGTAGAAATGACGATCTTCGTTGATGAGCTTGAGGACATGCTGGCGCAGCGACTGTTTCGACACTACGCCGAGCGCCTCCTGAATCTCGTCAGCATTCTTTCCGTCCTGAATCATCTGCCGGAGCAGCTTCGCGTCGAACTTGGATTCGAAGTGCTTCTTGACCGCTTCCTTCTTTGCCATGATAGAACCTCCTGGTTTTTATGAGGTAATATCTGTAGGAAACGGACCAAAAGCACGGAATATGTTGAACTCAGCGCATCCTGCTGTTTCCATCCATTGGACCACCCGACATAGTCACGAAGTTACAGATATAAATGGGGATGAAACGTTTCAATTGTTGGAGCCGTATATTGCGGACCAACCGCCAGGGCATGCCTGGTTAGGCCCTCCGGTGGGGGGCGTTTTTAAGAGAGAGAAAAAGAAATGCTGAGAGTTGCAGGGGCGTCAGCCTAAACCTGAAGCCTGAGACCGGAGAAGGGAGGGGGGAATTTCATAGCCCCTCCCTCCGTAGGAAAATGGGAAATGTGGGCAATCTGGTCCTTTGTCTGGGGTTGATCATACTTGGTCTGGCAGTCGTCTCTTTTGACGGGCTGCCGTAATCAGATTGGTATGCATGAAATTCTCAAGAATCTGGCACCGAATGCCATACTTAGTGGTAGCAAACGGTTAATAACCAACGGATGCAGGTTTGAGTAGCTCTTTGCCAGCTTATGCCTACGAAACAGTTGACAGTCGACCTTCGTTTGACCATGTTGAACAATGGTTGAAAATGGGAAAGGTGCGATCGCATCCCAGCTTCCGCCTCTGGCGTGGCTATCAACCCAATCGCCCATGAGGAGTTAGAAATGGCCGAGATGGAAGACCGCTGGTTATCGGTTGACGAGATAGGTAAATACCTTGGCGTCAGTAATGACACAGTTTACCGCTGGATCGACAAGCACACGATGCCCGCCCATCGCATGGGGCGTCTTTGGAAATTCAAGAAAGACGAAGTCGACGAGTGGGTGAAGGCTGGCGGTGCGGCGCAATCCAGAGGTGCCAGCCTGGCGTAACCTATTAAGGATAATGAGCGCCTGGGCCTGGCTCTGTCTTTTCAACGAATGCGACTTTTCATATACGGTCCTCCCAACCTGACGCAGCAACTTTTCGGACAGATATTCGCCCTGAAGCGAGAACAAGGATACTAAATGAAGCTCACCCAACAACAACTCGAAGCCCATCTGTGGGGTGCCGCCAACATTTTGCGCGGCAAGACCGCCGGGCAGGACTACAAGAACTACATCCTGTCGCTGATGTTCTACAAGCGTCTCTGTGACCAGTGGGAAAATGAGGCGGACGAGGCTATTGCCGAATTGGAACGCCAACAGGGACGTCAATTTACCGAAACGCAGAAGGCGGTTTTCAGGACGCGGGGCGAGCATCGTTTTTCTATTCCGGACGGCAGCCGTTGGGGCGATGTGCTTGCTGAATCCACCAACCTCGGGGAAAAACTCACGCAGGCAATGCGCGCGGTGGCGAATGCCAATGAAGAGCTTAAAGGCGTCTTCACGGTCGACTGGAACCAGCCTGCCCCGGATGGCAGCGGCAAACCGCTGATCCCCAATGAAGTGGTGCACGCGCTGATTCAGCATTTCGACTCGCACGATCTCTCCAATGCCAGTGTCCCGCCAGATATCTTAGGCCGGGCTTATGAATATCTGATCAAACAGTTTGCCGATGATGCTGGTGCAAAGGCGGGTGAATTCTTCACGCCGCCAGAGGTCGTAGATACATTGGTGCGTATTTTGGAACCATGCCCTGGTGACACTGTTTATGACCCAACCTGCGGAAGTGGCGGCATGCTCGTCCATGCAGCCGATTATCTACGCGAAAACGAGCACCATGCAACTTCGGCCCAATATTTCGGGCAGGAGATGAATTGGGGCAACGCCGCCATCGGCAAGATCAACTCGGTGTTGCATGGTCTGGAGGCAACCATTGCGGCTGGGGTTTCCACCATCACCGACCCGGCCTTCAAGGACGGTGATGGCAAAGTACGAAAGTTCTCTTTGGTGTTGGCAAATTTCCCCTTCTCGGACGAATTCTGGTGGTTGAAACCCGAGCAGCAGACGGACGACAAGAAGAAAAAGGATAAGCTGAAGAAGCAGATATTTGGCAAGGAAGGATTCAAAGACCCCTTTGGGCGTTTCGGACGGGGCACACCCTTTACAGCTCCACCGGCCGGATATGGCGACTACGCTTTTATCCTGCACATCCTCGCTTCGCTTAATGACAGCGGCCGGGCGGGTGTCGTCTGTCCACAGGGGGTGCTGTTCAGGGGCCAGCCAGAAATCGAAGAGGAAACCGGCGAGTTTGATGCCAAAGGCAACCCCAAAATCAAGCGTCGTAAAGCCGACGACGAGCACCTGATTCGCAAGACATTGCTGGAATCCCGACTGATCGACGCCGTAATCTCCCTGCCGCTCAATGTTTTCTATGGTGCGGGCGTTCCGGCTTGTCTACTCATCCTGAAAAAGCAACGTCCGCCAGAACGTCATGACAAGGTGCTGCTGGTCTATGCCGCCCGCCATTTCCGAGAGCTTTCCAACCAGAACGAATTGCGTCCGCAGGATGTAATGCGCATGCTGGTTCATGTTCATGCCTACGGCGATGCCGCTAAGGTTACCAGTCTGGTGACGCAGCACAGTCAGCGCATCCGGGAGCAAATTAATACCCGCGAGCACGAAGAGGTGGAACGCTTGGAGGCTGAGTACGCCGATATGGCCATGAGGCTCAAGAAGCTGGAAACTCAGGTGGCCAAAGCGCGTGCAGGATTATCAAAAATCAGCGGTAAGACTGCAAAGCAAAAGGCCGAAACCGCCCTGGGCAAGCTAGAGGGCCAACGGGACAAGGCGGCCGCCAAGATCGCTGAGCGGGACGAGAAGATCGCCGAGGTCCGCCGCCGCGCCGATGACGACCGCAAAGATGTCGAGCAGGTCGGCATAGAGCTCGGTGCCTTGTATGGAGACCCCGACGAATTGCTCAAGCATGCACGTGTGGTGGGTATCGACGAGATCGAGGAGAACGAATTCAACCTCAACATTCCGCGCTATGTGGATACCTTCGAGCCGGAGCCAAGGGTGGAGGTCAAGGACGCGCTGAAAGCCTTGCGGAATGCGGAGGAAAATCTTGCAACCGCAGAGGCAAACTTGTTGAGGCTACTTCAGGGGGTGGGTTATGAAGCCAACTGATGCACTGCCCCATCCCGGTGGTTGGAATACCGCCATCATCGGTAACACCGCTGACATAAAACGTGGAGTCTCTTGGTCGAAAAACCAGGAACACACGAGCCCTTATGACGCGGCTATCCCAGTGATCGGCATCAGTAATGTTCAGGATCGCCTTGAACTCGACAACCTGCTTTATCTTTCTGGCTTAAAGCCGAAGGCCATTGAGCAGAAGCGCGTTGAAAAAGGTTGGTCCGTCATGGTCGGCTCGAATGGAAACCGGCAACGCATTGGCAATGCAGTGTATATTGATGAGGACGCCGAATTTCTCTTCGCCTCTTTTCTAATCGCGGCCAAGCCTAAGGCTGATAGCGGGATTCTTCCCGAATTTTTCTTTCGGTGGCTGCGCAGCGAGTACGTCCAGGCCTACTTGAGCGCCTCTTCGGAAGGCTCAACGGGTTTAAGCAATCTGAGCCACAGTTTTTTTAAAAAAATGACAATTGCGTACCCGGATGAGCCAGAACAAGCCGCCATCGCGCACGTTTTGGATGCCGTGGATACGGCAATTTATCGGGTGCGGGATGCTGCTTCGCAGGCATCCGAAGTCAAGCGCGCACTTGTGCAGGAACTTTTCACCCAGGGCACGCGCGGAGAACAACAGAAAAAAACACCAGTCGGTTTCATTCCGAAATCCTGGGACGTGAAACCTTTGAACGAGGTCGTCACTAATTTTGAATACGGCTTATCAATGCCTATGCACCTCAAGGGTGACACGCCTATTTTACGCATGGGAAACATCCAACAGGGTGATGTAGTGATGGACGAACTCAAATACGTCACCCTGTCGCAGGATTTGCTGGATCGCTATATGCTGAAACGTGGTGATATACTGTTTAACAGAACCAATTCGCAGGAATGGGTTGGCAAGGTTGGTGTTTTCCGCACAGATGAGCCTGCTGTATTCGCCTCATATCTCATTCGTCTGCACGCAGACGCCTCGCAGGTAGATAATTACTACATTGGACAGTTGCTCAACTCCTACATCACACAATGCCGAATCAAGCGTTTTGCGACGCCTGGTGTTCAACAGGTCAACATCAACGCCAAGAATCTAGGCAAGGTGTTGATCCCTGTACCGGTTGGCAAGACGGGCTTGGACGAGCAGCATGAAATCGCCGCGCTGCTTGAGTCAGCTGACGCACGTGTCCGCTCCTATGTGCCAGTCATTACTGCCCTTGAACAATTGAAAAAATCTCTGATGCACGACCTCCTCACCGGTACCATGCGGGTAGACCCGAAACTCTTCAAGGAACTGAAAGAATCATGAGCGAACTCAGCTACGTTGAACTCCCTGTTTTGCAATGGCTTTCAGGCCTTGGCAGCAGCACTCCTGGTGACACGGGCCTGGGCTGGATCTATCGCGATGAAGCCGAGATGTCCGCCTTTGAACGGCCGCTGGAAGACCCATTGGTGGAAAAACTGCTGGTGGAAGCCATCCTGCGTATCAACAGCCATGTGACCACAGAGGCCCAGGCGCTGCTGGCGGTGAATGCCTTGCGCAAGACCATGGATGCTCCAGACAAGCTGACCGCCAACCGGGAAACCCTCAACCGGTTACGTGATGGCGTCAAGGTGGAGCTTGTACCTGGTGAGGATGCCACGACTGTATTCTTCATCGCCTTCGAGCCGGACAGGCAGTATCTCAACGACTTCACCGCTACCAATCAATACCGCGTGCAAGGGGTGAAGCAGTGCCGCGATGACACGGTGCTGCTGGTCAACGGCATTCCGTTGGTGATCGCCGAGTACAAAAGCTATCTCTCCAGCGGCAAGGATTGGACCGAGGCGGTGCATCAATTACACCGCTATCAACGGCAGGCTCCGTTGATGCTCGCGCCCAACGTTTTTTGTGTCGGGGCCGACGAGGACGCCTTTCGCTACGGGACGGTGCTATTTCACGATGCCAAAAAGGAAGAGATTGAGCGCCACCTCGACACCTGGGGACCGTGGCTGTCGCAGTATCCAGACATAAAAGGCTGGTGGAACGAGCCAGAGGCCGACGATCCTGATGACCCTCTGGAAGTGCCTGTGAAAGGGCTGCTGCGGCTGAAGCCCTGCCATGTGCTCGACTTCTTGCAGCATTTCGTGGTGTTCGAGACCAAAAAGGGCCGCACTGTAAAGAAGGTAGCCCGCTACCAGCAGTTCGAGGCGGTGAACGACATTGTCGACCGAGCCCTTTCACTGATCGGCAAGCCAGTAACCGCCCAGGATCGTACTGGCCTGATCTGGCACACTCAGGGCTCGGGCAAATCGTTGACCATGGTGTTTGCTGCTTACAAGCTGCGGCGGCAGGCCGCATTGAAAAACCCGACGGTGATGATCGTAGTCGACCGACGTGACCTGAAGACCCAGCTCTCCGATGATTTCGATGCTTGTGACTACCCCAACGTCGAAAAGGCAATGGGAGTCGAAGACCTCAAGACCCGGCTCAAGAACGTATGGCGAGGCACACTGGTGACCACGGTGCAGTCATTCCAGAAGATGGGTGATCTCAAGCCACTCCAGGAGGACAACATCATAACCCTGATCGATGAGTGTCACCGTTCTCAGAAGGGCAATACGGCCGAGAGCTACGCCATGACCCTGCGGGTAAAGCTGCCCAATGCCTTCCGCTTCGGTCTGACGGGTACGCCCATCGACCGCACCATGATCAACACCCACCGCGATTTCGGACCGTTGGTGGAAGGTGAACAGGAGCGCTACCTCAGTTATTATGGCATTAAGCGCTCTATCAAGGACGGTGCGACCCTGGAGGTGCATTACATCCGCGACAAGGTTCCGTTCATCGTTGACGAGAAGACTTTGAATATTAAATTTGAAGAGATGTGTAAGGATATGGAGGTGGAAGACGAGCAGGCCAAAGACTTGATCCAGCGCCAGCGCTCCCAGTGGAAAGAGCTTGCCCGACACCCCGACCGGGTTGAAATTGTGGTCGAGAAGATGCTGGAACATTTTCTCGCTTACCCCGATCCCAGCGGTTTCAAAGCACAACTGGTGGGTGTGGATCGCACCGCCTGTGCCCGATTCAAGGATGCCCTTGATACCAAGCTTAAGACTCGAGGCCTTCCCCCAGAGTGGTCGGATGTAATCATCTCCGAAGGGCAAAACGATGACGAAGACCTGGCCCGATTCCATTACGGCAAGCAGAAGCAGGATGATCTGATAGACTATTTCAAGCTGACGCCTGGGCAGTGGGAGGAATGGAATCGGGAAGCCTACGGTGAGGATCGAAGCAAGTGGCGACCGCCGCTTAAAATTCTCATTGTTTGTGATCGGTTGCTGACGGGCTTCGATGCGCCCATTGAACAGGTGATGTATCTCGACAAGCCTCTGCGCGACCATAACCTGCTACAGGCCATTGCTCGCACCAACCGGCCACTCCCAGTCATGGATAAACGTACTGGCGTGGTGGTGGACTATTTCGGTGTGTTTGCCAACCTGGCCAAGGCGCTCAATTTCGACGAGAACGTCCGCGAGGAAGCGCTGATTGATTGGGAGGCGCTGAAGGCGACAGTTCCGGGCGAGGTGGCACGCTGCATGGAGAGTTTTAAGGGTATCACCATCGCCGATACACGGGAATGCCTGCTTGGGGCTTTGCGTGCCATTAGAGACCCTGATGCGGCAAAGATTTTCGAACATAATTTCAAAAGTCTGGAACGCCTGTGGGAGGCAGTATCGCCCGATCCCTGCCTTTACGAGCACCGCTATGTCTACAACTGGTTGTGCAGCATCTATATTGCTTACCGACGACGGCAGAGCGGCGCGGCCAACAAGGGTACTTACGGCGAACTGTCCGCCAAGACCCGTGAGCTGATCGAAGAGAATACGTCGTTCATGGACCTAGCCGAGTCTTTACCTGTGTTTAAAATTGATAAAGATTATGTGGCCAAACTGGATGAACTGCCGAGTGCAGCGGACAAGGCAGCGGCCCTGGAAGCCATCTTGACGGCGGAATTGGCCGAGGACGACCCGAGCTTTACCTATCGGCAACTGGGCGAGCGGCTGGCACGGCTGAAGGCGATAAAGGATGCTGCGGATAAGGCCGCAGAGAAGCGTTTGAAGGAACTGCAAGATATCGCCGACGAGAAGACCAAGGTTGACGAGGAACCAGGGAGACTTGGGCTGACACAACCTGGTGAGTATGCCCTCTTCACTATTTTGCGCGAGTACTCCGAGAACCAAGATGAAACGTACCTGAGCGATTGCGCACGCCAGATGGTCGGCCATCTGCGTGGTAATCAACTGTTATTGCCGGGCTGGAGTAACTCGAAAGGTGGCAGGATGCGAGTCGAGCAATCGCTGCTGGCGGAGTCCTGGAACCCTGTCTACGTGTCTTTGGGTTTCAATGCGGACGATCCGAATCCGTCGTTCCTGGCACCAGCGGTGAACGAACTGGTGAATGCCGATGCCGCCAGCTGAGAACACTGAATCCAGCGCAACGCAACATATCTTGCTCCATGGGCAGGATGTGGAATACCGACTTGTGCACTCCCCGGCGGCTAAGAAGATGAGGATCAAGGTCAGGATGGGCGGTATTGAAGTCGTCGTACCGGCAGGCAGAGACAATCTAGAAGCTATCGCCTTTTTTACCGAAAACCAGGACTGGGTGTTTGAACAGTTAGAGAGAGTCAAAACGCTGCGTGCTGTGCGTCGACCAGAGAAAAAAACGCCCGGCAATCTTCTATTCGGAGGAGAACTGATTCCGGTGAATGTCGTTCATTCCGACAGTTGGCGGGCTCCGAACAAGATTGTTTTTCAGGATGGAGGCATTTCACTTACCTGTGGGCAAGATTCGCAAACGCCGCTGGTCAAATCGTTGGAAAATTGGTTGCGCAAACAGGCGCGAGAAAGTGTTGTGCGGTATGTAGAGGATATCGGTAAGCGCCTGAACCGAGAACCGAATCGCATCTACATCATGGACCAACGAACTAAATGGGGTAACTGCTCGACACTTGGGAATCTGTCTTTCAATTGGCGGCTGATCATGGCCCCTGAGTATGTCTTTCGTTACATCGTGACCCACGAGATGGCGCACCTCGCTATTCCCGACCATTCGCAGCGGTTCTGGCTGACGGTTCAGAGTCTTTGTGCAAATACTGATAAAGCGCGCCAGTGGCTGGTGGCAAACGTCCAAAAATTGATGGTTGATTTGTCTGATGTAATTCCATCAAGCAGGTAGTACTGAATACTCCTCCCCAAGAATAAGTGGTGCCCGGAGGCTGACCGAACATGCCCGGGTAACGGGATGTCCTCTGCGATTGTTTTTTCAGATATTGCCTTCATGATTCTCCCGCCAGATGCTGCCTCATATCGCTAGAGTCAGAGCCAACGGTTTTCGGAAAGCGTAGGCCTGACTTCATAAGTCTTGTTGTATCAATATTAGTGGCCCAGACTGCGGAAGACGTCCGTGACCACTCCCTCCCCCTGAGGATAACCTTTCGGGTCTATTTAACTATTTGCCCCAAAAGGAGATTCTCATGGACGACACCCCTTTCAACATCATCTACAGCTACACCCGCCAGCAAGCTATTGAAGACGGAGTTCTGATCGACGTAACCGAGCAGGCGCGGGAATCCGGCTTCAAGGTGCCGGTGGCCGTGTCCGATCATCTCTTCCACGGCTACGTCGAACCAGCATCCGGGCTCGAAGGCGAAGGTCAATCCCTAGCAGGCAGACTTCACGACTTGTTTTGGATGTGTCAGGCGGCCATCAAGAATCGCCTGGACGGCGACCGGGTGGAATTCGTCTGTATGTTTCTGATGCCGGGGAAGAATCTGCAATCGGTGAAGTGCGTCGCCATTATTGGCCCTGGTGACCATGGCGAGCCGGTGCTTACGATTTGCCTGCCGGGAGATGAATAAGGCTGTTACCCGAGAATAGCCCGAGAGATGGCGAAGTAGATATGAAGGCTCTCATCATCTGCCCGATTGATTTGGTCGATGAGCTTGGCCCTCATTTCGTCATTGCTGATTTGAAATTCCTCTAGGTCAAAGAGGTCCGAAACGGTCATGCCCAAAGCTGTCGCCAGCGTTTCAATGCTTGTCAGCGAGGGGTTCCGTTTTCCTCTTTCGATCTCGCCAATATACTGGATGGACAGGCCCGAGAGATCGGCCAGCTTCTCTTGGGTCATGTCCTTCCGGCGGCGAATATCCCGTAGCCGTTTTCCAAATGCGTCCTGAACTTTAACCATTGCCACCTCCATAACAATGGTAGTGGAGATTCAGGAGCTTAATAAGCAACGATGGTCTAAATTTTGCTACGCATATTACAACGAACGTTGAATAAATCCGTATCCACGTTGATTTTCAATAAGTTGAGAAGTTTCCTGAGGGAGTGAGGCAGGAAAAGACTTCCTGTCGGGAGCAGTGTAGCCGATGTCCTTGACGATTAACCACAACCTGATGGCAATGAATTCCGCCCGGAATCTCGGAGACCATTATGGAGCACTGAGCGTTTCAACGCGAAGGCTGTCATCTGGGCTGCGCGTTGGGACCGCCGCTGATGATGCTGCTGGGCTTGCGATCCGGGAGCTGATGCGGGCGGACATAGCCACCTTGAACCAAGGAATCCGCAACGCCAATGACGCGGTGTCCATGATCCAGACTGCGGATGGAGCATTGCAGGTGATCGATGAAAAGCTGATCCGCATGAAGGAACTGGCTGAGCAGGCCGCAACTGGAACATACAACCAGTACCAGCGTCTCCTCATAGACTCAGAGTACCAGGCCATGGCCAAGGAGATTCAGCGCATTTCCCTAGCCACGGACTTCAATGGCATACACCTTCTGAACGGCAACCTTTCCGGCACTCATGACGGAAGCGGCTTGGAATCCACCGGCGCTGCCAAGGTCCATTTCGGCACCGGCAACGACAGCGCCGAAGACTATTACTATGTGAACATCGACAGCACGAAAATCGAGAGCATGTTTGATCCAGACGGTACGGCAGTCGGCTCTTTCGAACCGGACGCCAATATGCTCCTGGAGCGAACTGCCGGGGACGTGCTGGTCAACACCACTACCGCTGGCAACCAGCGAGATTCGAATCTCGCTTCGCTGGTGGATGGCAATATTGTGGCGGTTTGGAATTCGGAGAACCAGGATGGTTCCGGGTGGGGCGTGTACGGCCAGATTATGAACCAGAATGGCGAGAAGGTAGGCAGCGAGTTCCGGGTCAACTCCGAAACGAACAACGACCAGGATGAGCCCTCGGTGGCCGCTCTCAATGATGGAGGATTCGTCGTTACCTGGACCTCTAGCGGCCAGGACGGCTCCGGTACCGGCATCTATTCCAAAATTTACAACGCGGACGGGAGCGTTCGAAGCGGAGAGGCGCAGGTCAACACAACATCGGCGAACAACCAGTACCAATCGGATGTGGCAACAACTTCATCCGGGTACTTTGTGACCTGGACTTCCAACAGCCAGGATGGCTCCGATGACGGAATTTACGGGAAGTACTACGATAGCAACGGCAACACGCTGGTTGATGAGTTCCGAGTGAACACCACTACGGCATTAGACCAGCGGTACTCAAGGGCCGAGCAGTTGGACAATGGGAATGTCGCAGTCGCATGGTTCTCGCCAGACATTGATGGGTGGGGCGTTTTTACTCAGGTGGTGGACCAGCAAGGAAATCTTGTAGGTGCGGAAACCAGGGTGAATACGGATCAAGTTAACTCCCAGAACTTTATCGACCTCGCTGCTATTGATGGCGACAGGTATGTGGTGGCCTGGAATGATATAAACAACGATGGGACATTCGACGCGAAACAACGAATCATCCATTCAGATATTACTTTCGTAACTGATGAAATAACTATCAATGAGCAGCCACTAGCTGGCCAGACATGGCCCAAGTTGGCTCGGCTTGAAGGTGGAGGCTTTATTGCCGCGTACCGTGATCCAAGTGCAACCGATGGCGATGGATGGGGAACCTATGGACAGTTGTACACGATAGATGGTCGAGCGGTGGATGAGAACTTCATCATCAATGAAACCACTGCAGGAAACCAGGTGCTCGATGATGTCGTGGGACTGCGTGGCGGGGGCTTCTTCGCAACCTATTTCACGAATGACGGCTTGGACCCTTCGTCCAATGGCATCGGGGCCAGCATCTACCAGCCTGTAATCAGCATAGCGACGCAGGCGCGCGCCCAGGAGAGTCTGGGGGCTATAAACGAGGCTATTGTCTACAAGGACAAAATCCGCGCACACCTGGGGGCACTGCAAAACCGTCTTGAGAACACCATTACGAACATCGCCATCCAGGCCGAGAACCTCCAAGCTGCGGAATCAAGGATATCTGACGTCGATGTGGCAATGGAAATGACGGAGTTCGTCACGCGGCAGATTCTTACGCAGTCAGCGGTGGCAATGTTGGCCCAGGCGAACAGCCTGCCGAAGATGGCTCTGCAACTCATTGGCGGTGGATAACAAACACTCAACTATTTTGGACGGCACCTTATAGGCACCTTACGGCCTGCCCCCCCCGCTCCCTCTGTGGCTTTATCGGCCGGAGGGATTTTTTTTAACAACTTCCCAGACCATACTTCTCTTGGGTCATTTGATCCTTCCCCAAGCTGGGGATGCCCCTGGAGCTGGGTCCCCAGGACGGCCTTCCTCGGCCCCGGATTCGCCCATATTCAAGCCCTACTGCCCGTTTGTGGATGGGCCTTGGGGTTGGGCTCCCAATTGGGCAAAATCCCAGGAGGGGGCAAGGAAATGCCAATGTCCGATTTGTAGTGAGGATTGCTTCAATAGTTGAAGCCAAAAAAAATGGCTAACTTCCTTGGCCACTTTACATCAGCCAAGATCAACAATCCAATCTGGTTCACCTTTTGAATCATACTTACAATTCCCTCCCGTAGTTATCCGGGAGTTGAAATGGTCATAGATAAAGATTGATTGCTTCTGGATGTCGGCTAGAGCCCTCTTGATGTATTCCGATACGTTCTTTCGTGCTTTGTTAAGATCCTGGTCTTTAGTGTTTTCACTTTCAAAGTTTGCACTATTTTTACTCCAGTATTCTAGATTCGCCAAATCTTCTTTCTTTTTTAAAAGAATAGAAGAGTCAGGAGACTCCTTTCGAATAAGGTTTTCAATTTCACTTTTAAGTCTATCTATAGCATCTTTAATGATAGCAGGGTCGGTATATATTTTATCATGAGCTATTGCAGACTCCTCGTCTATATTTCGAGGATCATTGTCAACGTCAAAATCTAAGACACCGTGCTTGCATCCTCCATAGATAAAGTAGCTACCAACTTCTTGGTCAGAATTGATAAGCAGGCATTCTATGTACCCCATGCTCACAGTATCTTTTAGAACAACTCCATGTCCATCCAGCCAGATAATACGCTGTGGCCCAAACTTAATAAAATATCTGTGTTCGGTGGGTAGTCCAGCGCTCAACAAATAGCTTTCTGCTGCAACAGAAACACCTTCTTTGCGGATTTTCCCTGTATCAATTATCTTTTTCAGCTTGTTGTGAACGCCCGTGATGTTCCTTCTCTCCGTTTGATAGTCTGCATTGCAAAACCAGTCCTCAATGATTCCGTTGAGTTTTAACAAGGAGGCGATTCTGTTTTTGATTACAGAGTCAGCCGGGTGTCGCTCTTTCTCTTTTTGCAACTCCCCCACCATATGGCGAATCTTTTCTTGTAGCTCATAGACTTTGACCGTGGCCTCTTCAATAGGGCCATCATCGTCAGGTGTTAATAATAGTCTCTCGTCGGTGATAATTTTTACAAATTCCGCCTGAAGCGCCAAGCGATTCATAGATGCCTCCTGTTTTGCGCCCCGTGCGAGGGCAAAAAAACAAAAAATACCCCTGTATTTCCAGGTGATTGACGTCGGAGCCAAGTCGGTTTGCCTTCTTCTGCGACTCCGATGTGGCGGTGCCACAGCCAATGTAGCCCAAGGGGGTAAGGGCGAGGAATTGGCCTCGCCCGGACCTTAACGGAGAATGGAAATATGGAAACACCGCAGTTGTATCCGTGCGCTGTCCCGAGTTGCCCGAACATGGTCGAGCGCCTGCCTTCCGAAATATGGAAGACTTTGTGCGGCACGCACTATTCGAAGCAGTACAAGGATGCCATGGCCGCCTCGCAACGTCGTAATGCGAGCATTTCAGCTCAAAATAGCGCCTTGGTCAACCGCCTGAGCGTCGCCCTCGAAGAACTCAGCGCCCTCCAGGCCAAGCAGCAGGTTGCCGCCAAGGAAGACATGGAGATGGTGCTCACTCTCACTGAGGCCACTACGCCCCTGAGCGAGCAGGCCGCTACAAATGATGGTCTGAAAAGTGTCCTTGCCAAGGTGAACGAGGTCGTTGCTGGCCTCCGTACGCGCCTTGCTGGCTAAACCCAATTGATGGCCGGGGGCATCCCGCCCCCGGCCAAACCAACAAGGAGAACTACCATGACTGGAACTTACATGGTCATAATTGATGGCCCATACAAGCACCTAACATTCAAGGTCTTTATTAATGAAGACCTGTCGGTGGACTACATCCTGCTTAATTCTACAGACGTTTCGATCGAAATCGTCGAGTCTAATCGAGACCACTACCCACCTCATGCCCATGTGTCCAAGCTTACGGCATCCGATGGCATCACGGTCCAAGTTGGAGTGGCCACTGTTGTCGGCTTTGACTGGAGCCTCCTTGAGAATGAGCGATACGACGAGTTGTTCTTTTCAATCGTGAACTACGTGGACAACCACAGCACCATCTTTCTCGAAACCAAAGCCCAGGCTGAGGAATTCATTCGTAATTATTGCCCGCGCTAATCGGCCAACCATCAAACGGCCTGGCGGGGCTGCAAAGCTCTGCCAGGCCAGCAAGGAATATTACTATGGCCTACTGCTATGATAAATATGATGTCCCTGTCAGGACTTCCAGGGGTTACGATTTCTATTCTGTTGTCGTGGAGGAATTCCTTGATGGCTACGACCTGCATAAAGATGCTTCAGAAAAAGCCGCACCTGAGCCTGAGGCGGTGAAGTAATGACCACGTTGGAGTTTCTCAAGCTCTTGTTCGGCACCCTGGAGGCCAGCCCATTGTGGCTAGTCTTTTGGGCCCGCTCCGGGACGCGCAGCTTTCCCATCAACGACCTGCTTGGCGCAGCCACATACGCCATGGAACAAGGACAGCGCGAGGACGTCTATTTCGCTCCCGGCCTTCAAGGCGTTGAACCGGTAGGCCGCGCACGCGGTGAGGCCCGAACCGTTGGAGCGTTACCAGGATTTTGGCTTGATCTCGATATCGCTGGCGGTGCTCACGCCAAGGAAGTCGACCAGCTACCAACCTCGGAGCAGGCCAAACTGTTGCTGGAAAAGGCCCCGTGGCAGCCGACGATTACGGTCCAGACCGGTGGCGGGTTGCATGCCTATTGGCTCCTACGGGAACCTTGGGTACTCGACACTCCAGAGTTGAATCTGGCAGCGCAGCTCGCTTCACGAAATGTTCACCGGTACTTCATTGATTCCGGACGCCAGATGAACGTCCATATCGACAACACGTCTGCGCTCAACCAAGTTTTGCGGCTCCCTGGGACGCATAACCACAAATACAATCCCGCGAACCAGGTGGCCGTCCAGCACGTTGACGAGGCCCGGCGGTATACCGTCGAGGAGATCAAGGCCGGTTTGCCTGCGCAAGCGGTCAGCACAGACCACTCGGCCACGGTCAGCTACCTTCCTGGGGATCTCCGCATGGAGGAAGATTTCCCACCGGCGAATTTGGAACTGATCGAGACGCATTGCGCGTTCATGGCCCATTGCAAGGCCGATGCAACGACGTTGAGTGAACCCGAATGGTTCGCCCAGGCGACAATCATAGCCCGGTGCCAGGATGGTGAGAAGCTCTTCCACGAGCGTAGCGCACCTCACCCCGGCTACAACCCGAAAGAAGCCCAGGCCAAGCTCGACCAAGCAAGGAAGTACAGCCCCAGAAATTGCGTCAGTATTTATAGGGACTTAGGCTTCGCCGGGTGCGATAGTTGTCCCTACCGTGGCCACGTCAAGTCTCCCATTCGCCTGGGAGATGAAAGCCCATTGGCCCAGGCGCGGATCGTCATTGCCAAAGCTCTGGTCGATACCGCGAACGATCCTGGTGCGATGTTTACGGGAGCCGCGTTGGCCGCACTGGTGGTCGTGGCAGACAAGGATATGGCCTTGATGATGCGTGTCCGTGAGGCCCTGAAAAAGCTCGGCATTCCTCTGAAAAAACTTGAGGAGGCCATGAAGAAACAGCTTCGTGAGACCAAGGCTTCCGGGCAGGTCTACCGGATCGAAGACAACCACTTCGTGATGGAAAAGATCACTTTGGCTGGCGCGGTCGACGTCAACTTGGGCAATTTCCATTGTGTCATCACTGAAGAAGTTACCCGCGACGACGGCGCTGAAAAGTCAAAGCGTTTTATGCTGGAAGGCTTTCACGAGTCGGGTCAGCCGCTCCCGGCCACAGAAGTTTATGTGCAGCAATTTGCCTGCCTCAACTGGGTGTTGGAGCAGTACGGTTCGCGGGCGGTAATTTACGCCGGATGCAAGGATCACTTCCGCGTTGCGATTCAGACGTGCAGCGAGGATGTCATCCAGCGGACCCTTTACACCCACACCGGATGGCGCAAGCTCGGCAATGAATATGCCTACCTCCATGGTGGCGGTGCGCTCGGCCATGACGGAGCGGTTGAGGGTATTGAAGTCGATCTCGGCGAGGCTGGCCTCAAGGACTACTTTCTTGAAATCCCCACGTCCCGGAGTCAAGCCAAGAGTGCCATTGCCACCAGCCTGAAATTGCTGGACCTTGCACCGAAGGTGATTTCCGCGCCTTTGCTGGCTGGGACATTTTTGGCACCTCTTGGTCAAGCCATCAAGATCGACTTCAGCCTTTTCCTGGTTGGCCTAACGGGTACGCGCAAGAGTGAGCTAGCAAGCCTCGCTCAATCTTTTTGGGGGGCCGAATTCCGGGGGAAGAATCTGCCTGCGAATTGGTCGTCCACGTCTAATAGTTTGGAGAAAATTTGCTTCCTGGCGAAGGATGCGCTGACGGTTGTTGATGACTTTAATCCTGTGGGATCACAGTACGATATCAATGCCTACCACAAGAAGGCCGATCAGCTTTTGCGCGGCCAGGGCAACCAGGCTGGGCGTCAGCGGATGAATGCGGATGGCACTCTACGTCCTACGTTCTATCCACGTGGCCTCATTCTTGGCACCGGCGAAGACATTCCACGCGGCCAGAGTCTTCGAGCCCGTATGCTGGTGCTGGAAGTGCAGCCGCCAGACGTTGACCTGGACGTTCTTACAGAGCTTCAGGTGGCGCGGGACGATGGAGTGCTCGCCCAGGCCATGGCCGCTTTCGTCCAATGGTTGGCTCCCCAGATGGATACGCTGGCCGACACGCTTCCCGACCGTAAACAGGTTCTTCGCCAAGAAGCCCTGGAGGCGGGCAAAGCCCATTCGCGGACGCCCGACATAATCGCAAGCCTTATGATTGGTGTGGAGATGTTCCTTCGGTTCGCTACGGATCACGGGGCCATCACAAAGGATCAGGCTGGAACGCTCTGGACGGTATGCCAGGACGCGATTCGGGAAGCCGCAATCCGACAGGCCAATATTCAGGAAGAGGAGTGCCCGGTGCAGCGCTTCCTGGAACTCTTGGGCAGCGCCATGTCCGGCGGTAGCGCTCACCTGGAAGGCATCAAAGGCGGCATGCCGCAGGTCACCCCGGAAGCCTACGGCTGGCGCGAGACCACGACCATTGTGAACAACAACCAGGTCAAGGACCATCGGCCTTTCGGAAAGCGCGTCGGTTGGGTCGACGACGCTGGGGTCTACCTGGACATGGAGGTCGCGTTCGGTGTGGCTCAGAGCCTTGCAAACTCGCAGGGCAACACCATCGCCATAGGCCCCAAGACACTCCAGAAGCGCATGGCCAACAAAGGCATCATTGTCAGCTCCGAGAGCGGCGTGAACACCAAGCGGATAACCCTCGCAGGTACACGTGTCCGAGTGCTTCACGTCCCTCGCGAAGCCCTCCATCCCGGCATCACAGCCAAGCCGGAGCTTCCGGTGCATTTCGGCCAGCCGCAGGCCGGTGGGAATTGTCTCGTTTAACGGTGTGGCGGCAGTGTGAGGCTGAGAATATTTCAACAAGGCCCGCGTCCTCTCTCGGACGCATGTCAACATTAACAGAGGAGTTTGCAATGAAAAACTCGAATTCTCCAATGGCTATGGTTCAGCAGCAATTCGGTGCGCGCATCTGGGACATCGCAGAAACCATCGCGGGCATCATCAATGACCTGGAGGCAGCTCCGGGCAATCGCCTGCTGGTGACATTCAACGAGTTTCTGGAAGACAGCGATTTCACTACGGATGGCACCGTCAGCGAAACTGAAGTCTTCAAGAAGCTCAAAGTGAAGCTTTGGGGTGCGTCCTGCACGAAGATCGAAAAAGATCGCGCTCGTAGCTTCCACCGTTCCTAATTCCGGGGGGCTGTCTTTGCGAAGCCCCTGAAACCCACTAACCAAGGAGGACTACATGGGTAGTCTTATCGAATGGTGCGACGAAGTCGCCAACCCCATCACCGGCTGCACGCCATACTCGCCAGGCTGCGACCGTTGCTATGCCAAGGTCTACGCGTCGCGTCTGCACGGCCAGGGCCTTGAGAAGTATCGAAACAAGTTCGAGGTAACCCTCCACCCCGAGCTTTTGGACAAGCCCGGTGCCTGGAAGCAGCCCAAGAAGATCTTCATGGTCAGCATGGGTGACATCTTCCATCACGCCGTTCCCATGGATTTCAAGCAGCAGGTGTTCGAGACCGCGCTGAAGTATCCGCAGCACACTTACCAGATGCTGACCAAGCGTGCGGAGCTGCTCCTGGAGGCTGCACCTCATCTGCCGTGGCCGAAGAACCTCTGGATGGGCGTGACCGTTGAAGCTGACGACTACGCCTACCGTGCGGAACTCCTAAAGCAGACCCCGGCGGCCGTGAAGTTCGTTTCTCTGGAGCCGCTGCTCGGCCCGCTGCCGTCGCTCAATCTGGACGGCCTGGATTGGGTCATTGTCGGCGGTGAACGTTGCGCCGGTGCTCGTCAGATGGAGCGCGATTGGGTGATCCCGATTCGTGATGCCTGCGTGGCCAAGGGCATCCCGTTCTTCTTCAAGAAGTGGAGCACGCCGAAGAAGAAGGCTGATAGAGTTGATGAAGGCCTCATCGACGGTAAGGCTTGGCATCAGTTTCCGCAGACTGACTAGGCCGTAGTCTGAGACCAAGTACACCAGAGGCCTAGTACCCGTTGGGGGCGTGTTTTCCTGTCCGCCCCCCTTAAGAAAAACTGACCATCTGGCCCTACTGGCCCAAATTCGTATCATGCACGATTATGCGAAGCTGAATGACCATGGGCATATCTGCTATAGCAGGCATCGAAACGCAACAAATGGCAGAACAACGGTTGATCAACCAGTTTGAACTTGACCAAGGAGCCCTCCCTGGAATCAACGGGGACAAGTCAGCTGTAGACCAGGCGTACGAACGCCATGAAAAAGCTATAGCGTATCGGCTCGAAGAACCCCAAAGCGAGGAAGAGATATGAGCAAAATTCGTCTTTACACGATTGGTTTCACTAAAAAGTCCGCTGAAGACTTTTTTGAGGCGTTAAAGAAAATGAAGATTAAAACCTTGATCGACATTCGCTTAAATAATACGGCGCAGATATTGGGGTTTAGCAAAGAAAAACACCTTCCATATTTTTTAAAAGAAATATGCTCATGCGCCTACGTTCATCTGCCAGAATGGGCTCCGACCCAAGAAATCCTTGATTCATACAAGAAGAAACAGAGCACATGGGAGACATACGAAAAGCAATTCGGATTCCTTCTCTCTCAAAGAGACATCATATCGAAAGCATCCCAAATGGACTTAGATAACGCTTGTCTCCTTTGTAGTGAACCGACAGCCGACAAATGCCACAGAAGATTGGTTGCTGAACATCTTGCAGACAACATTGATGGCCTGTCCATCTGGCATATTTAAGCACCGAAAAGGTCATAGAAGTGGTCCCGGTTGTTTGGACAGTTTCGCGGCCTTACTAAGCTAGAGCCCGTGGTGGTTCATACCGTGATTTCGGGGGCGAATGCTGCGCCGATGCCTGCCAGAAGGAGCGCAGTTGGGTGATTCCGATTCGTGACGCCAGCGTGGCCAAGGGCATCCCGTTCGTCTTCGAAAATTGGAGCACGCCGAAGAAGAACGCCGATAGGGTTGGATGAAGGCCTCATCGACGGTAAGGCTTGGCATCAGTTTCCGCAGACTGACTAGATCGTAGTCTGAAGCAAGACCAAGCACCTAGATAGAGGGGGTGTTTTCCTGTCCCCCCTCCCCAAAGCAAATCTGACCAACTGGTCCTTCTGGCCCTGCCCACTTTGCCCACATTCCCCATTTCCGTATGGAGGGAGGGGGTAAGAAAATCCCCCCCCGCGTCATCATGATCGTCCTTCAGTTCTGGTGGATCTTGCGTCCGAAACAATGTTTTTGTATTTTTCCAAGTATCGTTTTTTTATGTCATCCTGGCTGCTCACTGGCTGAGCTAACATATTAACAAAAGAGGAAAACCATGTCCGACGAAAAGCATCTGAGAATAGTTTATCGCAATCCTGACAGCAGCAAAGGCTCTTCTGGATCGAGCACTGATACAATCAGCTTTGAATTCGATCTTAACTCGATTGAAATATCTTATGACGGAGAGTTGCTTGGAAAGACAGTGCCGCTTCTCAATGTTGAAGACGTCGCAGCGGAAATGGACTTGCACCCCAGAGCAATCCCAACGCACATGGCCGCTAACTCTTTGCCTTTATATTCAATTGGTGATGATATTTTTATTGACCTCAACGACCTGAAGCATCTCATCGAGGACATAGGTGTTGTTTTCTAGCAACAGACTCTGTGAGGATGGTCTTTAAGATCACCTTGAAATTGATGCAAGCCCGGCGAACCAGGGCGCCGGTGACCCGAGGATAAGACTGGTCCCTCCTCGTGAGAGGAAAAGTCTCATATCAACCCATTTGTTTTCATCAGATTTTTTACTTCGAATCCAGACAACCTAGAGTATTCCGCCGTTGTCAAAAGGCTCGAATGCCCCAAAAGGTCTTGAACGGCCGTGATGGGAATGCCAGACCGGATAAGCTCGATGGCCCGGGTATGTCGTAGAGTGTGGGGATGGGGGTGGATGCTCTTGCGGCCCGTGATCACATCGATCTCTTCCGACAGGATACCTGCTTCTTTCGCCCGGAGATAGAAGTGCTTTCGGAAATTGTTGGGATCAACGGCAAAGACCTGGCCGCGCCGCTGAGGTTCTGAGGCGAGGAAAGTCGCCAGTTCTGCGATCAGCCGCTCTGGGACAGGCACTATTCGCCTCGGCTGGTCTTGACGGCGCTTGAGTGTCACGATCCGGATTTCGCTGGCACGAAAATCGATGTCCTTCGCATCGTCCAAACGCACCACCTCTCCCAGCCGCGCTCCGGTAAATCGCAATACCAGATATACGAGCCAGTACCGGCCACGAATTGCGCGCTGCTTTCCCTTGTTTCGAGAGGCATCGAACCAGTCCTGGAAGGCGTTGGTGAGGGCGTCAATCTCATGTGGAAAAAGGTATTTGATCTTGAGCCGGTTTCCGCCGAGTGCTACTGAAGAATTGACACGCGCTATATCCATCAGAGTGCTCCGACATGGTTTTCCCCGGGGTTTTCAGGTAAAATGCCCCAGGTCCAAGGGCCAGTATCAAGCACTCAGGGGTGGTGGTCACGGGTCAGGCTGTGATTTTTTACATGAAAATGGGCATCATAGAGTGCTTGCTCAGGGGATGATGGGATGAACGATTCAAAGAAAACCAAATCGCAGCTTGTCGCCGAGTTGAAAGAGGCTCACCGGGAAATTGCTGAGCTGACCGACGAAGCCCATCCTAGCCCTTTTGAAGAGAACAAAAAGATAGCCGAGGTTCTTATGGCCAACTCCCCGGTTTGCCACAAGATCATCGATCTTGATTTGAACCTCCAATATATGAATCCACCAGGATTCGAAATGCTTCAGTTGAAGGTTTCGAACGATCTGTACGGCAAGCCATATCCTTTTGATTTTTTCCCGGATGAGAGTCGCCGCCGGTTGAGAGCGGAATTACAAAAAACTATACGTCTGCAGCAACGAACTGAATTAGAAGACATTTATTGCGACAGCACGGGAAACGAAGCCTGGCTTTATCATATGATAGTGCCAATAAAAGATGAACATGGATCACTTTCCTCCCTTGCCGTTGTCACTTCAGATACAACTGAGCGAAAACGATTCGAAAAAGAGCGGAATCTTCTTCAAGCTCGCCTGCAAGCATTGTGGAACATCGCCAGGATGACCGATGCGACATACAAGAAACTGTGTGATACTGTGCTGGAGGAGATACAGAAATTAACCGGCAGCGAATTCGCTTTCTTCGGGTTTCTGGATGGTGATGAAGAAATAATGACTCTCCATGCGTGGTCTAAGAGCACTATGGATGTCTGCGCCATCCAAGACAGAACACTTCATTTCCCCATCCGGGACGCTGGGCTGTGGGCCGAGGCTGTGGTTGAACGCAAACCTTGCATCTTCAACGACACGACCTTGGAACACCCACGGAAGCGGGGGCTTCCCATAGGCCACGTGCACCTGTCGAAGCTGATGTCGATACCTATTCTTCAGCAAGGCAAGGTGATCGCACTAGCGGCTGTAGCGAACAAGCTGGAGGATTACACTGACGAAGACGCCAAATCTGTTGAGGCTTTCGCCTCAAGCGTTTTGTCTCTGCTGGACAAGCGCAAGGCAGAAGAGGAGGTCGACTCTATCAAATGGATGCTGGGGAAGAAGCCGCAAACTACTGACCAGCCTACGCAAGCATACGGTGACTTGACTGAACTGAACACCAAACGAACCATCCTGGATGCGGTCGGCAGGGACATTCTAGCTGACATCGCCAGCAGTTATTTGAACCTTCTAGAGACATCCAGTGCGGTTTACGAATCAAACGGCGACTATGCGCTCGGAATCTTCACGTCCGGCTGGTGCCAGTACATGGATCAGGCGTCGCGAAACCTTTGTGCATGCAAGGACGACTCCGAAGCTCTGTCCAGCGGCAAGTGGCTGTGTCACGAGTCTTGCTGGACCGAAGCCTCAAAGGTCGCCATCGAGACCGGCAAACCGGCGGACATCGCCTGCAAGGGCGGAATACACCTTTACGCCGTTCCGATTAAGGCTGGAGAGACAAATGTTGGTGCCATCAACTTCGGGTATGGAACCCCGCCAACTGATAAAGAAGCCTTGAAAGAACTGGCTGAGGTTTACCAGGTCTCGTCGGATGAACTCGCCTTGTTGGCCTCTCAATACAAGCATCGGCCAAGGTTCATCATCGACGAGGCCAAGGAAAGGCTGGCCTCTTCAGCCCGACTTATCGGCGAAGTTGTGGCCCACAGCCTTGCCGAGGACCAGTTGCGGATAACCAAGGGGCAGGCCGAGGCTGCCAACAAGGCCAAGTCGGAATTCCTGGCCAACATGAGCCATGAGATAAGAACCCCGATGAACGGTGTTCTTGGTATGCTCCAGTTGCTGCAAACGACGAATATTAACGAAGAGCAAAGGGAGTATATTCTTACCGCAATTCAGTCTTCAAAGCGCCTGACTCGCCTGCTCTCAGACATTCTCGACTTGTCCAGAGTCGAAGCGGACCGCCTTTCCATTCAATCCCAACCGCTTGATCTCGCCGAGGTTGTCGATCAGACCTGCGAGATGTTCAAGCCGATGTCGCAGCAGACACAGGTCGAGCTGTCTTGCCATGTGCACTCTGCCATTCCCCGCAATCTCAATGGCGACGCCGCGCGTTTGCAGCAGGTCTTGACCAACATCATCGGGAACTCGTTCAAATTCACCAGGGAAGGACGCATCTCGGTTGAAGTGTATCCTGTGGCTACATCCGATGCGAATAAGGCTCGTGTGCTCTTCAGCGTCACCGACACGGGCATTGGTATACCTGACGAAATGGCCGACAAGTTGTTCAAGCCTTTTTCCCAGGCAAGCGAGGGCTACCGTCGCAGCTATCAGGGCGCAGGATTGGGCCTTTCGATCTGCAAAAAATTGGTCGAACTCATGGGCGGAAATATTGCCTTTGAAAGTGAACCAGGGAAAGGAACAACCGTCCATTTTTGCATTACCTTCAGTATGGATGAACACGTATTGCCCCGGGAAGCTGCCTCATCTGGCCGGACTAAGAATAAACTCTTCCGCATTCTATTGGCTGAAGATGAAGACGTGAATCGCCTTGCCACTGCCAAGTTACTGGAAAAGCATGGGCATACCGTCAAAGCCGTCAAGGATGGTCAGGAAGCAATTGCTCTTCTTAAGGATGACAGTTTCGACCTAATCCTGATGGACATTCAGATGCCTGTTATGGATGGCGTTGAAGCCACCAAAGCCATTCGAGGGGGAGATGCGGGACAAGGCAAGAAGGACATCTCAATAATTGCTATGACAGCGTATGCCATGGGTGGAGACAAGGAGAAGTTCATGGCCGCAGGCATGAACGGCTACATTGCCAAGCCTGTCGACGTTGAACAGCTGGAGGCTTTACTTCAAAAGGTTCTCTCTGAAACTGACGTAAAGTGAGGGGTAGTGCCAGGGGGGCGGAGGGGGATGTCACGGGTTGAGGCTGTGATTTTTTACATGAAAATGGGCAGTTCCATGTAGTAAAGATGGATTTCAAGTTTAGGGAAGGTCGCTGATCGTGTCAGGCCAATCTTTTATCGCTCTCGCACAGAACATAGCACTGCTGCTAGAGCATATAACTCTTGAAATAGTCTAGACAATTGGTTATGCTTTGCTCAT
>CAZFCK010000040.1:0-26211 GCA_964517355.1 uncultured Desulfovibrionaceae bacterium | reverse complement strand
GAAATGCATAAGAGCATCTAGCGCTTTTCAAGCGTGAGATGCTCTAGAAGGTGCCGCTGTTCCACCCCACCCAAGGGCGGTCAAGCTCCTTGAACTCAATGTAGACGCGCTCGGGTTTGATGGACAGTTCCTTTTCAAGAAACGCGCAGATTGTTTCGGAAAGGGGGGCGCATTGCTCGACCTTGAGCCCTATGCTGTTCAGTTCCACATGCGCGGCCGGCTCGTCGGTGCCGCCGTGCAGCATGTTTTTGCCGGTTTCAATCAACACCTGTACATAGCTTTCCGGTTTGCCGAGGAATTTGGCGGCAAGATTCGACGCGCGGGCCGCCAGTTTGCAAACTTCTCTGTTCTCAACAGGCACGTTGGTCTGGATACTGAAAAATGGCATGTCGGTCTCCTTACGGCTTCGCCGATGCGCTTGCGGCCGGCATGGCAGTGAGGGATAATATCCTTTTATAGATAAAAAAGATCGCTTCCGTCAAACAGAGTTTCAAATGGCGGGCGTGCATTGTTCAGGCGGCGCTACAAGCCTTGTCCTGCGCAGGGAAGGAACGGCTTGCGGGGAGAGCGTCTCCCGCAGATACGGCGAGGTTATGCATCAGGGAAATGGTCGTCCAACCATTGCGCGAGGGCGCGGTAAAAAAAAGCGGGATTTTCATTCATGGGAAAATGGCCGCTATCCGGTATGGAGCGTTTTTCCACGGAGCCAAGCCGCTCCAGAACCGGAAGCCGTTTGTCGCGGCGCCCGTGCACATAGAGTTTCGGTACGCACATCTCCATAAAAAGCGCCAGGAGTTTTTCACTGCACGACCATTCCCAAAGGGAGCGCGCACTGCGGTAAAACGCGGAAGGATCGGCCAGTTCCAATGCCAGAAACGCGCGATGCAGGGGATCTGTCCGCGCTGTGAAACTCGGGTAGAAACGTTCCTCGAATTCCTTTTGCGTCATGGTGCCCGCAACCCTGCTCACACCGCAATCGGCAGCAACGCAATTGCCCTCCACGCTGACGAACCCCTTAAGCCGGGGGCCGAGAAGGGACGCCATGAGGAGCGCCACCGCCCCCCCCATGCTGTGCCCCACAAGGATGACGTTGCCGACGCCCATCCGATCGAGAAAGGAGACGCCTACGGCGGCGTAGGCCTCCATGGAGCAGGGAAACGCGGCATTGAAAGCCGAGTCGCCGAATCCCGGCAAATCAAAGGCACAGACGGCGCGTCGTCCCAGTGCTTCATGCTGCCAGATTCCCGCGTATGAACGCATGGAGCAGCCGAGACCGTGCAGCAGAAGCAGCGCGGGGCCGGTTCCTGCCCGGCGTCTGGAGGCCACTTCCAGGGATTGGCCCTGCCAGTCCAAAGAGATCCGGGTTATTGCCGGAGCGGGGGCATTCGTCGCTTTGCGTGCATCCATACACAACTCCTCAAAAATCCAAGACGGGGGCGTGGGGCGAACCGTTTTCCAAAAAACGTGCCCGTGAAAAACCAAGTTCAAACGTCGAACCATTATGTTAAAAAGGCGCTTAAGCCAAGTTATTCAACATGCCGTGCTTGGGCAAGATGCGGCCGTGGTGGTCTTTGGAAAGGCCTGCGCTTGCCGTTGATAGATGAACCGTGTAAAAAACGCTGATCAAAATACCCCAACACATGCACCGCTGACGGATGCGAGCGGCAGGAGGCCTTGTGCACGATATAACACGGCATTACGAATCATTGTTGGCTGAGCGTTACGTATGGCTGATGGGAGGAATGGAAGCCAATCTCGAGCGTTATGCGACGTTCTTCAAGGAACTCGAAATCCGGCCCAAGTCGTCCGGCAACGCCGTGGACCTCGGCGCGGGCGTGGGATTCCAGAGCATCCCCTTGGCGCGGTTGGGCTTTAACGTGACTGCGATCGACTTGAGCTCCACCTTGTTGCAAACGCTAAGCAGCCATGCCGGAAGCTTGCCCATCAAGACCGTCTGCGACGATATGCTGCGCTTTGGGCAATATTGCCCGAACAACCTTGAACTGGCTGTTTGCATGGGCGATACGCTGCCGCATCTGCCCAAGCGCGAAGATGTGCTTGCCCTTGTGGAGCAGGTCGGCAACCGGCTCGAACAAAACGGCGTTTTCATTTGCATGTTTCGGGATCTGAACAAGCCCCATACCGGGCTTGACCGCTTTATCAACGTGCGTAGCGATGCCACAAGGATCTTTACCTGCTTCCTGGAATACGCACCCGACCGCGTGATGGTCCATGATCTGGTCCATGAGAAAGAGAACGGGCACTGGGTGCTGCACAAAGGGGCCTACCCGAAACTCAGGCTCGACCCGGAATGGGTGGCCAAGGCGCTGGTCAAAGCGGGAATGCGTGTTGTGAAAAATTTTGAACAAAGCGGCATGGTTGTCCTTGTCGCACAAAAATCCTGACCGCCCAGTTCACTTTTTTTCACCTGAGGTTTGCAAAAGCGGCACACAGGTGTATGCAGCAGTATCAGGGGTAATAGTCTGCGCATCCGCACTGCCTGGGGGATGTTATGCCCATGGCGCAATGGCGATGGCGTTTTTTTCGAGGCTTTCTCGCCGCCATGATCGTGCTCTGCGCCGCGTTCTGCGCGGAGCGGGATTCATGGTTGCCATTGCGCGTGCTTGCGAAAAATTGGCGCTTCAACGATATCCAGATGGGAGCCTCGTTTGAAGCCTTGGCGCACTTGCCTTTTCAATTGCGGAAAACCGAACGCCTGGACGCAACGAGGGTGGTGCGTCATTATACTCTTGAAAACGACACGTTGCGGTTGGGGGCGCTACGGGCCGAGCGCATTGTCTATACCTTCAATCACAACGACATGCTCAAGGATGTCGCCGTGGATTTTACCGGAAAGGAACAATACGCCGCCCTGCGCACGGCATTGCTGGCTCTTTTCGGAGAACCGCAACACATGCAGGGGCGCCGCATCGAAGAGTGGTACAATAACAGCGTGATGTTCGCATTGGACTACGATGCGGCCCAGAATCCCCCCGGCAGGCTGCGCGTCTCGCTACTCACTCCGTGCGCCCCCTATTAGCGCATTTTCGCCTTGAAACAAGGCTCTTCCCTGAAACAATTTCCAATTGTTCCAAGGAAATGCATAAGAGCATCTAGCGCTTTTCAAGCGTGAGATGCTCTAGGGCCTATCAACCTTGAAAGAGGCCTGCCTTCGGCGGCGTAAGAACCACCGAAACATTTATTATATAACCGTGTTGTCATGTTAACATTTTTTACACATGACACTCGCGGGTCCAGGGGGGCGTTCCCCCCTGGCGGGGGTTGGGGCGGAGCCCCAAACTACCCCATCAACTTCTTAAAAAATAAGAAGTTAGGAAAAAAAGAGAATTGGTTCCAAGATGGGAGTACTTCAGGCCACGCTGCGGGAAAGCGTCAAGTGCGCCCAAATCGCGGCTTTACCGTAAAGGGTGGCAGCCTCCTGACCGGCTATGCCGTGCTGCTCAAGGAGAGGAGTGCAGGCATTCCAAAGCCCCGATTCAATGCATTGCAGGAGGAGCAGCAATCCCGCGGAAGAATCGCGGTTCTCCGATCCGGGCTGCATCGGCGCGGGCCAGACATCTGCAAGCAGCGAAATAACCGCATCGGGCGGATCCAGCACGCTCAACAGGTCTTCCATAGCCATGGAGCAAATGCTGTCCAGCGTGGAGAGCAGGCCGGTGAGAAACATGATCTCGGGCTGCACGTTATCCCGGGAGCGCATGGCCGTGAATTCGAGAAAAAGAGCACGCTGCATGGCGATATGGACAAGGTCAACGTTTTTGGCCGGCGGCACCAGGTCCAGCAGTGAATGCCCGAAAATAAACCGGCGATAATATTCAGGTTGCGCATGTCCCAACGCGGTTTCCAAAGACATTGCGCCCGCTTTTTGCGCGGAGGTGTCCGTACGGGAAGCGGCAATCTGCTCAATGAAGAGCTGTCGCAGTTCGGGAAGGTTGTTGAGCGTGGAAACCAAAAGATCCTGGTCGTGCATATGTGCGATGAGAAAATGCAGTCTGGACAAGCCGTCCGCCAGCTCCGGCGTGAACGAGTAGGGCGGAAAGGGCAACACCGGCGTGGATGCGGCATGATCTGCGTCATGTGCGTGAGAAGACAACAACCGCATCGGTTTGGCCGTGCCGCCATGAAACCGTTCAGACGCCGTAGCGCTCATTGTGCTCCTCGACTGTGGAACTGTTGCGTTGCATACAGTCCGTTGTCACGTTGTGCTTCCCATCCCGCAACGTCTGTGGATTGCCTAACGTTGCTGAAGAGTTAAGCTAAATATATAACTTTTTTTTGTGCTCTATAATGGGCTCGTTATTTTTGTCAATGGCTTCCATGTTAAAATGTTGTAACAAAAAAGAAAGGGGGCGTCCGGCCGGCGCATCGCGTTCTGGCGGTTACGCGCTGTCATCGTTCAACATCTCAAGCGCCATGGTGCACTCGTTGGTAAGGCGGGAGCGTACCGCCTGGCGGACCCGCCGTGACGAACTTGAAAAACCGCTTTTACGCACCCTGTAAATTTCATTGATCAAAGTCTTGTCAAAATCCTGACTTTTCTTCGCCTGCGCCACAGTCATCGCTTTGGAAAAAATAGTGGATGCGCCGCGGGGGCCATGTTGTACCGCCGTGCTCCACAATACTTCCTGTATCGCCGGAGAAAGAGTTGCGACATCAATATTGGCCTGATCCTTTATGTCCTGAAGCGCGGGCTCGTAGTTTGTCGCGAGAATGAAAGCGTCTTGCAGTTCTTCAAAGCGTTCGGGATTTTCAGCGGCGATCTTTTTCCATTCACTGGGCATGCCGCCCCATCTGCTGCGCGTATTGGCGGGGCCGGCGCTGCGAAGGCGTTCAGCCCAGCCGGGTTCCTTATCCTGCAGAAACGTCAGGAACAGATTCATGCTGCCAACGCGGGAGGCGATTTGATACTTTCCGTAAGAAGTGCCCCCTCTCCGGTCATAGCCGATGGCGGCAACGCCATCTTTGCCGGATTCGAAAACAGCGGAGAGCTTCCCGGAGACGGGGAGCAGGGAGGCCTTGGCTTCCTCGGTCAGCAGCTCGCGGGCCTTTTTCTCGGCAATGAGGTCAATGGCCAGGGAACGCCGCAATGTCGTATTGACGGGCATGCGCAGGACGCTTGGATTTTCTGCGAGCACCGTCCCCTTGGTCTGAAGGTCCTCTTGATCAGCTTTCTGTTGTGGTTGAAGAGAATCTTTCGCATCAGGAGAGGATGGGGACGAGGCCGGTACGCTTTCGCCCCCGTCTGGTTCTGGAGCTGCTGCCGCAAGAGATGTCCCGGCATCGGCAGGCCGCGATTCCCGTGCGTTGCCGTTTGCCGCTTCAGCATCCGTCAGGTGCACGGCCGTTTTGGTTTCATGGTTGATGGGGCGGCGTATGGCAAAGGTCTTACCGGATTCCACGACTCCGAGCTGCACCAGCAGCGACAGGGCCTTTTGCTTCAGAAACGCGGCTTCATCGTCCAGTCCCAGACTATACAGCAATCCTTCCTTTTCACTGCTCGCGGCCCGCGGCTGCTGCCTTTCGCGCAACACATCGGCGAAATCTCGTTCGCTGCCTCGCAACAACGGGTCCTGCCGTTTTCCGGGAACGGCGCAGGCCTTTCCCAACAGGTTGAACGGTGCCGTGGGATTGTTCACAGGTGCCGTATCGAGCGATTGCGGTGTGGGCATGGTCTGAGACATGAACCCTGCTCCCTTGCTTGCTTGTACTGTCGTGATGGAATGAAAAAGTATGAAGCCCAAGAGGATGGAAACCGACAGAACGCGCCGTGGCGGGGTAATGTGCGGCAAAAGCTTGTGAACGGGCATGTGCGCTTCCTCTGGGCGTGGTTTTTTGGTTCGTGCCCAGAGGTAAGCAACGGCGATGCCATTTCGTAATACATCTTTTAATTGAACAAGTTCAAATCATTTTCCACAGGAAGAAAAAAATATATTCTGTGGAAAGAATCGGTTGATGACAATTTTTTGTCTTTGTCTGTATTTTCTATAATTCCGGCAGATTATCTTCACAGTTCCACAATGGCCGTTAGCCGGCGTGTCGGTATTTCCCACTTGCCAGAGAGCCGCATGGTGTTTATACAGCGCCCAATTATGCCTAAGAACCTCATTATAGTAGAGTCCCCCGCCAAGGTGCGCACAATTAAAAAGTTTTTGGGAAAAAACTTTGAGGTTGAAGCAAGCGTGGGGCACGTTCGCGATTTGCCCACCAAGACCTTGGGGGTAGACGAAGAGCAAAACTTCGCGCCTCAATATCAAGTCATTGAGGGCAAGCAGAAGATAGTGTCCAAACTGAAAAGCGCTGCCAAGGCGGCCGGCGTCGTTTATCTGGCTCCCGACCCTGATCGCGAAGGCGAGGCTATCGCCTGGCACGTCGCCGAGCTGATCAAGGACAAGAACGACAATATCAAGCGTATTCAGTTCAACGAAATCACGGCCCACGCGGTTCGCGAAGCCCTTGAACATCCGCGCAGCCTGGATGAAAAACTGTTCGACTCGCAACAGGCCCGCCGCATCCTGGACAGGCTTGTGGGGTACAAGATTTCACCGCTGCTCTGGAACAAGGTGAAGCGCGGCATCTCCGCAGGGCGGGTGCAGTCCGTCGCCCTCAGGATCATCGCTACGCGCGAACGTGAGCGCCAGGCTTTCGAGCCTGTGGAATACTGGGTCTTTAAAGTATTGCTTGAAGGATCGGAACCGCCCCAGTTCGTGGCGGATCTTGCAAAGGTGGACGGAAAAAAGGCCGAGATCGGATCGGCCGATCAAGCCCAGGCGCTCCATGATTCTCTCGACGCCGCGGATTTCGTAGTACGGGAGGTGAAGGAGAAAGAGCGCTCGCGGACGCCGCCTCCGCCTTTCATCACCTCCACGTTGCAGCAGGCCGCGAGCCAGCGGCTCGGCTATTCCGCCAAAAAAACCATGAGCACGGCCCAGCGCCTGTATGAAGGCGTCGATCTGGGCGACAAGGGGACGATCGCGCTCATCACCTATATGCGTACCGATTCCGTGCGCATCGCCAATGAAGCGCGGGACGCCGCCAAGGAATTTATCGAAACGCACTACGGCGTTGATTATTATCCCCCCAAACCCCGTGTTTTCAAAGCCAAGTCCGGCGCTCAGGACGCGCATGAAGCCATCCGCCCCGTCGATGTGACGCTCAAGCCTCAGGATTTGCAAGGATTGCTGCCGAGGGATCAGTTTCACCTCTATAAACTCGTGTGGGAGCGGTTTGTGGCCTCGCAAATGGCCGCCGCGCGGTTTTGGGACACCACGGTCGCCATAGAAGCGGGTAAAACGGAGTGGCGCGCCAAGGGCGAACGGTTGCTGTTCCCTGGATTCCTGGCTGTGGGCAAGCCCGCGAAAGATCAGGAAGGCGTGGCTCTGCCCAAACTTGAGGAGGGGCAGCGGCTCTCGCTCATCAAATTGGATAAAGAGCAAAAATTCACCCAACCGCCCCCGCGTTATTCCGAAGCTTCGCTGATCCGTGAATTGGAAGAGAAAGGCATCGGGCGCCCCTCCACCTATGCCAGCATTATTTCCACGCTGCTGGATCGGGATTACGCCAGGCTTGAGGATAAGCACTTCGTACCCACCGAGTTGGGCAACATCGTCACGGATCTTTTGTCCGAGCATTTCCCAACCCTTATGGACGTTGATTTTACGGCCGGCATGGAGCGGCTGCTGGACAACGTGGCCGACGGCGGCGAAAACTGGGTGGAGCTGCTGCAAAAATTCACCAGGGATTTTTACCCGACCCTGGAAAAGGCCCAAAAAGAGATGGCCAGCGTCAAGGGCGGGCTGGAATCGGGCCTGACCTGTTCGGAATGCGGCAAGCCCATGGTCATCAAGTTCGGCAAGGCCGGTCAGTTTCTGGCCTGTTCCGGATATCCCGACTGCAAGAACACCAAGGATTTCGTGCGGAACGAAAAGGGCGAAATAGAGATTGTCGAGCGCGAGGCCGCCGCTCCAGATATTGTGGGCACCTGCCCCGATTGCGGCAGTCCGTTGGCCTTGAAGCGCGCCCGGACCGGAAGCCGCTTTATCGCCTGCACGGCCTTTCCCAAGTGCAAACACGCTGAACCGTTCAGCACCAATGTGCCGTGCCCCATTGAGGGATGCCCCGGCGAACTGGTGGAAAAAAGCTCGCGCAAGGGCAAGATTTTTTACGCCTGCAATCAATACCCCAAATGTGATTACGCGACCTGGGATTGGCCTGTGAAGGGGCCGTGCCCCGAATGCGGCTTCCCCATTATCGTGCGGAAAAGCACGAAAGCCCGAGGCGAACATTTGGCCTGTCCGCAAAAGTCCTGTGGCTTTTTCCGCGCCTTGGACGAAGAGGAAGGCAAAGCCCTTGAAGAGGACGCCTTGAAAACAGTCCATGAGACCGCGGGGAAAAGCGTAGCCGCGCCCGCCGCCGAAGTCGCGCCCGCTACGCCTGTTACTCCTGTTACGGAAGACGCCGGAGCTCAAGCCGGGCGCAAGGTGAAAGCAGGGGAAAAAGCCACGAAGTCTGGCGCAAAGGGCAAAAAAAAGGTGCAGGCCGCCAGCGATCCGGAGCTGCCGCCCTGGGAAACGGAGAATTCCGCGGAAGCGGCGGCAGAAAAGGCCGCGCCGAAGAAAACAGCGGTAAAAAAGGCCGCGCCCAGGAAAAAAGCCGCGACAACGGCGGCCAAGGAAAAGCCCCCTAAAAAAGCGACCACGAAAAAGACGGCGCCTCCCGTATCCGAGGAGGATGTTGAGTAGGGTGTAGATATTCCTGGCGAGGGGGAATCCCTTTGTAAAGGGTTTCTCCCTCGCGCTCCCCCCTCCTACATTTTTCAATTGAATTGCTACAGCCTGTTACCGTATAACAGCCATCCGTAAATACGCCCACGAATTCGTATGATTTTAAGTAAATAGAAAGCGGCAGCGCCTACTCCAGAAAAAAATAGTCGTTATCCCACACGTGCAGGGAGTCCTGTGGAAGGCCCAGGCGCGCGTAATGGGGGCGCCAGCGTCCTTTATGCCCCCAGAATTCTCCCTGGTAGCGGCGCGGCAGATGCAGCATGTGGGGGGGGCGTCCGGTGCGATATTGCGCTTCTCTTACTTCACGGCAGACCATGTGAAATAAGGCGGCGGAGCGAGCCATGCATCCCATGGCCTTGTGCCAGGGGCCGGCAAGAATGTTTTCTTCGAGTCCCGGTTCCTGTGCGACGCCGATGCGCCCCACGGGTATGCCGGCGCGCCAGAGCATGAGCAAAGCGCTGCCCATAAGAAGCGCGGCGCGCTCCACCGTCCAGGGGCGATAGCGTCCGTGCTTCCAGATCAGGGCCAGAGCGGCGCTGGAAAGCACCAGACAGGGGTATAGGCGCACGAGATCGGGGCGCAGTGCGACGGTACGGCACACGTCTTCACGGAAATCGCCGGGTTTGTGCCCCGGCAAGCCCGGCAGCAGCTGGATGCCGAGTTCGAGACCGGCGTCTCGTACGGTGCGACAGGCCTCCGCGGCCTTTTCCGGCGCATAGCCGCGCGCGCTTGCCAGCAGGGCCCGGGGCGCGAAACTTTGCACGCCGAGTTCGACCATATGCAATCCGGCGTCGCGCAGGCGCTCGAGCAGCTCGGGAGAGACGGCGTCGGGTCTGGTGGAGCAGCGGATGGCGGAAACGACGTTGCGGGCTTTGAAAGAGGCCGCGAGTTCCACGAATCGCAACGGCCATTCGTGGGGCAATGCCGTAAACGTGCCCCCGTAAAAGGCTACTTCCACTGGAAGAGCTTCGCGACGGGCCCGGTTTTCAAGGAGTTCGCGCAGATCCTGCCAGGCGTTTCGCAAAGAAAGACGGGCGATGCCCGTCTGGGTCTCCTGCGCGCAAAAAATGCACTGGTGTTTGCAGCCGGCATGGGGCAAAAAGACGGGGAGCACGCGGCGCGTCTGAAGAGGTACGGGTTCGGGATGGTAAAACACCCCCGGAAGAGAATCTTTTTTTTTCTTGGGCATGGCCCTATGTTTAAGCCAGAGCGCTCGCCTTGCAAAGGTAAAATCGGGCACAAGATATGTTGCAAAAGTCAGTAGTTTCCAGGCCGTCGACATTGACGTGGTTCCGGGCTTGTGGTAGGGGAATCCTCGCATGTGAACAATTGCACGAAGCGAGGCCGACAAAGAGGCCCGCACAATGAAGCTCTTTAAAAATTTCAGAGTAGACCGGCAGTACCGGGACGTGATTTTCGACGCATCCGTTCTGGGACTGCACATGGTGTCTCACACGCTGGTGGGAGGCGCCGCAGGATATTTTCTGGACCGTTGGCTGGGAACAAAACCCACGCTGTTCATGATTTTTCTGGTGCTGGGTATTGTGGCTGGCTTCAGGAGCATGGTCCAGGACGCACGGAAGATGTTGCGCAAGTTGAAGAATTCCGATCAGCGCTCGGAAGGGGAAACCGGCGATGATGGAAAGGAATGAGTCTGAGCAGGGGTCGTAGAAACGGCGGCGACGGTAACATGGCGAATATATCTCATGGAATAGAAAAGGCGCTGTATAAGCGTGGTTTTACAGCCGCGCCGGTGCGCAAGTTGATGCGGAACCAGATCTTCGTGGTCCTGGGATGCGCGTTGACGCTTTTGCTTGTGCCATGGACGGGCTGGTGGCCTGTGGATTTCGCTCTTGGCGCGTTGCTGGTGACCTACAATCTCTACTCCTTGTCCAGGTTCGTGCAACAGATGGTGCTCACGACCTACACCCGCGGCCTTCTTTTTTCGCTGCTTGTGCGGGTCTACGGCCGGTTGCTGCTGACCGGGCTGGCGCTTTTCGCGCTCATACGCTACGGGCAGGCTTGCGTTCCGGCCCTGGTCGCGGGCTTGAGCACGGTCGTCGCCACCATCGTGGTGTGGGGTTTGGCGCAACACTTTGAGCAAAACGTTAAGGAGGCTTAGAGGATATGGCAGGTGGATTACCGCATCCGGTTCTCTTCTCCAACCTGACGGGCATGGATGAAGTATTGTCCAGCGCGCTGGGTGTGACTGAGGCCAAGCACATTTTTTACACATGGGTCGCCATGCTGATCCTGTTCGTTTTTGCCTGGTTTGCGCGCAAGAGGCTTGAGCTTGTGCCCGGCAAATTGCAGAACTTAGCTGAGGTGATCATTGGAGGTCTGGAGGATTTTGTTGTCCAGACCATTGGCGAGGACGGCCGCAAGGTTTTCCCCGTTCTCATCGTACTTTTTCTTTTCATCCTGACGCAGAACCTTCTGGGACTCGTGCCCGGCTGCGACGCGCCTACAGCGAATGTGAACACCAACGCCGCCATGGCCATTTTCGCATTCGCCTATTACAACATCATCGGCCTCAAACGTTGGGGCCCCGGGTACATCAAGCATTTCATGGGCCCCATGTGGTGGCTTTCGCCCCTCATGCTGCCTCTGGAAACCATCAGCCATCTGGCGCGTCCCCTCTCGCTCACTCTCCGTCTTTTCGGAAACATCCGCGGTGAGGAAATCGTGCTGGTGCTGTTTTTCATCCTGGCTCCGCTGGTGGGCACCCTGCCGATCTACTTTTTGTTTCTGCTCGCAAAAGTGCTGCAGGCTTTCATTTTCTTCATGCTGACCATGATTTATCTGAAGGGCTCCCTGGAGCACGCGCACTAGGCGCAACCGATATTGGGGAAATGGCTAAGGCCACTATAATAACACTACTTTCGGAGGACAAATCCTATGCGTAAAATGTTTCTGACCATCCTGAACACCGTTGCCCTGCTCGCCGTTGCCAGCCTCGCCATGGCTTCTGAAGACGCCGGCGGCTCCATCAACGAAGGCCTGATCAAACTGGGCGCCGCTCTTGGCATGGCTATCGCCGCCGCCGGTTGTGGTCTGGGTCAGGGCATGGGCCTCAAGGCCGCTTGTGAAGGCACCGCGCGCAATCCCGAGGCCGGTGGTAAGATCATGGTTACCCTGATTCTGGGTCTGGCCTTCGTCGAATCTCTGGCCATTTACGCTCTGGTCGTCAACCTCATGCTCATCCTGTAGTAGCGACCCGAGTACGAGTGTATACGAAGGAGGTCGCACTGCGACCTCCTTTTTTCACCATCCGGTGTTCACTATTTCACAAAGAAGCCGTTACAAGAATTCAAGGCGCATATGCTCAACTTAAAAAGCGAGCGCATTCCCCGAGCCACAATCCAACGCCTGGCCGTATACGTTCAGGTCCTGGAAAACCTGATGCGTGAGGGAACGCAGGTCATTTCATCCGAGATGCTGGCCAAGGCCTGCTCGGTCAATCCTTCTCAAATAAGAAAAGATCTTGCGTACTTTGGCGAGTTCGGCGTTCGAGGGGTCGGCTACTATGTGCAGGACCTCAACAGCTCCATCAAGCGCTCTCTCGGAGTGGACCGGATCTGGAACGCCGCCCTGGTCGGCGTCGGCAACCTGGGACGCGCCTTGTTGAACCATAAGGAGTTCAGACTTCGGGGCTTCAATATCATCGCCGCGTTCGACTGCGATCCCTTCAAAATCGGCGAGGAAGTTTCCGGTCTTGAAGTTCAATGCACCAAACGTTTAAAAGACAAAGTCGATCAACTCGGCATTGAAGTCGGCGTCATCACCACGCCGCCCGAAAGGGCGCAGCGCGCCGCGAACCATCTCGTGAACGCGGGCATTACCGGCTTGCTGAGTTTCGCACCCGCTCGTATTACCGTTCCGGATAATGTCTTCGTAGAATACGTTGATTTCTTTCACCATCTCTACAGCCTTGCCTTCAATCTCACCCTCAGTAAGGAAAAAAGCGGCACCTGAGCCCTTGCGGCACGCCCTTTTTGCGCTTAAAGGGGTCATGGCAGCGGCCATTATTCCACTACTCCATTTTTTCTTTCCGCGCAGGAAGCATTCCATGATCGTACTTATGACGGATTTTGGACTGGGTGACCCCTATGTGGGGCAGATGAAAGGCGTACTTCTTTCACATGCGCCCGATTGCCGCATTGTGGACTTGACGCACGGCATCTCCCCCTACGGGCTGGAGCAAGCTGGCTTTTTTTTAAACGCCAGCTACGGGTATTTTCCCGAAGGCACGATTTTCATGGCCGTGGTCGATCCCGGCGTGGGCGGTTCACGGCGCATTCTCTGCCTTGAAGCGCATTCCATGCTTTTCCTGGCTCCCGACAACGGCCTGTTGTGTTCTGTCGTCCAACAATGCGCCGACGCGCGCCTCTTTGATTTGACGCGCTCCTGCCTGGCCGGCGGCAGTTCCACGTTCCACGGTAGAGATATCTTTTCTTCCCTGGCCGCGCACCTTTACCTCGGCGATAGTCCCGAGTCACTGGGCGCCGAGGTGCCTCTCGAATCCATGGTGCGATTGCCGGTGAGCGCTGCGCGGGAAACCGCTGGCGCAGTTCAGGGGCATGTGCTGCACGTCGATCATTTCGGCAATGTGATCAGCAATCTCGCTATCCAAAGCTGGGACGCCCGGTTGCGGGGGACCCTTGAATTACGCGTCGGGTCGAACACTTTTCCCGTACACCGCGCGCAATCGTATTACGATATCCCTAAAGGGGCGGTGGGGCTTGTCGCCGGAAGTCAGGGGTATTTCGAACTTTCGATGAATATGGGCAGGGCTGCGGATCACGTATCGCTTGCGCCCGGCGACGCTCTTTTCTTGACCGTTTCCGCGTAATTCATGGGAGCGCCGCGTTTCTTTTTGCTAGCCCTCAGCTTTTGCACCGGGCTTGCCCCGGCGCGGATGGCGTGCGGCAGAGACTTGGGCGCCAGTATGTTCTGGTTTCCCGCCGTCGGCGGAGTGCTCGGTCTCGCCCTCGCTATGCCCCATTGGCTTGGTGTCCTGCCGGAATCCTCATGGATTGCGGCATGGCTGCTGCTGGCCCTCAACGTCTACTTGACCCGGGGGCTGCACTGGGACGGTCTCGCCGATGTCATTGACGGATGGGGCAGCAATGCGCACGGCGAAAAGTTCTGGCAGGTGCTCAAAGACAGCCGCGCGGGAGTCTTCGCCGTGATCGGCCTGGTTGTCGGATTGCTGGGGCAGGCCGTGCTGTTCCGCGAAATGCTTCACCACAACGCACCGCTGGCTCTGGTCTGGTGCCCTGTGCTCGGAAGATGCGCGGTGCCGGTGCTGGCGTTGCTGTGTCGTGAAATGGGGCGCCCCGGCATGGGCAGGGATTTTCTGGCGGCAGCCCGCCCGTCGATGCTTGCGCCCGTTCTCCTGGCATGCGGCATTGGCGCTCTGTTGCTTGTATCCTGGAAAGCCGTCATTGTCGGCGTTTTACTGCTTGGGATATGCATATGGCGTTTGCATGGCCTTGCACAACGGCAATGCGGCTGCAACGGAGATTTTCTCGGCGCGGCCATTATCTGCGGCGAACTGGCCGCCGGGCTGGGCTGGGCTCTGACACGATAGAAGGCGGCGCTGAGATCCCATGTCGAGGTTTCACTTGGAAAACGTCCCAAACCATTGTATTTAGGAAAAACATCACATGAGATGTTTGAATGTGGCGATTTTGTGCGCCATATTGAAATGTTGCGTACAATCGCCGTGAACCACGGCTGATGTAAACCGGTGAGCCGCTATGGAACGAGACAACCGCTATAAATGGCCGCACAAAGACCTCTTGGACGTTACCCAGCTTTCCCGAAAAGATACCCAGCATATTTTCGATACCGCCGCCTATTTCCAGGAAATAAACACGAGAGCTGTAAAAAAGGTGCCGACGCTCAAAGGCCGGAGCGTTGTTCTTTTTTTTGCGGAACCCAGCACGCGCACCAAGGTTTCCTTCGATACCGCCGGCAAAAGACTTTCCGCCGACACCTTCGCCTTGTCCTCTTCAGGATCGAGTCTGACAAAAGGCGAGAGTCTCAAGGATACGGCGCTGACACTCCAGGCCATGGCGCCCGACGCCATAGTGCTGCGTCATCAGCAAAGCGGCGCGGCCGCGTTTCTCGCCGAGCGTCTTGAATGCGCCGTGCTCAACGCCGGAGACGGGTGGCACGCGCATCCGACGCAAGCTCTTTTGGATTGTTTCACGCTCAGGGCGCACTGGGGCGATTTCAAGGGCAAACAGATTTGCATTCTCGGTGATATCGCCCATAGCCGCGTGGCGCGTTCAAATGTGCATCTGCTGACCATGCTGGGCGCCAAAGTTCGGCTTTGCGCACCGAAAACCCTTTTGCCCCCGGGTGTGGACACCTGGCCGGTACAGGTTTTTCACAATGTGGAACAGGCCGTGAAAGGCGTGCACGCCGTGATGTGTCTGCGTTTGCAGCTTGAACGGCAACAAGCCGGACTGCTTCCGGATTTACGCGAATATGCGCGTACATACGGCTTACAGGCGCGGCATCTCTCCCATGCGCGGCCGGATGTGAAAATTCTCCATCCGGGCCCTTTGAACAGGGGGGTGGAAATGGAATCCAGCCTTGCGGATTCTTCGCGCAGCGTGATTCTCGAGCAGGTCGCGGCCGGAGTCGCCGTACGCATGGCTTTGCTTTTTCTCTACATGACGCGCAAAGCATGAGGGGTGTTTTCCATCAAGTATAAGATTTCTCCTGGGAGGATACCCTGTCGGCGAAGAGCGGATGGTGACGTGGACCTTGAGCGGCTCGGGGATGACCACGGCAACGCTCATTGTTCGCTCCTCACAGGTACGCGCAACATAAAAACACGCTTTCACATTTGGTTAACATATGGAGGTTGAGCCGTGGCAATGCCGGACCTTGTAGTACGGGGAGCCAATTGGCGTGCGGAATCCAGGGATCTTTTGATCGCCAAAGGAAAAGTGCTTTCGCTTGAACCTTACGACGAGCAAAAGAACTATGAATCCGCGAGAATAGTTGATGCGCATGGCCTGGAGCTTTTACCGAGCCTGATCGATGTGCATGTGCATCTGCGCGAGCCCGGCTTTGAATACAAAGAGGATATCGCCAGCGGACTAAGCGCCGCCGCCCATGGCGGCTTCGGCACGGTGATGGCCATGGCCAACACTTCGCCCGTGAACGATACCGCCGCAGTCACGACGTATATGCTTGAACGCGCCCGCGTCTCATGGCCCAAAGGCCCCCGCTTGTTTCCTATCGGCGCGTTGACAAAAGGCCTCAAAGGGGAAGAACTCGCCCCCATGGCGGATATGGCGGAGGCGGGTTGCAAGGCTTTTTCCAATGACGGCCTGCCCGTTAAAAGCTCTGAACTTTTCCGTCGCGCCGTGGAATACGCAGCCGGCCTGGACATGCGCGTCATCGACCACTGCGAGGACCCCTGGCTCGCACCCGCCGCGGGTGTGAACGAGGGCGCATTGAGCGGGCTCCTGGGACTCAAGGGGCAGCCAACCGTCGCCGAAAGCTTTCAAGTGGCGCGCGACGTGCTGCTGGCCCGCTATCTGCAGCAGCCTATTCATCTTGCGCACATCAGCTGCAAGGAATCCGTGGAGCTGATCGCCTGGGGCAAGGCCGCAGGAGCGCCGATCACTGCGGAAACCTGCCCCCATTATCTGCATTTTACGGAAGACAAGGTGCAGGGCTACAACACCGCGGCGAAAGTCAATCCGCCCCTCAGGCGCGATGAGGATCGGCAAGCCGTGCTCCAGGCCCTGGAATCCGGGGTGATCGACATGTTGTGCACCGATCACGCCCCGCATGCGGCCTATGAAAAGGAAGTCGCCTTTGCGGAGGCGCCTTGCGGCATTTCCGGTCTGGATACGGCTCTCGCGCTCACGTGGGACTTGGTGGACAGTGGCGGGATGTCTCTGGATGCGCTGTTGCGGGCCTGGTGCTATGCGCCCGCCGCTGCGTTCGGGCTGCCGTGCAACCGGTTCGAGCAACAGGATCCGGCTGATTTTCTGCTCTTCGATCCGCGCGCCGTGTGGGAAGTGACGCCGGATGCGCTGTATTCCAAGGGCAAAAACACCCCCTGCATGGGGATGCAGCTTCGTGGCCGGGTACAGGCCCATTTTATTGGGGGCAAAAGCATCCTTTAGAGGCTGTCGACTTTCAAATAGGTTCGCCCCCGGCGGCGTAACAATCGTTTGGAAAGGTTCTCATGAATCACCATAACTTTTAACCGGTATATTTCGCGAACTTTTTTATATTTTCAACATGACGTTGGCGGGCCGGAAGCGCGGCCCCTCGGATATGCCGATGCAGCAATAGATTGCTCTACCACAATACCGCGCAGGTTTGTCATTCCGGACGTTGAATATTTCTTAAGGAGGAGACTGATGCATCAGGAGCTGAAGGAAGCCGTAACATTGTGCAACACCATTTTGCGCAACGGTTTCGACGCGTATGTCATCAACCCCCGTCTGCAGTTGGACTTGTTGCTTCAGGACGAGTCGCGCAAAGACATAGACATTGCCACGGACGCCAGCGTGGATGATCTGATCAGGCTCTTCAACAATGCGTTGCCTTCCAGGGACCGCACGATTACCGCGGAACTGGAGGAAAACGGCTGCCATTACCGCTTCTACCCCACGAACCTGGTGGAAAGTTCGCATCCGGAAGCCACGATGGTGCGCTTCACCGACAGGCTTCTCGACAGTTTTGGAAGGGAGCAACGGCGTTCCATCATGCTGGCCTGCTCCTTTATGCCCCCCATTCAGGACATGTATGAAGGGTTTGAGGATTTTTCCAGCGGCATGGTCAGCCTGAGCGGCATGACCGAGGAGACGCTGAAAGGCAATTACCTCTTGGGCGTGCGGGCCATGCGTTTTGCGGCGAATTATCACTTGCCCATCGACCCCAACACATGGGTGAGTATCGTGCGCAACGCCCGGCGGATTATCGATTACGTCTCCATCACGGATTTCATGGACGAATGGCGCAAAGTCGATGCGGAGAACATGCATTCCTTCGTGAGCATGCTGTTCGACAGCATGGTGCTGCACGGCCTTATGCCGGAGATTGCCGCGCTTTCCCGCGTGCATCAGTCCACGAGCGAAGGCGGCACGGAAACGGTGCTGGAACACACGCTGGCGGCCATGAAGCATTATCCCGAGGAACTGCCTTACGACTGGTACGGCACCTTGGCCCTGCTGTTCCACGACGTGGGCAAGCTCTATACGGCTGAAAACGTGAACGGTGAATGGACGTTCGCCCAGCATCCCCAGGTGGGGGCGAGGGTGACGCGCAAAATCCTCACCCGGATGCGCAGCCAGAACGAAGACATCGACCTCATCTGCCACCTGGTGCGCTATCACACGCGCTTCAACCCGATGCTGACGGATAAAGGCATCAGGCGGTTCAAGGCCCTGGACCAATACCCGAGAATCATTGAAATGGCCCGCGCCAATATCAAGGCCAGAAACGGCAGTTACGTATCCTTCAACCATAACATGAAGATTATGGAACGCGCCGACGAACCTGAAGAAATGCTTGAACCTTTGCTGAACGGCAATGAAATCATGGAGTTCGCGGGACTGCATCCCGGTCCCATGGTCGGCGTTATCAGGGAGGCCCTGCTGCGCGCACAGATTCGCGGCGATGTGAGCAACGTGCCCGAGGCCGTGGAATATGTCTGCCGCTATAAAGACAAGGAAAAACTTTCTTAATGACGCACGAATCAGCCGAACCAGCGGCCCCCGCGCCTGTGGACGCAGTGCGGGGGCTGCCCAATCTTCTGGAATTCGATCCGGCCGCACTTGAGGACTTTGTCTGCTCCCTGGGCGAACCGGCCTTTCGCGGACGCCAGCTCTGGCAATGGTTGTGGCAAAAGGGCGAAACCAGTTTCGCGGCCATGACCAACCTTTCCAAATCATTTCGCGCCAAATTGTCGGAAAATGCTTGCGCGGACTTGCCCCACGTTCTTCAGGTCAGCCGCAGCAGCGATGCGACCTTCAAATTTTTGTTGCGGTTGCGGGACAAGGAACTTGTGGAGTGCGTGCTGATCCCCGAGAAGGATCACTATACGCTCTGCCTGTCCACGCAAGTGGGCTGCGCCATGGGCTGCGCCTTTTGCACCACGGGGCGCATGGGGCTCACGCGCAACATGTCCGCCGGGGAGATCGCTTCCCAGGTGGTTGTGGCGCGGCGCTTTCTGCAGCGGGAAAACATGGTGAAACCACTGCGCAACATCGTGTACATGGGCATGGGCGAACCATTGCACAATACGCAGGCCACGCTGGGGAGTCTGCGCATCGTGACCAATGCCCAGGGTCTGGATTTCTCCTCGCGCCGCGTCACGGTCTCCAGCGTCGGGCTCCCGCAGGGCTTGAAAGCGCTCGGCGAGTGCGGCCTGGCCTCCTTGGCCATCTCGCTGCACGCGCCCACCCAGGAACTGCGGGAACAGCTCATGCCGCGCGCCGCCGGGGCCGTTCCTCTGGAAAAGCTCATGCGCGCCCTGGACGCCTATCCCCTGAAGCCCAGGCAGCGCATTACCTATGAATATATCCTGCTGGCCGGGGTCAACGATTCCTTGACGCACGCCAGACAGCTGGTGAAACTGCTGGGCCAGCGCAAGGCCAAGGTAAACCTCATCGCCTATAATCCGGGACCGGCGCAAGACGGCGGCGCGCCCCCGTTCAGGGCTCCGGCAATGGAAACCATAGAAGCCTTTGAAAACGCCTTGCGTGATCGCGGCATGACCGTATTGTTGCGTAAAAGTAAAGGACAGGACATAGCCGCGGCCTGCGGGCAGTTGAAAGCGGCCGGGATATAGCATACAAGATCCTTGACGATCTTATTGTCCGTTTCGTATTGCATTGCCCTGCGTAATTCCCCCCAATGGAAAAACATGGGAGTACGGGAGCAAGCGCCCCCGGCCATTCCCTCTATGATGAAGCGTTCTCCGAGGAGATTCATGTTGGACTTTACACCGGATTTCGAAAAGCAAGGCGGTCTGGTGCCGGCCATTGCTCAGGATGTGGAGACAGGCGAGGTGCTCATGCTCGCGTATGTCAATGAAGAGGCCTATCGTAAAACGTTGGAAACCGGAGAGGCCCATTACTACAGCCGCAGCAGAAACACCCTGTGGCATAAAGGCGGGACCTCCGGCCACGTGCAGCGCATCAAGTCCATTCGTTTGGATTGCGATGCGGATACGCTGATCTACCTGGTGGAACAGGTGGGTGGGGCGGCTTGCCACAAAGGCTACCGCAGTTGTTTTTACCGCGAACTCAAAGACGGCGCAGTGTCGTTGTGTTCGCCCCTGGTTTTCGATCCCAAGGAGGTTTATAAATAAATGTCAGAAGGCACGATTCTTAAACTCGGCATTCCAAAAGGCTCCCTTCAGGACGCCACGATCAATCTTTTCGCGCGCTCCGGTTGGAAAATCCGCCAGCACCACAGAAATTATTTTCCCGAAATCAATGATCCCCAAATACAGTGCTCCATGTGCCGCGCGCAGGAAATGTCGTGCTATGTGGAAGACGGCACGTTGGACGCGGGACTGACGGGCAAGGACTGGATTCTGGAAAACAGCTCCGACGTGGTGCTTGTCTCGGATCTGGTCTATTCCAAAGTCAGCAACCGCCCCGCGCGGTGGGTCCTGGCCGTGGCGGGCGATTCGCCCTACAAAAGACCCGAGGACCTGGCCGGGAAAAAAATCGCCACGGAACTCAGGAACTTTACGGAAAGCTATTTCCGTAACGCCAATATTCCGGTGGAGGTCTCATTTTCATGGGGCGCCACGGAAGCCAAAGTGGTGGAAGGCCTGGCCGACGCCATCGTGGAAGTCACGGAAACCGGAACCACCATCAAGGCGCACGGATTGCGCATCATCGCCGAATTGCTGCAGACCAACACCCAGCTCATCGCCAATAAAAAGGCCTGGGAAGATCCGATCAAACGCAAGAAGATAGAGAATATCGACTTGTTGCTGCATGGGGCGTTGCGCGCGGAAAAGCTGGTGGGATTGAAAATGAACGTGCCGGAGGAAAAGCTGCCCCAGATTATGGACATGCTGCCCAGCCTCACGTCGCCCACGGTGGCCAATCTTTACAACAAGAACTGGCTTTCCATCGAAATCGTGGTGGATGAAGGCATAGTGCGCGACCTGATTCCCAACCTGCGCTCTGTGGGGGCCGAGGGTATTATCGAATACTCTTTGAATAAAGTCGTTTAAGGCGCTGTTGCCAGACCGGGTTCTTTTTCTGGTTTTTTTCAGAAAAAAAGCTTGCCATGCGCAACGGAGTTATATAAAAGAGCCTTTCCGATGGCGCCGAGGTAGCTCAGTCGGTAGAGCAGGGGACTGAAAATCCCCGTGTCGGCAGTTCAATTCTGTCCCTCGGCACCACGAGAAAAAGCCCTTTCAAGGAAATCCTTGAAAGGGCTTTTTCGTTTGTGTGTAACCAAATGTGTAACCAAATTCCATAAAATCCTCTTTAACTCAGCATGTTAGGTAGCATACAAAAAAAGCTTTTATTTTTAGTTTAAAATCAGATATTTGCCATCTTCATCGCCTGTTGGCGGCATGGGGAAATCAAGTCCAAAATTTGCTGTAAAAATTCCACTTCCCGTCAGACACCCCTCCCCGTCGAGGTCGCTGGTGGCATGAGCGACCAGCCAGTTAAGGCTTCCCTTCGGCTCGCTCCGCAAAAGGACTCCGCTCGGCCTTGACAGTCCGGCCTTACTCCTGCCCCCTTGAAAGGATGCGACGGCGAGAGGAGCGGCGTCCTCAACTCGGGCTCAAAGAGCTACTTCGCAACGGATAACGGCTTGCTTTCCTCCTGATGCATCAGCTTGCGCCATTGCCGATAGTCATCCATATTCAAGTACTTGCGGCCCGTGGACCAGAGCTCGTGCTGCTCGGCAAGGAGTGCTCCCAACAAGCGAAACGCTGATTCTTCATTGGGGAAAATGCGTAGCACCTTCTCACGGCGTCGAATCTCTTCATTAAGACGCTCCACCATGTTCGTGGTCCGCAACCTACGGTGATATTTCTCAGGCAGCGTCAGAACCGCAATGGCATCCTCCAACCCCTCTTCCAGCAAGGGCAGCGCTTTGTCTGCCTTGCCATCAAGAGATTGCTGCAAATGGTGAAACATTTTTCGGGCTTCTGTCTGATCCGAGGCGTGCAGAATTCGCCTGAGCCCTCGCACCATCTCGCCTTGCACGCTTTTTAGCGTGTGTCCGAGGATATTGCGCATAAAATGCACCTGGCAGCGCTGCCAGCAGGCTCCCTGAAAGTGACGACGTAGCGCCTTGACCAGGCCTTTGTGCTGGTCAGAAACTGCGAAGTCCACGCCACGCAATCCGCGTTGCTTCAGGGAGATGAAGATGTCCTCCCAAGTGGTCTCGGATTCACTATCTCCCAGGTGCAGGCCGAGGATCTCGCGGTTCCCTTCGGCGTTGACGCCGGTGACGATCAACGCGCTCGTGGAGCGTACAGCCCGCTCCCGCCGCACTTTGAGCACCAGGGCATCGACGATCAGGAAGGGATACTCCTGTCCTGACAGATCACGCTTGCCCCAGGCCTCAACACGCAGGTCCAACTCCGTAGCCAGTTGGCTGACGGTTGATTTCGAGAAGCTTGTTCCACAGAGTTCTTCTGTGATCGCGGAGACTTTCCTGGTGGAGACGCCCCGCAGGTACATTTCCATCAGGCCAAGGACAAAGGCCTGCTCGCTACGCTGATAGCGGCGGAAAATGTCGGTGGAAAAGCTCCCGTCTCTGGACTGGGGGATGCGTAACAAGAGGGGGCCGACGCGGGTGGAGAGTTGCCGGACCCGGTAGCCATTGCGATGTCCCTGACGGCCATCGGTTCGTTCGTAGGGCTCTGCGTGCAGGTGGTCTGTCATCTGTGCTTCCAGAACCTGGTTGATTACGTCTTGCAGGAGCCTGCGGAAGCCCTGGTCATTGGACATGAGGCTTGCCAGATGCTCCCCGGTGAGCTTAATTTCGTACTCGGCCATCGCTTCCTCCTTTATGTGCTTATCGTTGACAACAAGCGCCATAACGGAAAGCGGTGGCCTTCTCAAAATCCTGCCGGCCTTAGCGCATTTTCGCCTTGAAACAAGGCTCTCCCCTGAAACAATTTCCAATTGTTCCAGGGAAATGCATAAGAGCATCTAGCGCTTTTCAAGCGTGAGATGCTCTAGCCTAATTTTACAGCATTATATGGACACAACCGAGCCTGGCCCTCTCAAGGAGCTGGAATAATTGACCGGATAAAGAGAAAATCGATGTCTTCGCTCCGATTTCAAACAAAAAAAGGGTTTATGCTTGCGCATAAACTCTTGATATTTTTGAGTAACGTCCCCACGGGGATTTGAACCCCGGTTACCGGCGTGAGAGGCCGTAAACATATCTAATCAGCTATTTTCATCCTGTTTCATCTAAAACGAAAAATCTTATTATTCCAAGAGTTATGTTTTCAGGGAATAGGATTGACTTTCATCTGAAGGCCATCTACTTTCCCAAAAAGTGTGGGGGATAGTGTGGGGGAAAATATATCCACCCCACGGCCAGAATCCCAGGCCGGTAACGGTGCCGTGAGCTGTGGGGGAAATCCGTTCCCCCACACGGACAGGGGAGGGAAGCATGGCGAGACAAGAGCGATTCAAGACCAGTTACGCGGGCGTCTATTACGTCATGGGCAAGACCCCGGACGGCAAGCCCGAGAAAATCTACTTCATCCGCTATCGCAAAGACGGCAGGCAGGTGGAGGAGAAAGCAGGACGGCAGCACCGCGATGATATGACCCCCGCACGCGCATCCGGCCTGCGGGCTCGTCGTATCGATGGGGACATGGAGACAAACGCCGAACGTCGGCAGCGGGAGCGGGAAGAGCTTGAGGCGGAGCGCAGGCGCATGACCATTGCCAAGCTCTGGGATGAATACAAGAGCCAGCGCGAAATGACCAAGGGCTTACGCACCGATGACTACCGCTTCCAGGATTACCTTGCCAAACCATTTGGCCAGAAAGAGCCTCATGAAATCATCACGCTGGACGTGGACCGCTTGCGGGTGAAGCTGATCAAGCAGAAGAGCCCCCAGACCGTAAAGCACGTCCTGGCCCTGCTGAAACGCATCATCAACTTTGGCGTCAAGAAGGGGCTTTGCCAGGCCCCGGACCCTACCCGCCTCCATATCGAACTCCCCAGGGTAGACAATGAAGTCACGGAGGATTTGACTCCGGAGCAGCTTCAACGGCTGCTTCAGGCCATGGCCGATGACGAGAATCAGCAAACAGCCCGTATCATGAAAATGGCCCTGGCCACTGGTATGAGGCGAAGCGAAATCTTACGCCTGCAGTGGCCTGACCTGGACATGGAGCGCGGCTTCATCTTCATTGGCAAGAGCAAGGGAGGCAAGGCCTCCCACATTCCCATGTCTGAAATGGCCCGTGACATCCTGCAGGAGCAACCTAAGACTTCCAATTACGTTTTCCCCAATCCTGAAGGGGGAGAGCTTCAGAATATCTACCCGGCCTTAAGGCGTATCAGAAAAAGAGCGGGTTTGCCCGATGACTTCCGCCCCATGCATGGCTTGCGGCATGTCTATGCGTCCATGCTGGCCAGCTCCGGAACAGTGGACATGTACACCCTGCAGAAGCTCTTGACGCACAAGGAACCGCGCATGAGCCAACGCTACGCCCATTTACGGGACGAAGCCCTATCCCGTGCCGCCGGGGTGCATGATGATCTTATGCGGGCAGTGAACGGAGAAGGGCACAATCAGATTTTGAAGGTCGTGAAGTGAATACCTCTCGGGAAACAGGGCAACACCCCTGCTAAACTTGCTAAACTCGCTAATCTCGGATTCCGGCAATGAGGGGAATGAAGCCTGCACCCCTGCTAAACTTGCTAAAGTTGCTAATCTCGGACTTCACCGATGAGGCGCAACCGCCAGGGCAAGCAAGTGACCTGCAGGATAAATATGGATTTACACCGTGGAAAACGTCACAAACGTCACTAACGTCACAAAGCTAGGCGTGACAACGGTTTTCAGCGGTGACGTTTTAATCGCAAACGTCACTCATGTCACCTTTTTAGGCAGGGGATAAAACGTCACTAACGTCACTCATGTCACCGATTGGAGAAGATATCTTGCTAAGCTCCTAAAACATCATGAGCTTTTTGTTCTCCATAGGCATAGCTTGACTATGCACTAAATTTTAGTACAGTAGGGGCGCTATGAAGTGGACGGTTGAGATGTCGGCAAAAGCGCGGAAGGGGGCGCACAAGCTGCCTGACCGGGTGCATAAGATTTTGGCGCTGCTGTTGGCCGATATCGAGGACGGCGGACCCGTCCGGGGCGATTGGCCGAACTACGGCAAGCTGGCCTCGAATCGCCACCATTGCAACTTGAAAAAGGGAAAGCCCACATATGTTGCGGTCTGGGAAGAGCGTGACAAGGAAATCAGACTTGTGGAGGTGACGTATGTTGGAACCCACGAAAAAGCCCCATACTGAAGAGGTGAACCTGTGCTTCACAGGCCCCGCCACCAGGAAGAAAGAGGCGCTGCAGGCCATGCGGGAGCTTGGCTTTAAGGAAGCGGACGCCTCCATGCCGTGGCGCGAAGCCCTGGGCTATGACGACGATCAATTGCCGGGCGTATTCCTTGCCGGAGCCCGGTACCGCGAAGGTCTTACCCAGGTGCAGCTTGCGGAGAGATCCGGCATCCCGAGACGGCATATCAGTGAGATGGAGAACAACAAGCGCCCCATCGGCAAGAACAACGCACGTAAGCTTGCCGACGTTCTTGGAATCGACCCGAGGAGGTTGCTGGCGATCTGAGATGAGCAACGCCCACAGTGGGCGAAGTAAATAGAAGCGGCCCCCGGAAGTGTAGGAGCACGTCCCGGAGGCCTAACCCTGACAACACTCTGGAGGTGTTGAAATGGCTGGACAGACTGTAACCACGGCTACGGAACAGGGCAAGCCTATCTTCAAGCGTGCTACCGACTTTCTGAAGGCGGTTCGTTTTGCCTTACGTGGTGGAGCCTACAAAGTGCATCTTACGTTTGAGGACGATCCTATCATTCCTGGTGGATGTGAAATCACAGTCCGTGGCGATCAAAAAGTAAACACCGCTCTTTGGCGCAAGAACACGCGAACGATTACGTTTCACCAACTCGAAAGAGCGGGTCTCATGCCGGCGGAACCGGGCGACCCGGATGCATTTATGGTAAAATGGACGTGCGTTGACAAACAGCGCAGAGCGTTTGAGGCGGACGCGGCTAACCATTTGCGCGACAAGTACGGGCCTCGCTTTCAATCGTAGATACGCAATTTCCCCGGTCTAGAGCATCTCACGCTTGAAAAGCGCTAGATGCTCTTATGCATTTCCCTG
>CAZFCK010000039.1:0-26756 GCA_964517355.1 uncultured Desulfovibrionaceae bacterium | reverse complement strand
CTGGAACAATTGGAAATTGTTTCAGGGGAGAGCCTTGTTTCAAGGCGAAAATGCTTTAGGGCGACGCAACTGTAACATGGTATGGCTGGAGGCATCGCCCCGGCGAAGGGCATGCTTGAAATCGCAACCAGGTTGGTTGATTATATCAATCTGAAAATTTTGGAGATTCTTACGAACCTTTATTAAAAGGGTTCGTAAGCCGCCGGCATTTTCGTTTCACCCTAAGCGAATCTGAAGCGGCCTTTACCCAGAAGATCGTGCAGGTGGACGATGCCCTGGACAACGCCGCCACCGTCCAGCACGGGCAGCACGGTGATGGCGTTGTGCTCCATGAGTTCGAGGAGTTCGCCCGCCGTCTGGTCCGTGAGTCCGTGCTTGGGGCCCGGCGTCATGACGGTCCGCACCTGGGCGTCGCGCTCCACGGGGCCTTTGCAAAGCAGGCGGCGCACGTCGCCGTCCGTGAAGATGCCCAAAAGCCGGTTGCCGTCGTCCGTGATCAACACGGCCCCAAGCCCCCCGCTGCTCATGACGGCAAGCGCCTGCGCGACGCTGGCGGTTTTCCCGACACAAGGGATATCGCCCGTGTGCATCAATTCCGCGGCGCGCTGGCGCAAGCGCTGTCCCAAGGCGCCGCCGGGGTGTACGCGCAGGAAATCCTGTTCGTTGAACTCCTTGGCGCGCATCAGGCATACGGCCAGGGCGTCGCCCATGGCCAGGGTCGCCGTGGTGCTGGCTGTGGGGGCGAGATCGAAATGGCAGGCCTCACGCGGCACGCAGCAGTCGAGCACGACGTCCGCCAGATGCGCCAGAGTGGAGCGGGTGTTGCCGGTGAGCGCGATGCAGCCCAGGCCCAATGAGCGCAGGGCCGGCAAAATGGCGTTGAGTTCGTCGGTTTCGCCGCTGTAGGAGATGGCCACGAGCAAATCCTCGGGGCGCAGCATGCCCATGTCGCCGTGGGCGCCCTCCACGGGATGCAGGAACATGGCGGGCGTGCCCGTGGAGGAGAACGTGGCGGCTATCTTGCGTCCCACAAGCCCGGATTTGCCGATGCCCGTGAGCACCACCCGCCCCCGGCAGGCGCGCAGCAATTCCAGGGCGCGAGCAAAGTTCCGGTCCAGGCGGTCATGCACGGCTCGCAGGCCCTGGCATTCGATTTCAAGAACCTCGCGCCCCATGGCGGGCCAATCCGGCCGCCCGGCATCGTGGCCGTTCGTACTCACCAGTTTATGATCCTGTCGCTTTCAAGGCACATCTTGCCCAAGCCGATATCCGAGGGAATGGGGTAATTGCCGTCGAAGCAGGCCAGGCAATAATCCTTGGGATTGCGCACCGAGTCCAACAACCCTTCGATGCTGAGGTAACTCAGAGAATCGAGCCCGATGAACTTGGCGATATCCTTCACGGAGTTGTTGGCCGCGATGAGCTCCCCTTTGGAGGAAAAATCGATTCCATAAAAGCAAGGGAAACGGATAGGGGGGCAGCAGACGCGCATATGGATCTCACGCGCGCCCAGTTCACGCAATTTGATCACGCGGGAGCGGATGGTGGTGCCGCGCACAATGGAATCGTCCACAATGAGCAGCCGTTTATCCTTGATCATACTGCGCACCGGGTTGATTTTCACGCGGGTGCTGAAGTCGCGCATGTCTTGCGATGGCTGGATGAATGTGCGCCCCACGTAGTGGTTGCGGATCATGGCGGCTTCAAACGGCAGTTTGGATTCCTGGGAATAGCCCACGGCGGAATACACGCCCGAATCCGGAAAGGGCATGACGAAATCCGCATCCACGGGATTTTCCTGCGCCAGGGTCTTGCCCATCTTTTTCCGGCAGGCGTAGACGGTTTCACCAAACACGATGGAATCCGGGCGCGCGAAATAAATCAATTCAAAAATGCACTGCGTTCTGGGCTGGGGCGTTCCCAGGCGGTAGCTGTTTACGCAATTGCCTTGGATGACGAGCATTTCACCGGGGTCCAGGGCGCGCAGATATTCGGCCTCCAGCAAATCAAAGGCGCAGCTTTCCGAGGCCAGCACATAGGAGCCGCCCACGCGCCCCAACGCCAGGGGGCGGAACCCATGGGGGTCCTTGACCGCGATAAGCTTGTCGTCCGCCAGGATCAGAAGCGAATACGCGCCCTTGACCTTGTTGCAGGCGGCGATCACGGCGTCTTCCAACTCCATTTCGCGCAGGAACCGGACAATGAGGTGAATGAACAGCTCGGAATCGATGGTGGTCTGAAAGATGGACCCCTGGGCTTCAAGCTCGCGCCGCAGTTGCAGCGTGTTGACCAGATTGCCGTTGTGCGCCACGGCCATCTGCCTGTTGCCGAATCGCGCGATGAAGGGCTGGGCGTTGCGGATCAGGGAGGCGCCTGTGGTGGAATAGCGTATGTGGCCCAAGGCGATGGTGCCCTTCAGCTCTTTGCCCAGGTGCCGTTCGTTGAAGACTTCCGGCACCAGGCCCATGCCGCGATGCTCGCGAATCTTGCCGCCGTCCCAGGTGACGATGCCCGCGCTCTCCTGGCCGCGGTGCTGCTGGGCGTACAAACCGAAATAGGCCATGCGGGCGGCCTCTGCATGGTTGTATATGGCGAAAAGACCGCAATATTCTTTTTTCATGGATAACGACCTTATTTCTTGAACCCTTGGGGACGATGCGCGCCGTATGCGCACAGCGCCCCCGATTCCGTGTGGCTGCGCCAACCTCGCGCCGTGTTAGCAAGTACCGTAATATTCCTGTAGGCTCTTGACCTCAAGCCCTTTGCCGCGCACTTCGGTGATGGCCTGGACCATGGCTTTGGCCCCGGCCAGGGTGGTGGTGTAGGGCAAACCGTAAAGCAACGTGGTCTGCCGCAGTAATCTGGAATCGCCGATGGTGTGCTTACCTGAAGGCGTGTTGATCAACAGGTTGATTTCACGGTTGATGATATAATCCACAACATGGGGGCGCTTTCCTTCGGACACCTTGGGGATGCGTTCCGCGGGCACGTCGTGCTCCTTGAGGTATTCGGCCGTGCCGCCGGTGGCGAGGATCACGAAGCCCAATGCGCTGAACTGCCGGGCCAGCTGCACGGCCTCGGGCTTGTCGTGGTCGTTGACCGAAATGAACACCTTGCCCTCGGTGGGCAACTGCTGCCCCGCCGCCAGCTGGCTCTTCATGAAGGCCAGGCCGAAGGTTTCATCGATGCCCATAACCTCGCCGGTGGAGCGCATTTCAGGTCCAAGCAGGATGTCCACGCCCGGAAACCGGTTGAAGGGCAGGACCGACTCCTTCACGGAAATGTAGCCGTGCTTGCGCATGCTCCAGGGTTGCAGTTCCTTGAGTTTGCGCCCCAGCATGACTTTGGTGGCCAGCTTGGCCAGGGAAACGCCGGTGGCCTTGCTCACAAAGGGAACGGTGCGCGAGGCGCGGGGATTGACCTCAAGGATGTAGATCTCTCCGTCCTTGATGGCGAACTGGATGTTCATCAGTCCCACCACGCCGAGTTCCAGGGCCAGGGCCTTGGTCTGACGCACGATTTCCTCCCGTGTTTCCGGGGAGATGGTGTGCGGGGGGAGCACGCAGGCCGAATCGCCGGAATGGATGCCGGCCTCCTCGATGTGCTCCATGATGCCGGCGACATACGTATCCTCTCCGTCGGAGAGGGCGTCAACGTCCAGTTCCACGGCGTTTTCCAGGAACTTGTCGATAAGGATGGGATGTTCCTCGCTGGCGGGGTTTTCACCGCAGGCCACAAGGGCGACCTGGAAGTAGTTGGCCAGCTGGTCCTCGCTGTACACGATTTCCATGGCGCGCCCCCCGAGCACGTAGCTGGGGCGCACCACAACGGGATAACCGATGTCGCGGGCGATTCCATAGGCCTGCTCCAGGGTGGTGGCCGTGCCGTTCGGCGGCTGGCGCAACTTCAGCTTATGCAGCAGGGCCTGGAACCGTTCGCGGTCCTCGGCGCGGTCTATGCTGTCCGGGGAGGTGCCGATAATGGGCACGCCGGCGCGCAGTAAGGACACCGCCAGATTCAGGGGGGTCTGCCCGCCGAACTGCACGATCACGCCGTCGGGTTTCTCGAAATCCACGATGTGCAGCACGTCTTCCAGGGTCAGGGGCTCGAAGTACAGGCGGTCGGAGGTGTCGTAGTCCGTGGAAACGGTTTCCGGGTTCGAGTTGACCATGATGGAATCGATGCCCATCTCCTGCAGGGCGAAGGCGGCGTGGCAGCAGCAGTAATCGAACTCGATGCCCTGGCCGATGCGGTTGGGGCCGCCGCCCAGAATCATGATCTTGCGCGTGTCCTCGGGAGGCGCCGTCTCCTGCCCCGGTTCGTAGGTGGAGTAGTAGTAGGGCGTATAGGCCTCGAACTCCGCAGCGCAGGTATCCACGAGGTAATAGGTGGGAATGATGCCCAATTCCCGGCGCAGGTCGCGGATGTCCCGTTCGTCGCGTTTCCACAGCGCCGCCAGCTGCCTGTCCGAAAAGCCGTATTGCTTGGCCTGGCGCAGGGTCGCGGCCATATCCGGCGTATCGCGGGAAATGCTGTGTTCCAGGCCGTAGAGCCGCAGGCTCTCCTCCTCGTCCACGATATCCTTGATCTGGCGCAGGAACCAGGGGTCGATGTCCGTGATTTCATAAAGGGCGTCTATGGAATAGCCTTGCTGCAAGGCCTGCCTCACGGCGAAGATGCGTCTGGAATTGGGCTTTTGCAGCTTAAGCAGCAGCTCGTCGCCCTCCAGTTCCCTGGCCGCGATGCCCCTGCCCAGGCCGGGCATGCCGATCTCCAGGGAGCGCAGTCCCTTTTGCAGCGATTCCTTGAAGGTCCGGCCAATGGACATGGCTTCGCCCACACTGCGCATGGACGTGGTCAGAAAATCTTCGCTGCCCGGGAATTTTTCAAAGGTGAAACGCGGTATCTTGACCACGCAATAGTCGATGGTGGGTTCGAACGAGGCCATGGTTTCGCGGGTGATGTCGTTGGGAATCTCGTCCAGGGTGTAGCCCACGGCCAGCTTGGCCGCGATCTTGGCGATAGGGAAACCGGTGGCCTTGGAGGCCAGGGCCGAGGAACGCGACACGCGCGGGTTCATCTCGATGACCACCAGGTCGCCGTTTTTCGGATTCACCGCGAACTGCACGTTGGAACCGCCGGTTTCCACCCCGATCTCGCGCATGATGGCGATGGCCGCGTTGCGCATCTCCTGGTATTCCACGTCGGTCAGGGTCTGCGCGGGCGCCACGGTGATGGAGTCGCCGGTGTGCACGCCCATGGCGTCCACGTTTTCTATGGAGCAGATGATCACGCAGTTGTCGTTTTTATCGCGCATGACCTCCAGCTCGAACTCCTTCCAGCCCAGCACGGATTCTTCGAGCATGACCTCGCTTTTCAGGCTCGCGGCCAGGCCGTGTCCGGCGATTTTTTCCAGGTCTTCCATATTGTAGGCCACGCCGCCCCCGGTCCCGCCCAGAGTGTAGGCGGGGCGCACGATGATCGGAAAGGGCAGCGTTGCGCCGAGGCTGCGCACGTCTTCAATGGTGCGCGCGATGCCGCTTTGCGGCACCTTGAGGCCGATATTGTTCATGGCCTGGCGGAAGAGGTCGCGGCTTTCCGCCTTCTGGATCACGGGCAGGGACGCGCCGATGAGTTCCACGCCGCATTCATCGAGCACGCCCATTTCGGCCACGGCCACGGCGGTGTTCAAGCCGGTCTGCCCCCCGAGGGTGGGCAACAGCGCGTCGGGGCGCTCTTTGCGGATGATGCGGGCCACGGATTCGGGCTCGATGGGTTCGATGTAGGTCCTGTCCGCCAGACCAGGATCGGTCATGATCGTGGCCGGGTTGGAATTGACCAGCACGACCTCGTAGCCTTCTTCCTTGAGCGCCTTGAGCGCCTGTGTGCCTGAATAGTCGAACTCGCAGGCCTGGCCGATAACGATGGGCCCGGAACCAATGAGCATGATTTTCTTGATGTCCTCGCGCTTGGGCATGGGCGGTCTCAGCTTGCTTTTTGATGGTGCATAAAAAGATGGGGAATGTTGCCGACGGCAATGATGTAGTACATAACCCCGGATGCGGGCAAGGCGGCCCGGCCATCTGTCCGGTTTTTTTTCTTCCGCGCCCGGTTGATTCCTTTCGGATCGCGGAACGCGGTTTCTTGACGCGCAACGTCCATATACCGCATGACCCGGCCTTGGCAAGCCGTGAGCGCCGCATTCGGGCTCATTGTCCGCCAGGCGCACCATTGGAAACAGTGCCGCCCGCTCTTGCCATGTTCATACGCTTGTGCCACTACAACGGGGATAAAGGCATTGCGGCGGCGTTTCCGCGCTGCGCCGCACATCTTCGCCCCGGAGGTTCATGTCCATGAATGTCGACGCACCGCGCAACCTGCTGCCGTACTTCCCTTATCTGGCCGCAATCCTCGGTCTGATCCTCGGCAGCTTCTACAATGTCTGCATCCATCGCTATTTGAGCGGGGAATCCATAGTAAAACCGCGCTCCAAGTGCCCCAGCTGCGGCCATCAGCTCGCCTGGTGGGAAAATATTCCGCTGCTGAGCTACGTTATCCTGATGGGGCGCTGCCGCGCGTGCAAACAACGCATCAGCCCGCGCTATCCCGCCGTGGAATTGCTTTCCGGACTGTGGGCCCTGGGGCTGGCGCTGGAATACGGCCTCACACCCGTGTTCGCGCTGTACCTCGTCATCGGCGGCATTCTGATCGTGGCCAGTTTCATCGACCTGCAAATCTACATACTTCCCGACGTGCTCACCCTGCCGGGGGCGCTGCTGGCCCTGCTGGGCGCCTATTTCGTTCTTCTGCCGAACCTGGGCTATCCCACGCTCGTGGATTCACTTATCGGCGCGGCCGCGGGCGCAGGCATGTTCTGGCTGCTGCAACAGCTCTACCGCCGCCTCAAAGGCATCGAGGGACTCGGCACGGGCGACATCAAACTCATGCTCCTGCTGGGGGCGCTGCTCGGCTGGCAGGCCCTGCCCATCGTGATCACCGCCTCGGCCGTCACCGCGCTTGCCGCCAGCCTGTACTATCTGCTCAAACCAACGGGCCGCGCCCTGGAAACCATGGTGCCCTTCGGTCCGTTTCTCTCCCTGGGGGGGATGCTCTATATCCTGTTCGGCAAGTACTATTGGCGTTTTTTGCTGGGCTAGCGCATTTTCTTTTCATAATGAATTTAGGGAAGCACTGATTAAAGACTTGTTAGGTTTTTCCGGGGGGAAACCTTTCTGGAGAAAGGTTCTCCCCCCGGACCCCCCAGCGCTGCTATCTTCATCCCTAAGGCGCGATACGACCGCGCCCAAGGGCTGAAGTTTCCAAAGACTTTTGTCTGAAATATCTATAAACTCAATGTGTTACAGATATACTTGTCTGGCGACAAAGTTTAGGAAGGGGGAGCGCGAGGGGGAGAACCCTAGCTCTGCTGTCGCCATCCGTAAGGCGCGAAACGACCGCGCCTTACGGATGGCGCTAACAAAGGGTTTCCCCTCTCGCATTTTCTTTTCATAATGAATTTAGAAACACAGCCTAGCGCATCCGAACTTTATCAAATCAGCCATAACGGTTTGGAGATTCTTAAGAACCTTTTTCAAAAGGTTCTTAAGCCGCCGGAGGCATGCCTCTTTACTTTAGAAAGGCAGCTCCAGTTCGGGGTTGCGCATGGCGTAGCCTTTGAGTAATCCGAAGCACCCCATGAGCATCATGTCGCCCCCGGGCGCGGGGAACTGCGCATCGCGCCCCTGAAGCAGCGCGCGTTGCGGCCCCAGTACAAAGAGGGGGGCGAAGGCGTCGGCCATTTCCGGCAGATCAAGGGTCACGCAGCCGTGGCCGCCTGAATCCAGCACTTCCTGATTCGTGATGTCCGCCTGGCGGAAGCGCCGCAGGTCGTTGAGCAGTTGGTCGGCGTCGCGCATGCCGGTATGGTGTTCATACACGCCCAGGATGCGCCCCCGGTGCAGCAAAAAGGCGATGATGTGGCTGTTGCCGATGTTGAGCACCGTAGCGCCCGTGCTGTTTTGGCATTGCTGCACGGCCTGGTCGCACAGCGCCCCCAGCACCGCCGCGGCCCCGGTATCGGCGACCATGGCGTTGCCCGCGGCCTTTTGCACGGTGGCGAGGCGGGTCATTTCGCGGGGCGGGATGGTGAAAAGCAATTCCTCGGGCCGGCCTTCGTGTTGCAGCAGAAAAGCGTTCCAGATGTTGAAACGGCCGATGCGGTTGCTTTGCTTGGGGTGGTAGCCGTGGTCCTGGACGGCGGCCAGGATCAGATCAGGGGCGGGCAGATCGGCATGACCGAGAAACGTTTGCCAGAACGCGGGGCTGTAATCGCACAAATGCACGGGGTGATACCCCGCGGGAGCGGACTCCGTGACGTTGACGCCCATGTTGCGCAGCCTGTCCAGGTCGTCTCCCAGGGCCAGGGCGGCTTCCGGATGCGCGGCCACGCCCAGCCCGGCTTTCATGTGCGGTCTGAGGGCGCGCCAGAAACCGCCCCCCATGTTTTCTCCGTGCAGATACACACCGCGTCCTGCCGCGGTGCATGCGGCGATGCGTTTCCCCACCATTTTGGCTGGTGCGGGGAGCACGAATTTCGGACTGTTTTCAATGGACTGCCCCGGTCGATACAGCAGGGCGTCCTGAGTGCCGCTGCCGATGTCCAGACAGAGAATTGTGGTCTCGAGCATGAATCTTTCCCTTTTTTTCTTTTACTGCGGCGCAGACGGTGCGCTCGAACATGGAGCGCGTGGCGGATGCGTTCCGGCTCGGCATCATGAGGACGGTGGGTATATGCGGCGCGGAAAAGCCCCGTCGCATCTCCCTGAAAGCGGGAACCGGGCAAACTATTGGTGTGCGTAATATACGAGGGTTCATTCGAACACCAGTATAAATATTGCCGGGGGTCTGGGGGCAGGACCAGGAGAAGAATGCTGCCTAAGTCGGAGGGTCCGGGGGGGGGGTAGACCCTCCTGACTTAGACAATTGCATTCAGCGGATTCGCACAGGGTACTTACCGCTTATCTGGAAACGGGGCAGCGGGGGGGGGTGCTGCAGGCCCAAGGGGCATGGGGCCTAGCCCGTCATCCATACGTTAAGATCATGCAGACGATGAAAACACGGCGTTGCACATAAAAACAACAGACACAGACAAGCCGTGTCTGTTAACGAACTGAATTATTTATAAGCAAGGATGGTGCCATGTTGACGAAAGAGGTGAAAAAAGATTAAACGCTGCAATTGTAATGTGTTGCCAGCACGTCGACACAAAATGCAGACAGAGGGAGAGTGGGGAACTGAGGAGAGTGTGCGAAAACGGATGCGCAATAACGCACGGTGTGCGCTACCGCGCGCAGTTTTCCTCGATTTTCTGCAGTCGCCGGTGCAGGGCGTACCGCGACAATCCGAGGTAGCGCGCGGCCTGACTTTTGTTTCCTGAAAATTTTTCCAGCACCTTGCAGATGATCGCCTCGTTGAATGCCTCAAGGTTCAGGGACGTGTCCGGAAGCTGCAAGGAGTCAGGATGCAGCGCGCCGAAGGAGCGGATGTCCGGGCAGGACGCGGGCAAAGGGAGCTTTCCGGCCGGAACGGGGTGCTTTTCCGTGAGAAAATGCACCTGGTCGGGGGTCAGAAGATCACCGTCCGCCGAGAGTACCGCGCGTTCGATAATGTTCTCCAATTCGCGCACGTTGCCGGGCCAGGTGTGGGCGCACAACAGCTCCACGGTATCGGGATGCAGGCCCTTGAACTGTTTTCGTTTGCGTTTGGCCTCGCGTTCGAGGAATTTTTCCGCCAGGGGCACGATGTCTTCTTTTCGCTCACGCAGGGGGGGGATGTAGAGATGCCCCACTTTGAGTCGGTGGTAGAGGTCGCGGCGAAAGAGTCCCTGGTCCACGAGGCCGTGCAGGTCGCGGTTGGCCGCACAGATGACGCGCGCCTCGAAATTGCGGCGCTTGACGCCGCCGACACGGTAAAAGGTGCGGTCCTCGAAGACGCGCAGTAGCTTGGGCTGCAACATGAGCGGCATTTCCGCGATTTCATCAAGAAAAACGCTGCCTTTTCCGGCCATTTCAAGCTTGCCGGGCTGTCCCTTGCGGGTGCTGCCCGTATAGGCGCCGGGATCGTGTCCGAACAGGTCGCTCTCAAAAAGCTGGTCCGGTATGGCCGCGCAATTGAGCGGCACGAAAGGGGTGTCGCTGCCGTTGCGGCCGAAATGGATGAGCCGGGCCAGCACCTCTTTGCCGGTGCCGGTTTCGCCCTCTATGAGCACCGGCACCGTGGGGTCGCCGTGGTATAACTCCGCTTCGTCGAGCAATTGGCGCATGGCCGGAGATTCGGCCACAAGTCCGTCGATGCCGGCGGCCATGAGCAACTGGCGTCTGACGCGGGCCAGATCCTGTTGCAGGCTCACGGTCGCTTCCTGCACCTTTTTATTGAATTCCATCTGATATTCGCGGTTTTCAAAGAGCAGGGTCTGATGCTCGGCGCTACGCTCGACCACTGCGGAAAGTTCGCGGGCGTTGATGGGCTTGTTCAGGTAGTCGTAGGCGCCCTTGCGCAGGGCGTCCACCGCGGTTTCCATGTCCCCGTGGCCGGTGATGAGCACCACGTCGGAATTTTTACTGTAGGGCGAGGCCTTGATGCGGCTCAACAGCTCAAGGCCGTCCATGCCGGGCATGCGGATATCCGTGATCACCAGGGGGAAAAATTCGCGTTGCACGAGATCCAGGGCTCGCACGGCGTCTTTTTGCGGAACAGGCTCGTGCCCCAGGTCGGTGAGCACCACGGCGAGGCTTTGCAAACTGTGTTCGTTGTCGTCTACTAATAAAATGCGCATAATCTCGTGTTGGTTCGGGGAGCGGCGCGCTGCGTATCAGGGGGCGGTGCTCAGACCGTTGCATGCGCGGTGTGCGTGGCTCGTCGGGCAATGGCAGCCAGCCGCTCCAGATATTGATGCGTGAAGGTCGGCCCGTTTTGCGTGCCAAAGGCTCTGACCGCTTGCGCATGCGCCTCGCACCAGGAAGCTATGCGCGGATTCTTCTGTATTCGGCTGTATTTGTCAATCATGTGTAAAAGATTGTGACAAACAGGCATGGAGTCTGCAAATTGCGCCAATAGCGAGGTGTGGTCCGGCTGCGGATGCAGGAGCAATTCCCCCACCGCCTGGGCGGCCAGGTAGTTGGAACCGGAGCGCAGCCACGCGGTCAGGGTTTCTTCAGCCGGCAAGGGACGCGGACGCCAGGGCTGGAGCCAGGCCTCGGGGATGTGCTCCCGGGCGGTGTAGCGCACCGCTCCATGGCGCATGAAATCCGCAATCTTGCGCGCCAGCGGGGTCCAGATGCTCCCTATGTGCTCAACATCGCGTTGAACGAGCATTTCCCGCGGCGGTCCCTGGTCCGGGTCCTCGGGGGTGAGGCTTATGCGCAGAAAAGGGCAATGGGCCTCGATGCGCTGCAGGCCGGGCGCAGGCTCGCGGTTCCATACGCCGGCGAACACGCGGTTCATATCAAGGATGTGGAGTTGCTTGAAGCGCCGCTTCCATTCCGCCATGGCCTGCGGCCATTGGTGCTGCAATTCGTCCCACCCCCGCAGATAGGAACGGGGCTGGGGGCCGAACGCGGGGTAGTGGAACAACCGGGTCAGCAACAGCAGCGGCGTGCGGGGGCGCAGGGCGCTCAAGGCCTCCAGCAGGCGGGTAAAACGCTGCAAATACCGCAGGGGGTGGGGCTCGACCTTTTGGCAGTGCGCGCGCATCCATCGCTCCACGTCGGGAACCTCGCTCCAGCCCGCGGGATCGAAGAAGAAGATGCGCTCTGCCTCGGTATCCACGAAAAGCGGTTCGTTTTCATGGAATAGATTGAGGACGACGGCCGTTGCTTCGGGATCGTCCTCCGTGAAGAGCTGAAACTGGTTTTTGAGCGTGCGTCCGTGCATGAACCGCTCGACGCCGTGCCGCTCCTGCAGCCGCGCCAATGTCGCGGGCACGGTCAGCTCCTGGTCCAGGGTGAGCGCCGACGCCAGGGGGCGATGCTCGACGCGCTGGCCATGCTCGCGCAGCGCGCAGGCCAGAAAATCCAGTTGGCAGTTTCCGAAAAGATACAGCATGGGCGCTCCTTGGGCGTAAGCGGCAGAAAATGCCGCATCCACGCGGATGCATAATCATTTGCATGGAAAAAGCAAAAAAGGTACCAGCCATGCAAAGTCTTGCAATCGGGGGCCAGAGGCGGAGACATGCCATGCGCGTGACAACATGGGTTTTGGGAAGCTTGGAGACCAACTGCTATTTTCTTGCGCACAACGGGCAGGCCGTGGTCGTGGACGCGGGCGAAAACCCCGAGCCCATGCTGGAAGCCCTCGAAGAGCGGGAATTGCGGCTCACGCACATCCTGCTCACGCATCTGCATGCGGACCACGTCTGCGGTGTGCGCCGGCTCCAGCAGGAAACCCTCAGCAAAAAAGGCGTTTCACCGGAAATATGGGGCAGCGCCGCGGACCTGTATCTGCAGAAGTTGATCTACGGGCGTGGAGGCCAATGGTTGCCCCGCGTGCCGCCCTTTACTTTTTCCGCTCTCAAGCCGGGGCGGCAGCAGGTGCTGGAGCAACCGCTCCTTGTCCTGGACACGCCGGGACACACGCCGGGGGGGCTTTCCTTTTATTTTCCGCGTAGCGGCGTGATCTTCGTGGGCGACCTGCTTTTCCAGGGATCAGTGGGGCGCACGGATTGGCCGGGGGGCGACGCCCAGGCATTGCTGCGCTCCATCCGGGAACGCATCTTCATTTTGCCCGATGAGACGGTCGTTTACTCGGGACACGGCCCGGCGACCACAGTGGGCCGGGAAAAAAAGACCAATCCCTTTTTCGCCGCATGACGCCCGGTGCCGCGGCGCTTGCCCCCAGGCGCTTCACGGGCGGTTTTGAAAAGTTTTTCCTCGAAATGCCTGTCGTACGTGATTTCCTTCATGCAAGGTGAAGAGAAATTCCGATATTTGTTACGGGGTTGCCGGGCTGGCATGTTGCAACCAGGCAAATTATCGACGAGTTGCAATAATGTACTGTGCAGCGTATATTCCTTAGTGAGAAAAAGGCCAAACCCGTCGTGAGTCGGGGACGGAAAGCCACGGATCTTGAACGTCTCGCCGAGCGCGCAGTTTTCAAGACCGCCGGGTTGCCTCCACATCCGCATCCGGGCGTATTCCCGCCGTGGTCCGTCCCTTTTTCGGCGCGACAAAACCATGTTCTCCATGGAGATCCTGGTCATGGAACAGGAACATGCCCTTCCCGCTTTTCAGGTGGTCGTTTCGGAACGGACGAATTATAAACTCGGCAGCGGCCGCACTGCGCGCAAGACGGAAGGCTGCATTTGCTATTATGCGGAAAAAAAGGATCAGGGGCAGATTTTTATCCAGCCTCTCAACGGCCAGGACGTGCCCTCGGGCAAAAAGACTTATCTGGACGACCATGAGTTTTGCCGGCGTTTCAAGCCTGAGCCGCTGATCTACTATAACAAGGTCAAACCGGCCATCGACAGCCTGGATCAGATGCTGGACAAGGCCGAGCGGCATCAAAAGGCCCAGCGCCATGAAAGGGCCTGCCAGGCTTATAGAGAGGTCATGAACATGGACCCGGAAAACCTGCGCGCCATTTTCGGCCTGGGCATCGCTTCCCTGTCCATGGGCGCCTTGGACGACGCCCAGGACGTGTTCAACAAACTCATGGACCTGGAATTCGACTACGTAAGCGAAAACAAGCACCTGTACAACGAGTTCGGCATCCGCATGCGGAAAGGCGGCATGCACGAACAGGCCCTGCAATGGTATCGCAAGGCCCTGGGATGCTGCAACATGGACCCCCACCTCTATTATAACGTGGGACGGTTGCAGTATGAACTGCGTGATTACTCCATGGCCAGGGATTCCCTGCAAAAGGCCCTGGAGCTGGAACCGGAGCTGGAACCGGCGGTCAAACTCCTGAAGCTGGCGCACAAGGCCCTTGGACGGCAGCCGGAGCAGGCGGCCGCGTAATCTATTTCCGGGCCTCGCGCGTTCCCTTGTCCCAGTCTTCCTGCGGCACGGCCTCTTCAATCAACATCACGGGGATTTCCTCGCGTATGGGGTAGACCACGGCGCACGCCGGGCAGCGCAATCCTTCCTCTTTTCCTTCTATTTCCAGATTGCCCTTGCATTTCGGGCAGGCCAGTATCTCCAAAAGATCCTTGTTCAGCGCCATTGGTGTCCCTCCTGCTGTTCATGTCTCGTTGCAAAGGCCGACGCGGCCCGGTTCGTCTTGTTGCACACTTGCCGCCTTCCGTCCATATCCGCGATGACGGGGCCCGGGATTCTCCCCGCGAACGTTGACAATGAAGCGTTAGGATTCTAGAGGCAGTTGCACAACTTTTTATGCGCAATGGAAAGTGGATATGCCGGAACACACTCCGGCGTTCCTCCATCCTGTCTATTGGCGCGTTTTCGCCTTGAAGCAAGGCTTGCACCTGAAACAATATCCCATTGTTTCAGAAAAATGTATAAGAGTATCTATCCCGTTACAAGGTTAACATGCTCTGATCAAAATGATTCTGGTGGGAGGCGCGGCCCCGTTTCCGGAAGGTTGCCCTTGCGAAACGTTCAACCGCAAATGTTCCGCGCCACGCACTCTTCGCGGGCAGCGCAAAGGAGGCGCCTGCACATGTCCGGTATAGACCTGCATACACATTCCACGGCCTCGGACGGCTCCCTGCCCCCGCACGAATTGGTGCGCCGCGGCAAGGAGATCGGCCTGGAGGCCATGGCCCTCACCGATCACGACACCGTGGTCGGGTTGGCTGAATTTCTCGCCGCCGGAACGCGCCTCGGCATGGAAACCATTGGCGGTTGCGAACTGAGCGTGACCACTCCCAGCGCCCGCATGCATATCGTGGGGTTGTGGCTGCCGGAAAATCCCTCCGGGCTCAACAAGGTCATGGAAGAGTTGCGGGAGCACAGACATCAGCGCAACCATGTCATCATCGGCCTGCTGCATGATCTGGGCATGGATCTGACGTATGAAGAGGTCAAGAATATCGCCGGAGAAGGATCGGTGGGGCGCCCGCACATCGCCAAGGCGCTGCTGGAGCACGGGTACGTGCATTCCATGGATGAGGCCTTCGGGCGGTATCTCGGCGCCAGAGGCAAGGCCTATGCCCCGAAAAAGGTGCTCTCCGGCAAAGAAGCCGTGGACCTGCTCAAGCGGGAGGGCGCCACGGTGATCATGGCGCATCCGTTCCAGTACGGCCTGAACATCGACCACCTGGCCGAAGAGCTCATACGCCTCAAGGAGTTCGGTCTGGACGGCCTCGAGGCGTACTACAACGATCACTCCCCTTCCCAGACCAGGGCCATGCTTGAACTCGCCAAAAGGCTCGATCTCGTGGTCTCGGGCGGCTCGGACTTCCACGGCGAGGCCAAACCCTTGATTCAGCTCGGCAAGGGCAGGGGCAATCTCCACGTGCCCACGGATGTCCTGGACCGTCTCAAACAGCATCGCGTACGGCAAAATTTGCCTGTTTGAGCCGGACATGCACAGCCTGAAACGCCTCCCCGTTCCTGAGTTGCTGGCCCCGGCGGGGTCGCCCGGAAAGCTGACCTCTGCCCTCCAATATGGGGCGGACGCCGTGTACATGGGCGGACCCGGGCCGAACCTTCGCGCCAAAGGCAGCCGCTTCACCTGGCCGGAGCTGGAAAGCGCCTTCCGGCTGGTGCGCGGACAGAAGCGGCGGGCCTACCTCTGCCTCAACGCTTTTCCCGGACAACGGCAGCTGGACGCGGTGCGGGAGAGCCTGGAGCGCGTGGCCGCACTGCCGCCGGACGCCGCGCCCCACGGGCTGATCGTGGCTGATCCGGGGGTGATCCGGTTGGCGATGCGCTTGACGCCCCATCTGCCGTTGCACTTGAGCACTCAGGCCAATACCGCCAATACGGAGGCGCTGCTGTTCTGGCGGGAGCAGGGCGTGCGGCGGGTGAATCTGGCGCGGGAGTGCGATCTCCCCGCTCTCAGGCGACTCATGGGGCGCGTGCCGGGGTTGGAACTCGAGGTCTTTGTCCACGGCGCGCAGTGCATGGCCCTTTCGGGCCGTTGCCTGCTTTCGGCCTGGCTCAACAACCGCTCCGCGAATATGGGCGCCTGCACCCACCCCTGCCGCTATGATTACCGCCCCCTGGTCCTGGAGGAGCGCACGCGCCCCGGCCGGGCCTTGTGGGAACTGGAGGAGCGCGAGGGGTACAGCGAGGTGCTGGCCGCCGAGGACTTGTGCCTGCTGCCCTATCTGCGCTGGCTGTGGCGCGCCGGAGCCGCGGCCGTGAAGATTGAGGGACGCACCAAGAGCGAAGGGCACCTGGCCCAGGTTGTGGACGTCTACCGCTTCGCCTTGGATTCCCTGGCCCGCGATGGCCGCTTTGATCCCCGGCCTTGCATGGAAGAGCTGCTGCATACCGCCAAGCGCCCCATGACCAACGGCATGTTCCTGCCGCGTTCAGAGCGGCGGTGGACGCCCCGCCCCGGCGGCATGGCTCCCCTGGTGGGGAAAGTGCTCTTTGCCGATTCGGACGGGGGGCGCTATCGCGTTGCCGTGCGCGAGCCCTGGGACGCGGATGCGTCCGTGTGCGCGCTTGAGCCCGGGTTGCGGCGCCCCATGTTGTCCGCGAAGGCGTACGCTCTGGAAGACGAGCAGGGCCGCCGTGTGGAGCGGGCGCATCCGGGCGTGGATGTCTGGCTGCGCTGCGGCTATCCCTTGCGTGCGGGCTGGTTTTTGCGGCTGTGCGCTGCCGTGGAAAACAGTGCCGCCGGCCCTGTCCACCAGGTGCGGGATAACTGGACATGATTGATAATTGGTGGCAAGTATTAAAGATTATGGAGTGGTCCGGGGAGAGCGACGCGCAGGCCGCATGCGGAGAAGGTGGCGTGTCGTCCCCATTTGTTTACTCTTTTTCCCAAGGAGTGCGATATGCTCGTTAGCGAGTGGATGACCAAGGACCCGATCACCGCAACGCCGGACACGTCCTTCATGAAGGCTACCAAATTGATGAAGGAAAACAATATCAGGCGGTTGCCTGTGGTGAACGACGCGGGTAAGTTGGTGGGCATAGTCACGGACCGGGATATCAAGGCCGCTTCGCCTTCTCAGGCGACCACGCTTGAAATTCATGAATTGTATTACCTGCTTTCCGAATTGAAACTGGAAAGCATCATGACCAAGAAGCCGCTGAGCGTGTTGCCCACGGACACGGTCGAACGCGCCGCTCTGCTGATGACGGAGAAAAACATCGGCGGTCTGCCCGTGGTCAACACCGGCGGAACCGTGGTGGGCATTATTACGGATATGGACGTGTTCCGGGTGTTGATCGACATCACGGGCGTGAAGCACGGGGGCGTGCAATTGGCGTTGCGGGTCACGGACGAGACCGGAAGCCTGAGGCAGGTCCTGGATGATATGCAGAAATTCAATGTGCGGGTGGTGAGCATCCTGACGGCCTATGAAGATGGGTACCGCAAGGTCTATATCCGCATCAAGCCCATGGAGCGCGCCAAGGAGGATGAGCTTGTCCAGGAAATCAAGGCCAAATACGAGTTGCTTTTCTGGGCCAGGGACAACGTGCATCCCGCATGACGCGACGGGGAGGGGGGAAGCGACCTGTGCAAACGTTCGTGCTGCGCATTGACAATGCGGTGAAGGTCGGCTAAAAAATTTGATTCCGCCTTGCTCCTCCTTCGGCCAACGGGGCCGCAAGGGGGGGCCATTTATGGACCAAAAGGAGGATTTCATGCGTAAGTACGAGTGTTTGCTGTTGTTCTCTCCCGAGCTTTCCTTGGAAGAGCGCTCCGGCATCGTGCAAAATCTGAGCGATATCATTGCTCGCGATGGCGGCAAGGTGTTGCTTGTTGATGAATGGGGCATGCGCGAGTTGGCCTACCCCGTGAAAAAGGTCATGCGCGGTTTTTATGTGCGCCTCGAGTTCAACCTGCCGCCTTTGTTCGTGCAGGAGCTGGAGCGCAACATCCGTATCACCGAAGGCATCTTCAAGTTCGTCACCGTGAAGCTTGATGACGCAGTCGAGACCGAGGAGGCCGCATAGTCATGGCATTCAAGAAACGTTTCACCCCGCGCCGCAAATTTTGCAGGTTCTGCGCCAACAAGGATCTGCCGTTGAATTACAAGAACCCTGAAGTGTTGTCCGAATTCATCACCGACCGCGGCAAGATTATTGCGCGCCGCATCACCGGTACCTGCGCCAAGCATCAGCGCCGCCTGACCACGGAGATCAAGCGCGCGCGGCAGATGGCTCTGTTGTTCTACACGGCCACCCACTCCAGCCAAGTGCGCAAGAAGTCCACGCTCTAGGGAGGGGGAATTATGAAACTGATACTCAGAGCCGATGTAGATCATCTTGGACGTCTCGGCGAGATCGTTGACGTCAAGCCCGGTTATGGACGCAATTATCTGGTGCCCAAAGGTCTCGCCATGCTGGCCAGCGAAGCCAATCAGCGCGTTTTCGAGCAGGAGCGCGCCAAGCTGCAGGCCACCATGGACGCCATGCGCGCCGAGGCGATGGGCATTGCCGAAAAAATTCAGACCGCGGTGCTGGAAATTCCCATGCGCGTGGGCGAGGGCGACAAGCTCTATGGTTCCGTGACCAACGCCATTCTGGCCGAAGCGCTGGAACAGGCCATTGGCGAGACCGTCGACCGCCGCAAGATCCTGTTGGAAGACCCCATCCGCGCCTTGGGCAATTACACCGTGTCCGTCAAGCTGCACCCCGACGTGGTGGTGGATCTCTCCGTCAAGGTCATGCGCCACGACGCGCATTTGTACGAAGAAGAGGCGGCCGCTTCCGATACCGCGGAACCTGCCGCTGAAGAGAACGCCGCCGAGGGTGAAGCCGAGGCCGCGGCCGAATAGGCATACCCTTGTCAAGCGATTTCGACGTAGGAAAAGGCAGAAAAAACTCCTCGTTTCAGGCCGCAAAACCTGTGGCCGAGGTTTTGGAGCAAGCCTCTTCCGATTTGGTGCGCAAAGTCCCCCCCCACAACCTCGATGCCGAACAGGCGGTTTTGGGGGGGGTTTTTCTCGACCACAAGATCTTCAATAGTCTCTACGACATTCTGAAGAGCGACGATTTCTATTATCCCGCGCACACCATCATTTATCGTTGCTTCGAGGAACTCAGTTCCAGAACGCGCCCCATAGATCTGGTTACGGTGGCCGACTTTCTCAAACAGCACGGCCAGCTGGAAAACGTGGGCGGCGCATCGTATCTGGCCGAACTCGCACAGTCCGTGATCAGCGCGGCCAACGCGCTGCATCACGCGCGCATCGTCCGCGACGGCGCCGTGCGCCGCGAACTCATCCGCGCCTCTTCGACCATCATCAGCGATTGTTTCGAAAGCTCCAAGGAAGTGGCCGAGCTGCTCGACGAATCCGAGCACGGCATTTTCGCCATCTCCGAACGCACCCAAGGCTCTCTGTACACCCACGGGGGCAAGATCATCGAGCGCGTGTTCGACGATCTCATGGCCCGGGCCGAACGCCAGGAACTGGTGACCGGCGTGGACACGGGCTATCAGCGGCTCAATGAAATCACCGCCGGGCTGCAGCCCACGGATCTGATCATCATCGCCGCGCGCCCCAGTATGGGAAAGACCGCGTTCGCCATGAACATCGCCATGCGCGCCGCCGTGGGCGGCAACGTGCCCACCGCCGTGTTCTCGCTGGAAATGTCCATGGAGCAGTTGATGATGCGCATGCTCTGCTCCTGGGGCAAGGTGGACCTCGCGCGGCTCAGGCGCGGCTTTTTGGATGACGACGACTGGGTGCGGCTGCATACGGCGGCGGACAATCTCATGCCCGCGCCCATTTATATCGACGACACCCCGGCCCTGGGCACCATGGAACTGCGCGCGCGCTGCCGCCGTTTGAAATCCGAGCACGGCCTGGGGCTGGTCATCGTGGATTATCTGCAGCTTATGCGCGCCAGCCGGCGTATCGATTCCCGCGAACAGGAAATTTCGGATATCTCGCGCAACCTCAAGGCGCTGGCCAAGGAACTGCACGTTCCCGTGGTCGCGCTTTCGCAGCTGAACCGCAAAGTGGAGGAACGCACCAACAAGCGCCCCCTGCTTTCCGACCTGCGCGAATCGGGCGCCATTGAGCAGGATGCCGACGTGATCATGTTCCTGTACCGCGATGAAGTGTACAACAAGAGCGACGATAACCCTGAAAAGGGAACCGCCGAAGTCATCATCGGCAAGCAGCGCAACGGCCCCACGGGCACCGTGAAGCTGGCCTTTCTCGGATCGAGCACCGCTTTCGAGGATCTGGCGGAAAATCCGCCTCCGTCCGAATATGCCGAATAACGAGTCCGCCGGCACGGGCCCGGCGTGTGAGGAGGTTTGCATGGACTGTTTCCATGAAGCGGAAACCTACAGTCGTGAACAGATCGAGGCCGTACAGCTTGTGCGCTTGCGCAATGTCGTGGAACGCGCCGCCCATTCCCCCTTCTACGGGGAGCGCTTCAAAAAACTGGGTCTGACTCCGGCGGATATCAAAACCCTGGACGATTTGCGGCGCATTCCCGTGACCACCAAGGATGATTTGCGCGCCGGTTATCCCGACAAATTTTTGGCCATGCCCAAGGAGCGCATGGTGCGCCTGCACGCCTCCAGCGGCACCACCGGTTCTCCCACGGTGATCATGCACACCCAGAACGACTTGAACGCCTGGGCGGATCTCATGGCCCGTTGCATGCATATGGCGGGCATGCGCCCCTGGGACGTGTTCCAGAACATCGCCGGGTATGGGCTCTTCACCGGCGGCCTGGGCATCCATTACGGCGCCGAACGCCTGGGATGCCTGACCATTCCGGCCGGCGCGGGCAACACCAAACGCCAGATCAAGCTTATCCGCGATCTGAACGTCACCGTGGCGCACATCATTCCCTCGTATGCGCTGTACCTGGCGGAATACGTGCGCAACGAGGGGCTGGAGCCCACGGATCTGCCCCTGCGCATGGCCTTGATCGGCGCGGAGCCGCACACCGAGGAGGCCCGCCGCCGCATTGAGGAGATGCTGGGCCTCAAGGCCTTCAATTCATATGGTCTTTCCGAAATGAACGGGCCGGGTGTGGCCTTTGAGTGCCACTACCAGAACGGCTTGCATTTTTGGGAAGACGCCTACATCCTTGAATTGCTTGATCCGAATTCCGGCGAGCCCGTACGGGAGGGTGAGATCGGCGAGCTGGTGCTGACCACCCTGTGCCGCGAAGGCATGCCCCTGCTGCGCTACCGCACGCGGGACCTCACGCGCTTGCTGCCCGGGCCGTGCCCCTGCGGCAGAGTGCACCGCCGCATAGACCGCATGGCCGGGCGCACGGACGACATGATCATCATCAAGGGCGTGAACATCTACCCCATGCAGATAGAGCAGGTGTTGCTCTCCATTCCCGAAGTGGGGCAGAATTACCTTATCGTTCTTGAGCAGGAAAAGTTCATAGACCAGATCAAGGTTCTGGTGGAAATCAAGGACGAATTCTTTGTGGAAGACATGCGCGCGCTTTCCGGCCTGCAAAAGCGCGTGGCCTCCAAATTGCGCGACGAGCTGCTGGTCACGCCCCGCGTCGAACTGGTGCAGCACAATTCGCTGCCCAAAAGCGAAGGCAAGGCGCAACGGGTTCAGGACAACAGAACCAAAACCACATAAACAAGGGGCGCGGCCATGGCCACGCTATGGGCATTGCTTTTTCTCCTGTTGCTGTTGCTTGTGCTGCTGCTGCACGTGTTCAGCCTCCCCGCGAACTGGATACTGCTGGGGCTGGTGACGATCTGGAAACTCGCCCATTCCGAGACCATGCCTTGGAGCTTTGTGCTCATCCTGGTGGGAATCGCCGCTTTCGGCGAACTCGCGGAGTTCATCGCCCAGGCTTACGGCGCGAAACGCTTCGGCAGCACGGGGCGCGGGAACTTCGGCGGCATTCTCGGCGCCATCCTTGGCGCCATCGTGGGCGCGCCGTTTTTTTTCGGTTTGGGCGCGGTGCTCGGCGCGTTGCTTGGCGCGTATACGGGATGCTACATTCTGGAAGTAGGGCAGGGGCGCTCCGCCTCCGACGCCAGCCATGCGGCGTGGGGCGCGTTTTGGGGGAAATTCTTCGGCATGGCCATCAAAATGGGGCTGGGCATGGGCATGCTCGGCCTCACCGCCGTACGCATCTGGCCGGCCTAGCGCGACGTACGATGACGACTTTCGGACTGGAAGAAACAAAATAATAACGTCGCGGGCTTTCGCGCCCGCACGACGACCAGGGGAGGCCCCTGGACGCCGGAAAAACGACTTGTATATTTTTTAGAGCATCTTTAGCTTGAAAAACTCTGGATGCTCTTAGGCATTTTCTTGAAATTATTGGAAATAGTTTCAGGGGAGAGTCTTGTTTCAAGACGAAAATGGGCTAAGTTGATCAGTTGTGCTGATTCAGCAGCTTGTTGAGATTCTTACGATCCTTTGTTGAAGGCTCGTAAGCCGCCGGAGACATCCTTCTTTCAATTGAATCCTGGTCCGGGCTTTTTCCCTCCGCGCAGAGGTGTGCATCATGCTTGAAGGTCTCAGTATTGTTTTAGTGCGTCCCAAGTTTCCGGAAAACGTGGGCGCCGCGGCGCGGGCCTGCGCCAACATGGGCTGCCCCAACCTGGTGGTTGTGGAGCCGCAGCGCTGGAATATGGACGCGGCTCTGGCCCTGGCCACGCCCAAGGGCGCGGAGGTGTTGCAGCGCATGCGCGTGGAGGCGAGTCTGGCGGACGCCCTTGCCGAGGTGAATATGGTCTACGGCACCACGGCGCGCACGGGAGGCTGGCGCAAGGGCGTGGTCACGCCTGCCCAGGCCGCTCCGGAAATCGGGAGGCAGCTCGGCGAGGGGCTCGACGTGGCCGTGGTGTTCGGGCCGGAAGACCGCGGCCTGACCAACGAGGACATTCCGCTCTGCGGCAAGCTCCTCCGCATTCCCACGGCTCTGGAGGCCAGTTCCATAAACCTGGCGCAAGCCGTGCTCATCGTGCTTTATGAGTGCTTCAAGCACGCGCCCGGCGCAGGACCTTTCCGTCCCGCCGGGCCGACGCCCTCCCGCCCCATCACGCAAAAGGAACAGCAGGCACTGTACGCCACGCTGGAGCAGACCCTTGTGGCCGTGGATTTCATCAAGGACGCCAACACGGATTACTGGATGTTGCCGGTGCAGCGCTTCCTGCAGCGCGTTCCCCTGAAGCGCAACGAATTCAACCTGCTCATGGGCATTTGCCGGCAAATGCAATGGATCGCCGGCAAGGCCGGCATCGAACCAACGGCGCTGCAAAAACGGGACGAGACGGAAGCCGAAAGCAATTAGCGCATTTTCGCCTTGAAACAAGACTCTCCCCTGAAACAATTTCCAATTGTTCCAGGGAAATGCATAAGAGCATCTAGCGCTTTTCAAGCGTGAGATGCTCTAATCTTTGAAACGACAATGCCTCCGGCGTTGTTGTGAAAAGAACGTGCGAGAGGGGGAAACCTTTCTCCAGAAAGGTTTCCCCCCGGAAAAACCTGACAAGTCTTTAATCAGTGCTTCCTTAAGAACCTTTTTCGAAAGGTTCTTAAGCCGTTAGGGCATGAGGTAGAACCCGACGGTCTTGTTGCGCACGGTGCCGATGAACATGGCGCCCACACGTCCGTTTTTCACGGAGGTGACTTTGATGTTGCGCTCCACGGGTGTCCGCATGGCGTTGTCCAAAGTGAAGGAGAGCGCCAGGGTTTGCCCGTGTTCCACGTCGGCGAAGTCATTCAGTGAGAACTCCACGCCTTCTATGGACAGGCGCGAGATCCGGATATCGCCTTTCTCCCCGGTCTTGGGGTTAACGAACGCGCCTTCCAGTCCCACCATTTTGATGTAGTTCTTCCGGTATTCAAAGAGGCAGAAAAAGCTTTGTCCGCAGGCGCAATTCACGCGCAACGGAGCGTCCACGCCCTTGTACGGTTGCGCGTCGAGCACCTTCTTTTTATGGCACGAGGGGCAAATGAGCGTGGCTCTGCCGCTTACATCCACATAAAAGGTGGAGTGGTCGCCTTCACGAGCGATTTCCATAAGTTGTTACGTTGCGTGGGCTTTAGAGCATGGTAACCTTGAAAAGGTTCAGCTGCTCTTCTGTATTTTCCGAAACAATAGGATAGTGTTTCAGATGCAAGCTTTGCTTCAAGGCGAAAACGCGCTCAAGGGCCGCCTGCCCCAGTCCATGGCTGTCTTGTTGAATCGTTGTTATCCCTTTCCCATAACAAAATATATATAACGCATACGGATGCGCTCTGTCCAGAATGGGCCTGCCGGCGTGGGGTAACAGCGCCGCGACACGTTGATCTTGCTTTTTGGAGCTACTGATGGAATGTTGGATAGTACGGCTCATGTCCATGGCGGTTCCGATGGGAGTCCCACCGGGGGCGCTGTCTGCGCGTAAGCATCACTCTTTCCCAGGCCGCAGGAGGCCGGAATGCCCCCCAGTGAGTACGGCAAAGAAGCGCTTGAAACCGGGGTGGTTTTGCAGCCCTATGAGATTCAGGCTGTTTTGGGTGTGGGTGGATTCGGCATCACCTACCTGGCCAAGGACCGTAACCTCAAGCAGCTTATCGCGCTCAAGGAATATTTTCCCAATGAAGTGGCCAGGCGTTTGCCCGACAACCGGGTCGTGGTGCGCGCCGAGGGCATGAAGAAGCATTTCGATTGGGGAAAGAGCCGTTTCCTGCTGGAAGCGCAGATCCTCGCCCAGTTCAGACATCCCAACATCGTGCGCGTGCTCACGCTTTTCGAGGCCAATGAAACGGCCTACATGGCCATGGATTTTGAAAAGGGGCGCAATCTCGCGGAAATTCTGGACCAGCGCAGAACTCTGGAAGAGCGCGAGCTCAAGGCCATTGTCCTGCCCCTGCTGTCGGGTCTTGAAGAGCTGCATGGCCAGGGGTTCATTCATCGCGACATCAAACCCGAAAATATCGTTATCCGCGACGACGGCACTCCGGTGCTCATCGATTTCGGCGCGGCGCGCAACGCCATGGGCAATCGCTCGCGCGCGCTGACCACGTTGCTGACGCCCGGTTATTCGCCCCTGGAGCAATATTACAGCACGGCGGACGATCAGGGACCCTGGACGGATATTTACGCCTTCGGCGGGGTGTTGTACCGCGCCATAACCGGAGAAGCGCCCTGCGAGTCCGCGTTGCGCACCAGTTCGGCCCTGAGCGGGCAGAACGATCCCTTGACGCCCGCGGCCACCATTGGGTTGGGGCGTTATTCGCGGCAGTTTCTCCAGGCCGTGGACAAAGCGTTGTCGGTTTTGGAAAAGGACAGGCCGCAAACCGTGGCTCAATGGCGGGACATGCTGCTCGACGTGGAGGACACGCGACCGGGGGACGGAACGCCGCCCCTGGAAAACGTCGTAAAACAGCAGCCGGAAGGCATGCCCTCCAGCGAGACGGCGCACCGGACCACGGAGCCGTTTTTGCTGTACATAGACGAGGCCGCGCAGCGGCGCATGATGGAAAATGCGCGTCATGACGAACGGCCAGGCGGTTACGGACATGTTGTGGTGGTGTCGGACAACGTGGAGCACGTGCGCGGCGATTGCGCCAAACTCGCGGCATCGGGGTCGCGGGAGTTCAAGGCGTTCGCGCGGGGGCGTCAGGCCTTGCGGTACCTGCGCGACAACCAGGTGGACGTGGTGCTTTGCGACGCGGGGCTGCGCGACATGGCGGGTCTGTCCTTCCTGCATTACGCGAGCCAGCACCAGCGTCTTCTACCCGTGGTGCTCACCGCGCACGCAGCGGAGCGCGGCTATGTGCTGGACGCCATATCTCAGGGTGCGGCCGGGTTTCTCAAACGCCCCATATCTGAAGAGGATATGGCGCGGCAGTTTCTTCAGCTCTGGCAAATCACGAGCTTTTACGGGGTGGAGCAAAACCGGTTGCGGCAGGCGCAGGTCCTGTTGCGCAAGGGCAAGCTGGGCGAGGCCTTGGAATCATATCAGGCTGCCGGCAGAATGGTCGAAGAACCTCGGGATTACTATGAATCCGGATTCTGCATGCTTCTGGAGAACAATTTCGGCGAAGCCATGGTGGCCTTCAAGCGCGCGGCCAGAATCATCCTGTTGGCAATGGAATCAAGCAAGGGGCAGGCAGCAGTCCGGAGCGCCCAAGGGCAGGCCAAAAAGGCCAAGGTCGCCAATCTGTTCGCCGCGCGCATGCTGGCCAGGCTCACTCGGCTGGAGGAAACAAAGCAGTTGTTCGTGAACATCGTTAAAAGCAAAAGCCATATTCCCAATCCCTTCAATACGCTGGGAGTGGCTTTGCGCAAGCAGAACGATTTTTCAGGAGCCACGTACGCCTACCGCAAGGCGCTGGAAGCCGAGCCCGAAAATGCGCGCGTACAGTACAATCTGGCCCGTGTTCTCGCGTCAAGCCTGAAACACGACGAAGCCCTGGAGCGCGTGCTGCATGTCTTGCACCTCGATCCTTCGTTGCAGCCGGCCAGACAGCTCTACAAACTGATCACCGGCACAAGCTGGAAGGATGAGGGGGCGCAACGCGCGTCCGGGACCGGAGACGAACGGCCCTCTCCAGGAAACATGCAACCGTTGCTGGACGATTGAAGCCGGTTTCGCGCTCTGAATGCCGGGGGGGAAACCAGCGCTGCTATCTTCATCCCTAAGGCGCGATACGACCGCGCCCA
>CAZFCK010000038.1:0-27004 GCA_964517355.1 uncultured Desulfovibrionaceae bacterium | reverse complement strand
ACAATTGGAAATTGTTTCAGGGGAGAGCCTTGTTTCAAGGCGAAAATGCGCTAACGTTACCATGCTCTCCTCTTGTGAAAACCTCTTGAAAGCCTTTCGCCTCACGCTAAAAAATCCCACAAGCCCCCTAAAGTAATTTCCTCCTCAAGACGATCATGCAGGCAAGTGCGGCACGCACGCAGACAATGCCACGAAGGCACTGGCAGGGAAGAGGAACTTCCGGCAGCGTGACCGCCACAGGCAAGGAAGCCATCACGTTTTCAAGGAGGAAAGGAACATGTCTCTGGTCATCAATCATAATCTCATGGCGATGAACGCGGCCCGCAATCTGCGCACCTCGTTCGGCAACCTCGGCACCTCGGTGCAGCGTCTCTCTTCCGGCCTGCGCATCAACAACGCGGCAGACGACGCGGCCGGTCTGGCGGTACGCGAACTCATGCGTTCCGATATCAGCGCCCTCAACCAGGGCGTGCGCAACGCCAACGACGCCATTTCCCTGATTCAGACCGCGGACGGCGCGTTGGGAGTCATCGACGAAAAGCTGATCCGCATGAAGGAGCTGGCGGAACAGGCGGCAACAGGCACCTACACTTCCACGCAGCGTCTGATCATCGATTCCGAATATCAGGCCATGGCCTCGGAAATCACCCGTATCGCAAACGCCACGGACTTCAACGGCATCTATCTGCTCAACGGCAACCTCTCGGGCGCCACCCACAACGGCGAAGGCCTTGTTTCCACGGGTAAGCTGAAGGTGCACTTTGGAACGGCCAACGATTCGGCGGAAGATTACTATTACATCCAAATCGGCACTTCCACAGCCTCGGCACTGGGTGTGGGGCTTGCGGCCAACAACTCCATTTCCACACAGGCCTTGGCGCAAAGATCCCTGGATATCATCAAGAACGCCATTGTTTCCAAGGATATCATCCGCGCCAACCTCGGTGCGCTGCAAAACCGGTTGGAAAACACCATCACCAACCTGGAAATTCAGTCCGAAAACCTCCAAGCTGCCGAGTCCCGCATTTCGGACGTGGACGTTTCCCTGGAAATGACGGAATTCGTGCGGCAGCAGATTCTTACCCAATCCGCGGTAGCCATGCTGTCGCAGGCCAATTCCCTGCCGCGTATGGCCATGCAGCTCCTGGGAGGCTAGCGCATTTTCGTCTTGAATCAAAACAGGTCGCACTGACAGCGTGAAACCATGAGGCAAGCAAGTACAACAATTCCAAGGGGAGTATCTTTAAGGATCTTTTCCTCCCCATACGCATAGCGACTCAACGGAATATGGAGTTTCAATGACCGCATAACGGTAAACATGGATCAAATACAGCATGACGACAATGAACCAGCAGACTCATTGAGTCAGATAAACCGGCGATACGCACACATTGTGTGTGCAGATAGATGATAATGCGCAAGGGAGGGGACGAACGGCCACTCCCTTGCGCCTTGGCGCTGCAGGACAATGCGCTCCGTCGATTGAGATCCGGCATCTCCACAGGAGCAACCAGCAACAAATGGCACCTAATTTGCAATCATAGCAGCGGTAGTGATACGTTAGGAAAACTTTGCCCCAAGGGACGAGTCTGCCATGTCTGATTATCTTTCCGGTCAAATCACCTTTACAGGACTCGGTTCTGGTACGGATTTTACGACCATGATCGACCAGCTCATCGAGGTGGAATCTGTTCATAAGAAGCAGTTGGAATACTGGAAGGAAAGCTGGGAACTCAAGGTCGAAGCACTTGACGCGCTCAACAGTTCCATCCTCTCCCTGAAGACGACTCTCGGAGGTATGGATACCGTCAATGAATTCATGGTTAAAACCGTGGATGGCGCGGACAGCTCCATACTCTCCGCCACAGCGGACAGTTCCGCCGAAGAGGGTGTCCATAACGTGGAGGTCTTTCAGCTCGCCCAAAATTCGATTTGGATGAGTGGAAGCGGCGTTGCCGAAAAGGACGCCTCCGTGGTCGGGCTGGGTACCAATTTCAAATACTCCTACGACGACCCGAACGACGATGAGGGAGTCAAAAATGTGACCCTCTGGGTGCCTGTCAACACCACCTTGGAAAACATGGTGAACATGATCAACACCGACCCCGACAATCCAGGCGTGCGCGCCAGCATTGTCTCGGACGGAGACTTGTACTACCTGCAAATGCGGGGAATGGACCAGGGAGGGGACGCCAATCTCATCATCTCAAACGCCTCGTTCGGCAATCTCGGCAGTTTTTCCGAAACCCAAGCCAATACGGACGCCCTGCTCAAAATCGACGGCTGGCCCACAGCCTCGGACGCCTATATCCATTCCAGTTCCAACACATTGAGTGAAGCCATTCCCGGCGTCAACCTCACGGTCAAAAACGTGGGATCGACACAAATCAACATTGATGTCGATCAGCAGGCTGTCATCGACAACGTGCAGACGTTCGTGGATAAAATGAACGAAGTGCGTACCCTGTTCATGGAACTGACAAAGGTGGGCACCATCAATCAATCCGGCTCCGTCTCAACGGGAAAGGTGACCGCCGAGCAGGCCGGCTCCCTGATGACGGGAAACTATGCCGTTCAACTGGTGGCCAGCAACCTGAAAAGCATCACCGCCAGTCTCGCCAAAGGATTCCAATACTTCGACCCGCTCAGCGAGAAGGGCGACAAATATTCAACCCTTTCCCAATTGGGCATCCTCACCGACGCCGATGAAGGTTCCGTCAGCAAAGGACTGCTTGTCCTGGATCAGGACAAGCTCAGAGAGGTGCTCAACGAAAACCCCGACGCTGTGGCCCAGCTCTTTGCGGCCAAAGATCTGGGGGGGCAGACGGTTGATTCCGGAAGCTTCAAATATTATTCCCATATTTCCGGAATTACCAAACCCGGCGCTTATGATGTCTCCTATACGGTTTCCGGCGGCGTCATTACGGGGGCATCCGTCGCCGGTGGTGAAGTCACTATCGACAATGGATCGAAAACCGTCACTGTGACCTCAGGCGACGCCCGAGGCATGATGTTCCAAGTATTGGACACCGATACCGACGGCACGTTCGGCGGCAAGGTGCAACTCAAGCAAGGCAAGCTCGGTGAAATAGAAAATCTTCTCGATGATTACACCGACGAACAATCCGGCCCCATGCATATTGTTGCCAACAACTATGAAGATATCATCTACAACATTGAAAAAAAGATCGATTACGAAGACGAGCGGCTTGACCGAAGGGCCGAAGAATTAAAGCTCAAATTCGCGAGGTTGGAGGCGCTGCTTGGAAATTACGACCAGATATCAAAATCCCTGAGCAGTTCCATCACGCAACTGAATGCGGACTAAGATAAGGAGCACCCCATGTTGAAAGCGGCTCAAGCCTACTTCCAAACCCAAGTTACCACCACATCGCAGGGGCAGCTCCTGCTCATGCTGTACGATGGCGCCATCAAATTTCTCAAGCAGGCCAAAGTCAAAATCGGCGAAAAAAGCTACGCTGAAAAAGGCATTTTGATATCCAAGGCCATAGACGTCATCTCCGAACTGGACGGCAGCCTTAACTGCCAGAAAGGGGGGGATCTCGCCCAAAACCTGCACAATCTATATTTTTTCTGCAATACAAGATTGTTGCAGGCCAACATGAAAATGGACACCAAACTGATCGACGATGTCATCGGCATCCTCGACGGTCTTCGCGACGCCTTCGCACAGATTACGGACACCGCGCCGCAACCGCAGTTGTCGCCACAGCAACGCGCCTCACGCGGGCGCCCCATGTCCGCCCCGCAATCGCCTCCAGCCATGCATGCGAAAACGCTGCCCCATCCCGCCGCGGCCGCACGCGGAGCCTATGCCGCCCCAACGCCGGTAGAAAAGCAGGCTCCGGAAAGCCAGCAGCGTACTGCGCCGCCTGCCGCCCCCCGGCAAACGCCGCCTGTTCCAGATCCACAGCGGCGCCCCCCGGCGCAGCAACACACCCCCGCGCCGGACACGCAGAATGAGGCCGCGGCCAAAACCGTTGCGCCCGAGGCCGCGCCCCACAAGACTCAGCCGCCGGCGCAGCACAACAAAAGTGACGCAGCGCAGCCGCCACGTGGGAAATTATTGCAAAGCAAACTATTGGCGGGATCCAATATCTACAAAAAAATGTCCAGTCAAAGTTGAGCCTGGAGGATAGGATGGCGGCCGCGGCACGAAGCATGAACTTCGTGGCTTCCGTCCGCCTTTTTTCACCATACAGCCGTTCCCATCCGTAGCCGCCTGTATTATGTTCAATCGATGCACATGAACGAAACACCGCTACTGGGCGTCTGCCAAACGCCCGTCCTCCAAGATCGAGACATGTTGCTCCAATTCCTGGATCAAGCCGCTGCGCATAAAGCCAAACACGGCGGTGGAGAAGCTCTTTTTCTTTTTCCCGAATTGTTCTGGGGGGGATTCGACTACGAAAACCGTCAGGCTCTGGCCGCGGCAACGCCTGAGTTGCTGGACTCGCTGCAACAGGCCTGCCTCACCCGTGGCATTATGCTGGCCGGAACGTTTTGGGAAACCCGCGGCCCAGACTATTACAATACGTTTTATCTGGTGGGAAAAGGGCAAAAACCGGAGCGCGTGCGCAGTAAACGCATGCTTTTCACTCTTTCCGACGAATTGCGCTTTTTCAAGCCGGGCAATGCGCAACCCGCCCCCATTCAGTGTATGGGGCTCTCCTGCGGCGTGGGCATCTGTTTTGAGTTGCGTTTTCCCGAAATTTTCCGCTATCAATCGGCCCAGGGCATGGATTTACTGCTTATCAGCTCCCAATGGCCCGCCAGGCGTCTTCTCCATCAGGAAACGCTCTGCCGGGCCCGCGCCATTGAAAACCAATGCTACGTACTCGTTTGCAATGCCTGTGGCGCCTCTCCGTACGGTACGCTTGGGGGAGGTTCGCGCTGCCTTTCGCCGTGGGGCGAGGATCTCTTCGCCTGCACCGGCGAACCGGGAGTCATGAGCGTACCCTTTTTGCCTCAACTTTTGGAACGTGCCCGCGCTGCGTTCAATACGCGCCCTGAATCAAACACCTGGGCGTTCAGCCGCGCCCCTTGACGATTAAAGGACCAGCTCAAACGCTGCACAGCTAAGGACGTTATTATATGGAAATCATCTGCCCACATTGCGATTTCAGCCGTATTGTACCGGACGATAAGATTCCGGCCACCGCGGAGATGGCCACCTGCCCGAAATGCGGACAGAAATTTCGTTTCCGCACACTGGAAGAAAGTGCGCCGCAGGTTCGGGACGCCGCTCCACGAACTGCTCCCGCGCCTGAACGGTCTGTTGCGCCCCCGGCCCCTCCTCTGCCCTATGAAAACGAGCCCGCCGATCAACGCACTCCATCTTCGGAGAGCCGACCGGCTTCACCCGCTCCGGAGGGCGACGTTTTCTCCGGACTCGACGCCTTGGGCGAACGCGATGAACAGCGCGATCCCCAACGCCGTTCATGGGCGCGCAGTTATGAAGACGATGCCTACGATGGAAACCGCGAAGAGGAAGTGCCCTGGGAGCGTCTTGACGTTTATGGTTTTTTTCCCGGCTTGTTCCAGACCATCAAACGCGCCATGCTGCATCCGCAGCAGTTCTTCGCCAGTATGCCCCTGGGACGCGGTTTCATGCGACCCATGGTCTTTTACGTACTCCTGTCCATGGTCTACGCCATAATGCAATACGCCTTTGAATCCCTGGGCCTCAGCATGCTGGGGCGCATGACGGACCAAGGCGAAATGATGGGCGCAGGCGAATTCGTGGGCATGGGCGCGGCCTCCGCCCTGATCTTGCTCCTCTACCCCATTGTGTTTACAGTGGGGTTGTTCCTGATGGCCGCGATCTACCACCTTTTCCTGAGCCTGTTTCAAGCGGCTTCTTCAGGATTCGAAGGAACGTTTCGCGCCGTGGCCTACGGCAGTGCGCCCAGCATTCTGACCGTGGTGCCCATTCTCGGCTGGATGGTGGCCAGCGTCTGGACACTTGTGGTGACGATCATCGGCCTGAAAACAATCCACCGGACAACGTACGCCCGGGTTTTGATCGCCCTTTGCGCACAGATTATTACGTTTATCCTCCTGATCGGATTTATCATTTACTTGATACACGGCATGATCAACTGACCCGGGCTTAGGGCTGTCAAAAGCGGACAATGAACATCAAGACGTGGCTGTCACGGATCATACGGGAGCATAAGGACCGTAAGCGCTTTGCTAAGGAAATCGATCCTGAAGCCTTCCGTATCCTGGCCCGGGAATTACGGGATCTTGCCCTCGTGGCGGAACGGCTTTGGCCGCAACAGCATAAATTCTATACAAAAATAAAGCGAATCCAAAACGAAATGGAGCAGCTTGACCGTTTGGCGTCCAAACCCGAATTCAACCGCCTTTCCGTCCAAAAGCGCCTGCAGTTGCGGCAAAGCCTGATCCACTCCCGGGAACAACTCATGGAAACGGTGCAATCCGCACCCTCTCCAACAGGCACCTTGCAATGAAAGGCACAGGAATCGTCATGCGAAACATAGTCCCCAGCGTTCTGCCTCTGGTCCTGCTTCTCATGGGCGTTCTCGCCCTCGCTCAGGGCTGCGGCCCGGTGGAGCTCGAAGCAGATTTACGAGAAGTGCGCGTAGAAGTTGAAGAATTTGTCATGCGCCCCACAAACCCGCGTATCTACATCCAACCCAAAGACCACCCGGACCGGGAACTCACGGCGCTTTTCTTCCCCTTCCGCATGAAGCAGAGCATGTCGAACCCCGCCCACTACGGTAGAGAAGTGGGACGGGTGTTCTGGGAAGTCTGGTTGGAAAACAAGGTGTTCCCGGTCATGGAATTTTATTCCAAACACACCTGGCCGGGCGGCGACGCCGCTGTCGCCCAAGGACGCGCCAAAGGCGCCGACCTTGTCGTAGGCGGGGACATCACCCACTTCATTTCCGGCGGAGATCTGGGCGACTCCCAGGTGGCCATGCATGTCGAAATCTACGACGCCCATTCCGGAGCGCTCATCTGGTCCATGTCTCACGCAGGGGAGATGAAAAACCGAGGCAAGCAAGACTTCCTGTTTTTTACAAAGACATCCACCATGCCCAATGACCCCATGTACGCCATTGTCTACGCCCTTGCAGACGACATGGCGAAACCCGTTCTCGATTGGATGGCGCCGGTACGGAAAAAAACCCCTTGCGACGAATGTCCGGACGAGGAAACCCTGTAACCCCGGCGCAATCTTTGCGCACAACCACGCTTCCAGCAACACCGCGGTACTTATGCCGCGTATTTTAAGGAGATAGCATGATCGGCATATCCAAGCTCTATTGCGGCCAGGTGGAACCCTCCGACGCCCTGCGCTACGGCAGGCAGTCCGGACAACTGCCATCCCATCTGCTGCAATTTTCCAAAGACAAAAAGCCTGTCGTGGTCTGGAACATGACGCAACGCTGCAATCTGAAATGCATGCACTGTTACGCCAAAGCCATTGAAGAAGACGGGCAGGACCCCATCACCACGGATCAGGCCAAGGCCATGATCGACGACCTTGCTCAATTCGGCGCTCCCGTCATGCTTTTTTCCGGTGGAGAACCCCTGGTGCGCAAAGACCTCGTGGAACTCGCCAGCCATGCCACGGCCAAAGGCATGCGTGCGGTCATTTCCACCAACGGCACCCTCATATCTCCGGAAAAGGCAAAAGAACTCAAAGAAGTGGGACTCTCCTACGTGGGCATATCCCTGGACGGGGGCGAAGCCATACACGACCATTTCCGCGGCGTTCCTGGAGCCTACAAACGCGCGCTCAAAGGCATTGAAAATTGTAAAAAAGAAGGGCTCAAGGTGGGCCTGCGCTTCACCATCAACCGCCGCAACGCCACTGAAGTGCCCGTGCTTTTTGAATTGCTCGAACAGCTGGAAATTCCTCGCATCTGCTTCTACCATCTCGTTTATTCTGGCCGCGGTTCGGAAATGATAAAAGAGGATCTGAACCACGAAGAGACCCGCCGGGTTTTGGATCTGATCATGGATCATACCAAGGCCCTGCATGACAAGGGCCTGGAAAAGGAAGTGCTCACCGTCGACAACCACGCCGATGGCCCTTACGTCTATCTGCGCCTGCTCAGGGAAGACCCGGAACGCGCCGCCCAGGTGATGGAGCTGCTCCAATTCAACGAAGGGAACAATTCCGGCCGCGGTATCGGCTGCATATCCTGGGACGGACGTGTGCACGCCGATCAATTCTGGCGCAACCATACGTTCGGCAATATCCTGGAACGCCCCTTTTCTGAAATCTGGACCGATGAAAACATAGAGCTGCTGCACAAACTCAAGGATAAAAAGGCCCATGTCAAAGGCCGCTGCGCCACCTGCCGCTACCTGAACATCTGCGGCGGCAATTTCCGCGCGCGGGCCGAGGCCTTTTACGGCGATGAATGGGCCCAGGACCCCGCCTGCTATCTGACGGATGCCGAAATCGCCCCGGAAGCCGTATAAGGAGCAACACCATGAATGCGCATTTCCATCGCGGCCGCAGATTGCGCCGTACAGCCGCGTTGCGGGACATGGTGCGTGAAACGCGCCTGGCTCCCCAGGATCTCGTTCAGCCGTATTTCATTCTCGAAGACGACGACCTTGCCGTCCGGCGCCCCATATCCTCCATGCCCGGACAAGAACAACTTGGACTCGACGCACTTGTGGAGCGTGTCGCCGCGTTTATGCCCATGGGACTGACCTCGGTCATCCTGTTCGGACTGCCCAAGGAAAAAGACCCCGTGGGCAGCCAGGCCTACGCCGCGGACGGTATCGTACAGCGCGGAATACGGCGGCTCAAGGAGCGCTTCCCCGAGCTGGTGGTCATTACCGACGTGTGCCTGTGCGAATACACCTCCCACGGGCATTGCGGGATCATTGAAAACGAATACGTGCAAAACGACCCGACCCTGGAGCTGTTGTCGCGCACCGCGCTTTCACACGCCAAGGCCGGCGCGGACATAGTGGCGCCCTCGGATATGATGGACGGACGGGTGCAGGCCATTCGCGCCTCATTGGACCAGAACGGCTTTGCGCATATCCCGGTGCTCTCCTATGCCGTGAAATACGCCTCCGCATTCTACGGACCGTTTCGGGAGGCAGCCGATTCCGCGCCGCAATTCGGCGACCGCAGAAGCTATCAAATGGACCCGGCCAATGGCCGTGAAGGGCTCCTGGAAGCCTATGCCGATGTGGCTGAAGGCGCGGATATGCTGATGGTCAAACCGGCCATGCCCTACCTGGACGTGCTGCACGCCCTCAAGGAACGCTTTCACCTGCCCTTGGCCGCCTATCAGGTCAGCGGTGAATACTCCATGCTCAAGGCGGCTGCGCAAAACGGCTGGCTGGACGAAAAAAGTTGTATGATCGAATCGTTGACAGGCATCAAGCGCGCCGGCGCGGACCTGATCATCAGTTACTTCACGGAAGCAATGCTCAAGCATTGGGACGAGAGCTGAACTTCCTACAACAGCGCCTAAGACGGTCGCATCATTCATAAAAGGTAGTTATCCATGCAGCATCCGCACGCACAAAAGCCCCACGGCGCCATGCACGAGCACCATGGGGGCGCTCCGCAAACACAAGACGGCGTGCCCCCGCTCAGGCTCATTGCCTGGGAAGTGACACGCTCGTGCAATCTCGCTTGCAAGCATTGCCGCGCAGAAGCGCACCTTGATCCGTATCCCGGCGAGCTGGATACGCAACAAGCCAAGGCCCTGATCGACACGTTTCCGGATACCGGCAACCCCATCATTATCTTCACCGGCGGCGAACCTTTGCTCAGACCGGATATCTTCGAGCTTGTCACACACGCCAACGACAAGGGGCTGCGTTGCGTCATGGCTCCCAACGGTACGCTCATCACCGCGGAAAACGCCGTCACCATGCGCGAAACAGGTATTCAACGCTGTTCCATATCCATCGACGGACCCGACGCGGCCAGCCACGACGCTTTTCGCGGCGTGCCCGGCGCATTCGCAAGCGCGATGCGCGGTATCGAACACCTGAAGAACGCTGGCGTGGAATTCCAGATCAACACGACGGTGACCCGCGACAATCTTCCGGTCTTTAAAAACATCTTCAACCTGTGCCGGGAACTCGGAGCCAGCGCCTGGCACATCTTTCTTCTCGTACCCACGGGAAGGGGCGCCGCCTTGGGAACGCAAGTCATCACGGCGGAAGAATACGAAAAAGTGCTCAATTGGTTCTACGATTTCCGCAAGCAGACGGATATGCATCTCAAGGCCACCTGCGCTCCCCATTATTACCGTATCATGCGCCAGAGAGCCAAAGAGGAAGGCCTTACAGTGACGCCCCAAACCTTCGGCATGGACGCCCTGACAAGAGGATGCCTCGGCGGCATCGGATTTTGCTTCATCTCGCATACCGGCGTGGTGCAACCCTGCGGTTATCTGGAGCTGGATTGCGGCAACATCAATGAAACCCCGTTTCCCGAAATCTGGCGTTCTTCGCCGCAATTTCTGTCATTGCGCGACCCTTCGCAGTACCAAGGCAAATGCGGCGTCTGCGAATATCATCGCGTGTGCGGCGGCTGCCGCGCCCGAGCCCAAACCATGCAGGGGCATTTCCTCAAGGAAGAACCGTTGTGCTCCTACATCCCTCGGAGTTTGCGCATCGCATCTCACGGAGAGAAATCATGATGGATGCCCTCGACAAACAGCTTCTGGACATCATCCAGACCGGCTTTCCCCTGGCTCCCCGCCCCTATGAGGTACTCGGAGAGCGGCTCGGACTCACTGAAGCAGAGACGTTGGCCCGTGTGCGGACGCTTCGTGAACGCGGCATCATCCGCCGTTTGGGCGCCAACTTCCAGTCCAAGGCCCTGGGATGGCACAGCACGCTATGCGCGGCCAAGGTTCCGGCAGACAAGATCGATCAGTTCGTATCCGAGGTCAACGCGCACCCCGGAGTGACGCATAATTATCTCCGGGCGCACGATTACAATGTCTGGTTCACATTCATCGGTCCGAGCAAGGAAAACGTCTGTTCGACCTTGAACGCGCTCAGCGAGAAAACCGGCATATCTGTTCTCAATCTCCCTGCGATCCGCATGTATAAGATTCGTGTGGATTTTCGTATGGGGGATGAACAGGAAAACGCCGATGCGATAGACTAGAGCATCTCACGCTTGAAAAGCGCTAGATGCTCTTATGCATTTCTCTGGAACAATTGGAAATTGTTCCAGGGGAGAGCCTTGTTTCAAGGCGAAAATGCGCTAGACCGTTTCAATCTTCGATATGAAAAGATAATGCGAAAGGGGAAACCTCTTGCAAGGAGTTTCCCCCTTTCGCGCTTTCCCCTTCCGAAACTTGTCGATTTTGCGAAGTTATACCATTTCCAATTTCTCAATTTATTTATGAAAATTTCAGGGGGAAACCTTGGTATCCTCCAGGAATTCTCAGTAAAACACCCAGAAATGGAAACTGATGCAGCCGCAGGATGAAAAAAGCGCCAGAAATGGCGCCTGCACAAAGAGCCCGCTGCACTTTATACAGCGGGCTCTGATTTTCAGATAACAATGAAGCCGAAATGAATTCCGGCAATGCGGAACAGGCGAAAGCTCTAGCCGAGCTTGTTCACAGCCTGATGCAGGCGGGATATGCGGCGTGCGGCGTTACGCCAGTGCACGACCTTTTTCGTCGCAGCCTTATCCAAAATACTGGTGGCATTCTGCAAAGCCTGCAACGCCTGGTCCTTGTCCTTTTGTTCCACTGCCTCGCGCACCTGCTTGACCACATTCTTGATGCGGGTTTTCATGGCGCGATTGCGGGCGTTGGCCTTGAGGCTTTGACGATGCCTCTTGAGAGCTGATTTATGATTGGCCACGGCGTCTTCTCCTTGAAAAGCCTGGAAAGTTTTATCGTAAGTCCCAATTCAAAGAAAATACTAATACACAACGAAAAAGACTTTTGTCAAGAATTTTTCACAATAATCTAGATGCTCTTATGTATTTCCCCGAAACAATGAACATTGTTCCAGGGGTAAGCCTTTTCCAGAGGCGAAAAGGCGTTGGGGCGGAGTCCCAAACCAACCCATCACAAGGTTAAACGCCTTTAAGCAGCCTACACTTGCAGGGCGCTGAAATCAGCCAAGCGCCCCAGGCGTGAGACAAGGGCCTGAAGCAGGTTCAAACGGTTCAGGCGCAATGCCGGATCGTCGCACATCACCATCACATGGTCGAAAAAAGCATCCACAAAGGGGCGCAATTCCCGCAACAAGCCCATGAGTTCGCCATAGGCATCCTGCTGCCACAGGTTTTCGAATCGCGGCGTCATGGCCTCAATCTGCCTGGCCAGCTCCTTTTCCTGCGGTTCCAGCAACTGGGCCTCGCTGAAGGCGCCGGTGAGTTCCTGTCCGGCTTCCTGCCCCTGCTTGCGAATAATGTTGCCCGCACGCTTGAAGGTCAGCACGGCAAGCTCGAAATCATCTTCTTTGCTAAAGGCTTCCAGAGCTTCAAGCCTGGCCTTGAGCCCCCAGATATCATCGATGCCCGCTCCGACAGCGGCCTCGACGGCCAGGGTGGAAAAGCCCTGCGCGGTAAAATAGGCCTTGAGCCGCTGCACGAAAAAGTCGTGCAGCGCAACGTAATTTTCCTCCGGCGTTAGTTTCCATTCGCGTTCACCGTAGCCGGCAATAGCTTGCCGCAACAATACGTCCAGGCGCAAACGCAAGCCCTTTTCCATTATCGTACGGCAAATGCCCAGAGCGCAACGGCGCAAGGCATAGGGATCGTTCGCCCCCGTCGGCAACATCTTCAGGCCGAAGCACCCCGCAAGGGTATCGGCCTTGTCGGCCATGGAAACCAGGGCGCCCACAAGGCTCTCGGGTACGGGACTGTCATGGCCCGAGGGCAGATAATGCTCATACACCGCTGTGGCCACGTCTTCGTTTTCACCCATCTTGCGGGCGTAGATTCCGCCCATCACGCCTTGCAAATCGGCAAACTCTCCCACCATCTCCGTGACAAGATCCGTTTTGGCCAGCACCCCTGCCCGGCGGGCGTTTTCTTTGAGTTCAGGCGCGATGCGTTCCGCCAGATCGCCGCTCAAGGACTGGATGCGGCGCGCCTTGTCGGCCATGCTGCCCAACGGCCCCAGAAAAATGACGCTTTCAAGCTTGTCGAGCCACTGGTCCAAAGACTGCGCAAGATCGGTTTTCCAAAAAAAGCGCGCATCTTCGAGCCGCGCCTTGAGCACCCGCTCCCACCCTTTACGCACCAGGGCCACGTCTTTGGAATCCAGATTCAATGTGCTCAAAAAGTGAGGCAAAAGCTTACCTTGCGTATCTTCAACACCAAAGCTTTTTTGATGGCTTTCCATGCTGGTCAGCAGCACTTCACGCGGCAATTCGAGAAAACCCGGCTCGAAATTGCCCAGCACGGGCCGTGGATACTCCACTAGCCCCGTGACCTCTTCCAGCAGGCTCTCCTTCCAGACCACGGCCCCGCCGGCCTGTTGCGCCAGCTTGTCGCCCTGTTCCACGATCATGACCCGACGCTGTTCCGGATCAAGAACAATCTTGCCCTTCTCCGCCAGAATATCGACATACGACGCCGCGTCCGAAACTTCCCAGGGACCGAAGCCATGCACGCGATGACCATAGGTCACTGCGCCGCTCTGCATGCCTTCCAGGGAAAAATGCAGAACCTCAGCCCCAAGCAGGGCCAGAAGCCATCTGACGGGGCGGCCAAAGGTAAATTCTCCGGCTCCCCAGCGCATACGCTTGGGGAACGGCAAAGACGCTATCACTTCGCCTAGAAGCTGCGGCAACAAGGCCGAAGCTTGAGCGCCTCCGGTTTTCTTGTTCACCGCAAGATATTCGCCCTTGTCCGTGGTGTGGATGAACGCGTCTTCCAACGCCACGCCCTGGGTCTTGGCAAAGCCAATGGCGGCTTTAGTCGGCTGGCCCGATGCGTCAAAGGCCACCTTGCGGGGCGGACCAGTCACCAATTCCTCGCCAGTTGGCTGCACTGCGGCGAGGCCATGCGCCATGGCGGTCAAGCGCCGCGGGGTGACGTAGGTTTTCAATGCGTCATATGCGAGCGTGGCTTCGTGCAACCGCGCTTCAAGAGACGCGGCCAGCACTCGTGCCAGCTCGGATTGAAAACGTGCCGGCATTTCCTCCGTTCCGATTTCCAGAATAAAATCCGGCATGACTAAAGCACCTCCGTCGGCTGCTTAGGACGCTGGTCCGCAGGCAGCATGGGATAGCCCATTTCTTCGCGTTGCGCAGCGTAGAGCGCCGCCACCTTGGAAGCTAAATTGCGCACCCGCGCGATATAGCCCGTGCGCTCGGTGATGGATATGGCGCCCCGAGCCTGCAACAGGTTGAAAGTATGCGAACACTTCATACAGTAGTCGTACGCCGGCCACGCCAACCCCGCAGCGCACAGCTTCAAGGCTTCGGCCTCGAAATCGTCGAAATGCCGCAACAGCATGGCCGCATCGCTCTGTTCGAAATTATACGTTGAATGCTCCACTTCACTTTTGTGGTGCACCTGACCGTAGGTCAGGTTGTCGTTCCACTGCAAATCGTAGACGGATTCCTTTTCTTGCAAATACATGCAAATACGTTCCAACCCATAGGTGAGTTCCACGCTGATGGGGAACAAATCAATTCCGCCGACCTGCTGAAAATAAGTAAACTGAGTGATTTCCATACCATTGAGCCAAACTTCCCATCCCAGCCCCCAGGCGCCGAGCGTGGGAGATTCCCAATCGTCCTCAACAAATCGAATGTCCTGCACGGCCTGGTCGATACCAAGCGCGGACAGACTCCGCAAATAAACCTCCTGGATATCCTTGGGCGAAGGTTTGAGGACCACCTGAAACTGGTAGTAATGCTGCAACCGGTTGGGATTCTCGCCATAACGGCCATCGGTGGGGCGCCTGGATGGTTCCACATACGCCACGTTCCATGGTTCCGGGCCGAGAACCCGTAAAAAAGTGGCCGGATTAAAGGTTCCAGCGCCCACTTCAACATCATAAGGCTGTTGGATGACGCAACCGTATTCCGCCCAAAACCGCTGCAGCGTGAGTATCACGTCTTGGAAATGCATTTTCCCTTCTCCTGCGATAAGCGCCCCTCGTTGAAAAACCGGCGAGCATGTCCGCTCAGCGGGGCGTGAATATAATTAGGTGCGCCAAGCCGCATAGCATCATTGCGCCCCAAGCGCCAGAGCCATTTTAGAGCTCCAGCGCATAACGCAACACGCTATCGAGCCTGTCCGCGCCACCAATAATCCGTACCGGGCGTAAAACCTTATTTCATGAGCAAAGTGATTTAATAGGGTATATTATGGGGCTCCGCCCCACCCCGCCAGGGGAGAACACCGCTCTGGTTCCGCGAATATCGCATTGTACATTGCAACTATGCCAGGCCGTTTTTCCAAATGCGTTATAAACAGAAAGTGCGAGAGGGGAAACCCTTTGAAAAGGATTTACCTCTCCTCCTTCCCCCGGTCCCCTTCCCAACCTTTCAAAATTTAAGAGGTAAAAAATCCATCGTGTTGATTAGTGATGTATTTATTGGAAGGCCTTTTCGAGTCAACACGCCGGAGATTCATAAGAACCTTTTTCAGAAGGTTCTTACCCCGCCGGAAGCGTTCATTTTTTAAGGTTCATGTGCTCTAAAAAAAAAATCAGATACGACGGAAAGCTCCACGCTCCCAGGCCAGTCCCAGATGATAGCGCACGAAATGGTCCACCACTGTGGCGCACTCCCTGCGTGCATGCGTGGGCAAATTGACGTGCTGCCACGCCTCGGGAGAGCTGTCGCGCACCAGAGCCAACACCTCAACCGCCGCGCCGCTGACGGGCAAACTCAATCCGCGGCCGTGTGGACGGCAATTGTGGCATACAATGTGCCCTTGCTCAACCAGAAAACGCCCGCCACCGTTATCGTTGTGGGTTGTGCCCCTGGCAGAGGCGATTGGCGCGCCGCATTCCCCGCAAGAACGCAATTGCGGCCACAGTCCATGCTCAAAGGCCACACGGGCGCGAAAAAGAATCGGAACCAGGGAAGAAGGAGTATCCACGGAATCCAGCACGTGCAGCGTGCTGGTAAGCAGTCCATAGGTTCCTGTACAGCTATCCGTGGGATCCATGGCCGCTTCGGCGAATTTTATGCAGTTCACGGCCAGGCCGAGGCGCTGCGGGTCCGTACGCAACTTGCGGGGCGCATGGGTCAATACGCCTTCTTCCAAATTCAGATAGGCGCCGTTTTTATTGCTCTTGACCTTGAAGAGAACCTCGTTGAACGGGTCGAGGCAGCCGCAAAAACGGCGACGGCTATTACACCCGCCAAAGGCAAAGGCTGTAATGACGCCGCGGGTAGGGGAGAGAAAACGAACCCAAGCGTCCGCCTCCCGAAAACGCCCCACACGCAATATGAGGACTTTTTCGGAAAACTCCTGCACTGTCGCCTCCGTTATGGCGCAGGGGGAAAAGAAAGCGTCTTCACACCACTAGGAGGCACATTGGTGGTAAACGGCGCGCCGTCATAGCGCATTGAAACAACGCCGATATTGCCGAACTTCACAGCCAGGGAACGGGTAAACCATACTTCGACGCGCTCACCGCCGCGCACGTAAAAATCCGTAGTGAAATCCTTGTCCACCTTGGCCTCTATCCAGCACTCGCCGTTTCCCTCAACCTCGAGGATGTGTATGTTTGCCCTGTCCGCGGCCCTGGCCTCGGCAGAGGCGATGACTATGGGTTTCGGCCCCGTGTTCTGCGCAGCTTCCGACGTACTGTCCTGCGGTGCTGGTACGGCAGCCCCACCTTGCTCACCGGCGCTCTCTGGAGGCGCTTGCGGCCCGGCAAGCGGAGGAGCCACCAAAAGGCCCTCCTGGGGCGGAGCCGCGGCGTCCGAAGCGCCAACGTCGGCCACGGGCGCACTGTCCGATACAACAAGCGGTTCTTCGGGAACGGAGGGAACCGGCTGTTCAGGAATGGCGGGCGTGGCCGGAGTGGCGGGAATAAACGCCGTGACACCCGGCTGCGCGTCCGTACTCGGAGTTGGGGCCGGAGCTTCCGCCGCGGGTGCGGAGGAAGGCACAGGCTCAACCGTAACCGGAAGCATCTCGGGAGGTTTGAAAAAGAAGACCCACACCGCATAGCCCGTGCCCGCAATCAAGAGCAAGACGATCAAGATCGGAACAATGCCGGTCAACGCGCTCTTCCGATGTCCCACATTGAGCGGGATGTCCTTCTTGACGCGGGAACGCCGGCGTTCATCCTGACACTCGTCCTCCATCACGGAGACAAAGGCCTTGTCCACCGTGGCGCTGATGCCTTTGACTTCAACGCCGAGCATGGAAGCGTAAATCTTGACAAAGCCTTTGACGTAAACAGGATGAGGCAGGTCTTCGACGCGCCCTTCCTCAATGGCCTCAATATGCCTGCGACTCATTTTCGTCTCGTGCATCACTTCTTCGAGACTAAAGCCGCGTTGCAGGCGTTCCTGCCGCAGTATAACACCAAGTTCTTGAAAAGTCATAATAAACCATAAACCCGAAGTCGGGTGATTCGCAGGATGGGAGCCCTTTTACTCTCAAAGCCGCACGTCGATCAAAGCCTGATCGCGCAATCGTTGCGTATAATCAGAAAAGGTTTTCTCCATTTTCTTCTCTTGCAAGAAACCTCTAATCTGATCACGCACCTCTTCAAGAGGCGGTATGCCGCCACTGCTCAGGACGGAGCCGGAATCCGGGGCGGCGCCGCTTTGCCGTAGTTGAATGATCGCTACTTTGCCGCTTAAGGCGAACGGCTCACTCACCTGCCCCGGCTGCATGCCGGAGACGACAGCCTTCAGTTCCGGAACCAGGTCGGGCAGCTGCACCCGTCCAAGGTCGCCGCCATCCGAAGCCGCGGGACCCACGGAATATTTTTTAGCCGCTTCCGCAAAGGACATTTCATTGTTGAGAATCTTTTGGCGCACCATGTCGGCGTCTTTATTCGAATCCACAACAATGAGTCCGAGCTGCATCGCATCTTCAGCTGATTCTGGCTCCTCGGCCAGGGACAGATTGGCAAGTTCGTTTTTATGCTGCTGGTAATATTCTTCGATTTCTTCTTCCGTCACAACGACTTTGCGTTGTACCATGACAGCAACTACCCGGTTGCGCAACATATTTTTACGAACCTTGTCTTTATAACTATCCAAGGTCATTCCCTGCTTCGTCAGGTAAGCCACAAGCTGTTCATCGGTCAACCGGTTCTGCTTTTTGAAATCATCGAGATACACACGCAGTTCGGAATCCGCCACCTCGATATTAAACTTGACGGCTTCCTGCTCCAGCAGCAAGTCGTCGATCATTTTTTGCAAAATCTTGCTGCGCAGCTCCTTCACATCCAGATCATCGCTGTCCACGGCCTTTTTAATCTTGGCGCTTTCCAAGACAAGGGCCAGATTCTGATTCACCTCGCTCAAGGTAATCATTTTACCGTTCACCACAGCCACGATGCGGTCCACGACTTCCGCGGCCGATGTCATCTGCGGCAGCAGGAATGCTCCGGCCAACAAGGCCACGACAACGCAACGTGCCGCAAACACAGGCGAACAACTGAATTTACTCTTCAATGTTGTTTTCATAACAATGGTACCCGTAAAAAAGGCCATCTTTACGCACAGTGAAGCACATACACCCGCAACGTAAAAAAATACCTTTTTTTCATATATTTTGCATACAGTTACTAGTTATTGCGCGACACCGAAACCTGCAACATCTCCCGCCATTGACGCATCAGCCACACCTGCCACATGGTCATTCCGCAGCTTTGGACGTTTTCTCCGGAGGCGCTCCCTCCTCCTCGGGAACGCCTTGCTCCTGCATGTCCTCATCGCCCAAAGGCTGTTCATCGCCAGGCAAGGGCAACTCCGTAACCGTTTCAAGCGTGACGGATTCCTCGTCCATTTTCTGCGGGGCGACAATGCCCGGCTCTTCCTCCGGCAACAGCGGTGCGACTGGGGCATCGTCCTCTTCGCCTTCTTCCGACAACAACCGCTGGCTCACAAAAATATCAGCATCGTGCAATTCATTTTCCAGCCAGGAGGCAAAGGCCTCCTGCAACTTCTTCTCCATGAGAATCTTTTCCACCAAAGGAAAGGCCTCTTCTGGCGAAAGCTGCTGTGCGGTACGTCGTTCCAACAACACCAGAGCTTCATAGCCGTTCTGGGCGGAGAGAAGCTCAGAGGGTTGCCCTTCTTCCACGTTTTCCAGGGCGTCCCTCCATTTCTTGGTCAAGCGATCCTGCAGCAATTTGACCTGCTGCGTCCGCACGCCCTCAAAAGCCTGTTCCAGGGCCGCGCCATCGCTCCCGGCCAGATACATATCCAGAGCCTGACGCAAGGTTTCCTTGTCCGGCCCCGTGACAAGCACAAAGGTCAGACGAGCCGGGAGATGGAACATGTCAAGGTTGTTCTGATAAAAGGCCTCCACCTCTTCCTTGTCCAGGGAAATGCGGGGACGCAAAATATTGTTCAAAAACTTCTCATAAGCCAAATGGGCGCGCAGTTGCTCGCGCCAAACGTCCAGGTCGATATATTCTTCCACCAGCACTTGTTCGAACAAACCTTTCGGATAATCGGCGCGGACCTTGGCTTCGGCGTAAAGCATCTCCGCCTCGGTCACTGCGAAACCTTTTTCCCGCAACACCTGAAAAATCAATTCCTGGGCGATGAGTTCGCTCAAAATGCGGCTGTAATCGGCCTTCAGTTTGCCCAAAGTCGGCAGCACCGTGCCCGTCCATCCTAAATGCGAAAGATCATACTTGGCTTCGAGCTGGCTCAAAAATATGGGTTGTCCGTTCACTCGGGCCACGACGCCCACTTCGCTGGGTTCCTGGCTACAACCGGCGGCAAGCAGCAGCAAAAACGCACCGGCCAAAAGCAACCTGCGTGAAATAATAGGAAAACTTGACAATGGCACCATCTCTTGTCTTGGATGTTGTCATGCTGCGGCAACGGATTGTTGCATGAGGGCTTCCAAATCCGCTGCAGCCTGGCGCAACGCAGCACGCCGCGACACATTTTGATCCAACCGCAACTCCAGGGTTGAAGGAGGTTTGAGTTTGGCGATCGTTTGACGGCTGGCCACCCACTCCACCAGGCATTGCGGTTTCACAACGCTGGTGCCCTCGGCCCAGGACATTCTGATCAAGCCCGGTCCCAAATCGGCCTTGACGATCTGTAGTTTGGCCAATAGCCGCTTCATGGTCAACACCTCAAGAAAATCCTTCAACTCACCGGGCAAAGGCCCGAAACGGTCACGGACTTCCGACTCCAAATCCAAAAGGGCTTCCTGACTTTGGGCAGTGGAAAACCCTTTGTAGTATTTCAGCCGTTCCCGGGCGTCCGGCATATAGTCCTCGGGGATATGCGCGGGAAAACCGATGGAAATTTCCGGGTCGGTATCCTCCTTCATGGGGGCGCCCTTGATGCGCCGCACTTCCTCTTCAAGCATTTCCAGGAAAAGGTCCAGCCCTACTTTGGCAATATGCCCCGATTGACTTTCCCCAAGAATGTTGCCCGCGCCCCGCAACCGAAGGTCCTCCATGGCCACCTGAAATCCGGCGCCAAGGTAATCCATGTCCATGATGATTTTCAAGCGCTTGCGCGCTATCTCGCCGAGCCGTTCCACGCTGGGCACCACAAAATAGGAATACGCTTGCCGATCCGAACGCCCCACTCTCCCTCGCAACTGGTATAATTGCCCCAACCCGAACATCTGCGCCTGATCCACGATAAGCGTATTGGCGCGCGGAAAATCAAGTCCGGATTCGATAATGGCCGTACAGACGAGAATATCCAGATCGCCGTTCCAAAACTTATGCATGGTCTCTTCAAGCATGCGCTCCGGCATCTGCCCGTGCGCCTGCCCTATCCTGGCGTCCGGGGCCAGCCCACGCACGAAAGCTTCGACCTTTTCCAGGCCCTGCACACGGTTGTGCACCCAAAACACCTGCCCGCCCCGCTCCAGTTCGCGGGCCAGTATGGTGCGCAGCAGTTCCGGCGTACGCTCCACCACCGCGGTCTCCACGGCCTTGCGTTCACGCGGGGGCGTTTCAATGACGGATAATTCGCGGACACCGGACAACGACAACTGCAAAGTGCGCGGAATAGGCGTGGCCGTCAGCGTAAGCACATCGATGTTCTTACGCATCTTTTTCAGCCGTTCCTTGTGTTTGACGCCGAATCGCTGCTCTTCGTCCAGAATCAGCAATCCCAGATTGGGCAGCACCACATCCTGGGAAAGCAAACGATGCGTGCCAATAAGAATATCCACCTGGGCGCGGCGGGCGGCATCGAGCACCTGCTTCTGCTTTTTAGCCGGCACAAATCGGCTCAACATGCCGACATTCACGGGAAATCCCTGCAAGCGGCTCTTGAAATTCTGGTAATGCTGCTCCGCGAGTACGGTTGTGGGGCATAAAAGCGCCACCTGCCTGTTGTCCAAGGCGGCCCGAAACGAGGCGCGCAGGGCCACTTCCGTCTTGCCAAACCCCACATCGCCGCAAATGAGACGGTCCATGGGTTCCGGCTTTTCCATGTCATCGAGCACATCTTGGATGGCGCGCCCCTGATCGGGTGTCTCCTCAAACCCGAAAGACGCCTCGAACTCACGGTACAGCTCGTTGAGCGGTTCGTAGGCGTAGCCTTTGGCCACTTTGCGGTACGCATACATTTCCACAAGATCATGGGCGATCTTTTCAATGGCCTTGCGGGCTTTTTCGCGGATGCGCACCCAGGCCGTGCCTCCCAAACGATCCAGGGACGGCTCCAATCCTTCAGGCCCCTTGTAGGGCTGCACCTGTGAAAGCCTGTCCACGGGCAGATACAGTTTGTCTTCACCCTGAAAAAGCAACAAAAGGTAATCGTTGGCCACGCCGCCGGCATCCAGGCGCGACAGCCCGCCGAAGCGTCCCAAACCGTAATCGCGATGCACCAGCAAATCGCCTGCGGCAAGCCCTTCGTAACTTTTGAGTCCCTGAAAGGCCCGGTCTTTTGCTCGAGCCTTGAAAGTGCCCTTGGGTTGCAGCACTGGTTCGCCAAGAACCAGGGAATGGCTCCAATGCAGCTCATAGCCTTTCTGCAAAGGGCCGACCAGGGCGAAAAGACCTTGCACTTCCGCCTGGAACTCTGTGGAAAACCGCAGTCCCTCGTCCTGGGCCAGCTTGAGAAATTTTTTACGGCCTTGTTCGGTGTGAAAAGCCAGAATCGTCTGTCTGCGCGTAAGTTGCCACTGCTTGAGCAAAGCCACCAGAGAATGCCAGGGGCGATCTTTGCTCAAGCCCCTCCCTTTTTCCTGGTCAAAGGAATCCGGCATGTTGTCCGCTCGCTTATCCACGTCTTCAGCGTCAAGACGAAAGCGTGCGAAAAGCTCGTCAAAACCCTCCAGCTCCGTTTCCTGCAACTCCGCCTCTTGCCTGACCGCCCCCAGAAGCAATTCCTCAAAGATCAGGCGCCGCCGGTTTTGTAGCATGGCGTCCAATGATACCGTATCGCGCAACACGAGAGAGCGTGGCAGGCCAGCTGAAGGGGCATTGTCCGATGTCTCCTCGCGTTGCTGCTCCCAGGCCCAATACACTTCCTCGAAATAGGCTTCGGCAAATCCCGGTCCTTCATGTACGCCCCCGGGAGTGGAGAGCAGGAACACGGGGTTGTGCGGCAGCCAATTCTCGAAAAATGATGATGTTTCGTAAAATATTCCAGGAAGATCCGGACCACGACCGGTTTCAAGACTTTGCAGGAGGGCCCGTTCCTGCCGCTGGTCGAGCATTTCCTCACGGCGCAATGCAGCCCAACGCTCCTGCGCGGCAACGGCCAACGGTCCGGAAACGGGGCATGGTAAAACTGGCAGCACCACGGCTTCCTGCAACTGCCCTCTGGAGCGTTGCGTCAGGGGATCGAACAAACGTAAATCGTCGATGGTATCGCCAAAAAACTCCACACGCAACGGCGTGGCATATCCGGGGGCGAAAATATCCAGAATATCGCCGCGCATGGCCATTTCACCCGGCCGCGCCACCAGAGTCACACGTTCATACCCCCACAAGGCGGCCTGTTCGAGCAGCATCTCCGAAGATAGTTCCTCACCTTTGCGCACAACCAGTTTTCCCTGCTCGAAAAAATCGCGAGGGGGCCATTTCGGCACCAGGTTGTCGGCCGTTACCACCAGGCCGCGCGCACCCACGCCTTCTTCCAGGGCGTAAAGGCAAGCCAAGCGTTGCGGCCAACCAGCACCGTGCCCCATTCGCGAGGCATCCGGCGGAAACGGGGGCATGATGATCCAACGCTCATCCCAGAGCGCATCGGCCGCAGGAGGATCAAGCAAACGTAAAAGGCTCTTTACGGAGGCGAGTTCAGCAGCGTCGCGCACGACAATGACGGGGCTCACGCCATGGCTTAACAAGGCGTGGGCGAGAAAGACCCGTGTTGCCGGTCCGCTCTTGGAAATCTTTACACTGCGCCCGGCGCCGCGCAAAACATCCTGCACAAAGCCGGGCAAGGCGATGGTCTTGGGTTTTACCACTGTATTCAACAATGCGGGGTTACAGGTGCATTACAGGAACAAAGGAACCTGGCAAAGCGAATTAACGCGAAAAACCCGCACGTCGCTTGGGCGGCGTGCGGGGAAATACACAATACGCTCTATTAAAAACCGTCAAGCATGCTGCGTTCTTCGCCGGAAAGCAGACGGTCCAGATCCAGCAAGATCAGCAGCCTGTCTTCCAGCTTGCCAACCCCGCTGATGTACTCCGACTCCAGCCCGGCCACAACGGGTGGCGGCGGTTCCACGGTGTTGGCCGGAATGCGAAGCACTTCGGAAACGGAATCAACAACAAATCCAACAATCATATTATTGATTTCAATAACAATAATTCTCGTATGTTTGTCGTGACCCCTGGATTCCAAACCGAAGCGGCGCCGCAAGTCGATGATGGGAATAACTTTTCCCCGAAGGTTGATCACGCCTTCAACAAAATCAGGAGCGCGTGGTACTTTGGTGATTTCCATAGTGCGGATGATCTCTTGCACTTTGAGGATATCCACACCAAACTCCTCTTCGCCGATGCTGAACGTGACAAGCTGCAACAGTTCTGCATCCTGCTTTTTCTGCCCTTCTTTCATGGCGTCCTCTTTGCACGGCGAAAGGTTGATGCCAACGGCAACCGGATTGCCCTTAAAATGACCTCTTACATTGCTTTGTCAATCTTAAGCTATAAGTATAGCGACTGCAAGCTGCAAGGTTTCTTGCATCATCGCGGAACACGCGCCAGGGCGTGTTGCGGTCCGAGGCCAACGTTTTGTACATTTTTTCCACCAACCACCAGGACAAGCCGGCAACACACTGCGCAAAGATTATTACAAAGTTGAAAAGCTAGGGCTTGTAAAACGTAGAAGGCTCCTATACAAAGGCATCAAGCGCCGCAGCATGAAAGCGGTCCTCTCCCGCCTGGAGGAGCCACCCTTATCAGGCAATATGCAACAAGGAGCCTATATGGGGCGATTTTTCATGCAGACTGATGATTTTCCCCTTGCCGAACAAATCAAATCTCTCGGGGACGACGAACTGCTCGATTTTTGGGAAGAAACCCAATATCTTGAAAAATTTTTGGAAGAGGAATTCTCTTTCGACGGGGATTATTCCCTGGAATACGAGCGTATCATTTTGCAGGAATTGCAATTGAGAACGTGTTTGAAGATTTTGGGCTGACGACAACTTCCATTTCCACAGTAAAGCGGCGCGATGTTTTTTCAGCATTGCGTCGCTTTTTTTGTTGTACCCCGCCATCAAGTGAGAGCATGCCGGCCTTGCAACAATCTGCCCGCTCTCTCCACAACTCACATTATTGGGGAGAGCGCGAGAGGGGAAACCCTTTGCAACGGGTTTTTCCTCCCGCGCTATTTGTCCATAAAATACTGAAGCCGTCTTAAGCCGTTGCGGGTTCCGAACGCCCCACGCAGTAGTAGACGAAGCCCAGCTCCTTCATAAGCTGCGGGGAATAAAGGTTGCGGCCGTCGAACACCAAAGGCTGCTGCAGCATTCTCTTGATGCGCTCGAAATCGGGGCTGCGGAACTGGTTCCATTCCGTGACCACGGCAAGGGCGTCGGCGCTCTCCAAGGCTTCGTACTGCTCGCCGACGATGGTCACATTTTCGTCATCCTGATAGTGCGGCTTGAGCTTCCTGCCGGCAACGGGATCAAACGCGCGCACCTTGATTCCTTTGGAAACCAGTTCGTTGATGATCTTGATGGAAGCGGCCTCGCGCACGTCGTCCGTATTGGCCTTGAAAGCCAACCCCCACAAAGCCAGGGTTTTGCCCTGCGTTCCGCCCTTGCTTTCAAAATATCCAACTATCTTTTTCGCAAGCATGAGCTTCTGCCTATCGTTGACTTCATCCACGGCCTCAAGCAGCTGCGGTGTATACTGCACTCCCTGGGCGGTATTGATAAGGGCCTTCACATCCTTGGGAAAGCATGATCCGCCGTACCCAACGCCGGGATAGATGAAGTTGTAGCCGATACGGTGGTCGGACCCGATGCCCATGCGCACGTCACGGACATCCGCCCCCACCTTTTCGCAAATATTGGCGATTTCGTTGATAAAGGATATTTTCGTAGCCAGCATGCAATTCGCCGCGTATTTGGTCATTTCCGCGCTGCGCACACCCATGACAATAAGCTTTTCGCGGCTGCGCGCGTAAGGTGAGTACAAGGCCTTGAGCAGTTCCGCCGTGCGCACGTTGTCCGTTCCCACGACAACGCGGTCCGGCTTCATGAAATCGTTAACCGCGTCGCCTTCTTTCAGGAACTCGGGATTGGATACGACATCGTACTCGATATCCGTACCCCGCTTTTCGAGTTCCTCCTTGATGATGGCCCGGACCTGATCCGCCGTGCCCACGGGAACAGTGGACTTGTCCACGACGATTTTATAGCTCTTCATCATCCTGCCAACGTCGCGGGCCACCTGATGCACATAGCGCAAATCGCAGGAGCCGTCGTCGCAAGGAGGCGTACCAACCGTTATGAACACGAAAAGGGCGTCTTCCAGTCCCTCGGTCATGTTGGTGGTGAATTTCAGGCGTCCTTCCTTATAATTGCGCTGCACAAGCTCCTCGAGGCCGGGCTCGTAGATATGCACTTTTCCCTGTTTCAGGGTTTCCACCACGTCAGCGTTCACATCCACGCAAGTGACGGTGTTGCCGGTCTCGGCAAAACAGGCCGCACTCACGAGACCAACATATCCTGTTCCTACTATACAAAGATTCATGAGCTTCTCTTTTTAAATTGTTTACATTGTTGCAGACTTGCCATTTAAAGGAGGATGACATTTAGTCACTCGCATCTGTTTCGTCAACCTCAACCAAATGAAGCGATATCCAAGTATGTTACGCCGGTGCGCCGATGACGTTCATGAGCCTGTCCATACACATGCTTGACTTTCATAACCCGCCCACTATGATCAATAGAAGAATTATCCATTTTTAAAAGAAAATGATGCGGACGATACATAAAACGCATTGCCGACGGGTTGTGTCCCATTCGTTGGTGATGCGACTTCCGGACCAACAGAAAAAGAATAAAATCGCTGTGTTTCGTGCCAGAACGTCGACCAGGAAGGCCTCTGGACGCCGGAAAATCGACTCTTTCATACTTGTTTTTCAACAAATGGGAAATGTTGTAATACACTTTTTACTCAGGAAGTCGAGCCGTTAATCCGTAATCACTCCGTATCATAGCGTATCATATAAAATTCAACTCGGTATCGATCTACCGGGGCCACAATGAATCAGGAGCATATCGTGCCGGGGGCAAAACCGCCAGCTTTGCCCGCGTCAGTAGCAAGACGCACACAGGCCGCGGCAGGGCCCATCACTGAAAAAGGTTCATCATTTTGGTACGACTTTCGGACTAAAAGAAAAAAAGAATAAAGTCGCGGGCTTTCGCGCCCGC
>CAZFCK010000037.1:0-27486 GCA_964517355.1 uncultured Desulfovibrionaceae bacterium | reverse complement strand
CCTGGAACAATTGGAAATTGTTTCAGGGGAGAGCCTTGTTTCAAGGCAAAAATGCTCTAGAAGGTGGTTCGGGGGGAGAACCTTTCTACAGAAAGATTTCCCCTCTCGCATTTTCTTTTCAAAACGAATTTAGAAACACAGCCTAAATTAGAAATGGGAAATGGTATGACAACTCAAGATTGCGGCGCTGTTATGATGCAAGATATTGAAAAGGGTCGGGGGAGAAACTTTTATAAAAGTTTCTCCCCCGATGATATGTTCAACAACCTCGATAGAAGATCGCGATAGGCGTTAGGCCGAACCCACCGCCCCCTTGTAGTCTTCAAACTCGTCATGCGCCGGGACAAGGCGCACCACACGGGTTTCAAAATAGATTTCCTCCGGGGAGCAGGATGGGCATCCGTCTGTGAGCACCATGTAGCGGGCATCGAGGTGCGAGTGGGCGAGGCCGGCCTTGCGCACCAGTTCCGTGGTGCGCCCCTGTTCCCAGATCACCGGCTGGCCGCAACGGCTGCACTCCACATAGAGCAGCTCGGGATCATAGGTGTTTTCCGGAGAATTGTGCGGGGCCGGAAGGTGTTCGTCTGCGAATATAGTCTGGGGCGCCTTCAGCATGGGGTGCCTCCTTGCAACGATTAAAGTGTTCGACGGTTGTTGCGGCCGCCTCGGACGGGTTTGAGCACCAGGGCCTGTCCGGGCCCGAAACAGCGTTTCCGGGCCAAGCGCAGGGCCACCAGGGCGGAAAGGGCCGTGGAACCGACCAGCATCAGCATGACCACGAGTTGATAGCGCACCGCGATCATAGGGTCGGCGCCCGCCAGTATCTGCCCGGTCATCAGACCCGGGATGAAAACAACGCCCACGCCCATCATGTTATTGATCGACGGAATCATTCCCGCCTTGAGGGCCTGGGCTAGGATTTCCCGGCTCGCCTCCTCGTAGTCCGCTCCAAGGCTGAGCCGCATCTCCACTTCATCCCGTTTGCTTCTGAGCGTAGAAAACAACCGTTCCAAAGAAATGGCCAGCGCATTCATGGAATTGCCGATGATCATTCCCCCGAGAGGCAGGAAATATTGCGGCTTCCACCAGGGATCGGCCTGGACGATCACGCCCGTCACCAGCACGGCGATGAGGAAATACCCCGCCAGCATGGAAATGAACGTGGGGACCAGGTAGGCCACATCCGGCTCTTTGACCCTGTCGGCCACGATGCGCGCGGCAAACACGATCATCACTAGATACACGGCAAGGACGACGACGGCAATGTTCCAGGCGAAAATAAAGGTCAGGGCGTAACCCATGACAAAAAGCTGTGCGAATGCGCGCACCGTGCCGACAAGCAGGTTGCGCTCCAGCCCCAGGTGATAGGCCAGCGACGCCCCACCGGAGATGAAGATGAAGAACAGGGCCAGGGCCAGTTGTCCGAAGCCTATATACAAGGGGGCGTTCATCGCAGTTCCTCGGGGATTTCCGGCGTGTCGCCCAGGGTCAATTCAAGAGGCGAAGCCGCGCCGTAGCCTTCGTCTTCAACGTGGCTCACCAGCAGAATGGTTACGCCCTGCTCCTGATGCGCTTGCAGGGTCAGTCGCCGCACGGTGGCGCGGCTTTCGGCGTCCAGGGCGCTGGTGGGTTCGTCCAGCAGCAGCGCCTCGGGGCGCAGCAGCAGAGTCCGCGCCAGGCACAGCCGTTGCTTTTGCCCCACGGAGAGCAGCAGGGCGTTGTCGTCAAGATCCACGTCGGGGAGCAGCAAGGCGTCCAATTGCCCGCGCAAGGCCGCATCCGGGGGGCGTTCCCGTTCGCGATGCAGGCGGAACCCGAAAGGGAGCAGCAGATTGTCGCGTACGCTGGCGTCGATAACCGTGGGGGTCTGCTGCACGTAGCAGACCTTACCGCGCAGGGCCGGCGGCTCGAAACTCGCGTATTCACGCCCCCTGAAATAAAGAGCGCCCTCGCTTGGTTCCTCCAGCCTGGCCAGGAGCCGCAGCAGGGTGGACTTGCCCGCGCCGGAACCGCCGCGCACCAGCACGAAAGCCCCTTGGGGGATGCGCAGGCTGAGCCCCTGGAAGATGCGCTTGCCTTGGCCGTGGGAAAATCCCAGATTGCGCGCTTGCAGTATTGGCATTTGTTGTTGCATGCATATATCTCACAGAGTGTGGGAGCGTGACTGGCGCAAGCTCCGCTCCCGCGGGGTTCTCGCAACACAGTGTCAACGGCGAGGCCTTGTCCGCAACCCCCGGCGCATATGTTTTTCCATTTTTTTGCACCGGGTTGCAAGCCGATTGAGCCGGGCACTACGGTATAGTAAGTTCAATTTGATGAAAGGCAAATTTTCCATGGAGAATACAGGGATGCGGGAGCGGCGGCAGATCAGGCTGCTGCCTCCGGAACTGCGCAATCAGATTGCCGCGGGAGAGGTGGTGGAACGCCCCTCGAGCGTGTTGAAGGAATTGGTGGAAAACAGCCTGGACGCGGGCGCGTCCAGCGTGCAGGTGGTCATTGAGCGCGGGGGGCAGGGCTTACTGCTCGTGCAGGACAACGGCCACGGTCTGCCCCGCGATGAATTGGAGCTGGCCGTGACCCGCCACGCCACCAGCAAACTGCGCACTATTGAAGATTTGAACGCCATCTCCAGTTTCGGATTTCGCGGCGAGGCCTTGCCGAGCATCGCCTCCGTATCCCGCCTGCGCATGGCCTCCGCCTTTGCCGCCACCGGCGCGCCGGAGGAGGCCTGGAGCATCGAGGTGGAATACGGCGTGATCAGGGAAAACGGCCCCGCAGCGCTCGGCGGGGGCACGCGGGTTGAGGTGCGCGACCTGTTCGGCAACGTGCCGGCCAGGCTCAAATTCTTGAAAACGCACGCCACGGAGGCCTCGCGCTGTCAGGACGCCTTGTTCCGCCTGGCCCTGGCGCGGTTGGACGTGGGGTTCTCCTGTACCAGCGGGGGGCGCGAGGTCTTTCATCTGATGCAGGGGCAGAAGCTGCAGGAGCGGCTCGCGCCGGTCTGGCCCCCGAATATCGTCGCCGCCATGGCGCCGTTCTCCCTGGAAGGCGCAGGGGGCGATGCGGGCTGGCGCGTTCACGGATTGGTGGGTGATCCGGCCAAGGCCCAGGCCAGGGCGGGGCGCATTCTGCTCTACGTCAACAATCGCGCCGTGCAGGACCGCGTGCTGCTGCGCGCGGTGCAGGAAGCCTACAAGGGGCGTCTGCTTTCGCGGGAATATCCCCAGGCCGTGGTGTTTTTGCATCTCCCCCCGGACGAGGTGGACGTGAACGTGCATCCCGCCAAGACGGAAGTGCGCTTCCGCGAGGAGTCGCGGGTCTTTTCCCTTGTGCGGCGGGCGGTTCTCCAGGCCGTGGAGCGCTTCACGCCGCCGGGATTCGAAAGGGACGGGGCCGCGCGTTTCCCGGCCGGGATCAGCGAATCATTTCCGCACGGGGGCGCGCGTCTCGAGCCTCGCACAGCGGAGGGGGGGCGGATGCCGGATTACGCCCCGCCGGGGGGCGAGGCGTACGACGGGTGCGCGGTGCGTGAATCAGGAGGCCAAATGTCGGGCCAAATGTCGGGCCAAATGTCGGGCCAGACCGCAGCGCCTCTGCCGGATTTCGGCGACATTTTCGGAAAAAACCCCGCCGCGCCCCGTGCCCCGGCCGGGCAACACAACCTGGACATACGGCCGGCGCCCTCGTCGCCCCAGCAACCTGACGGCCCCGGCGCGGCGCATGGGGCGCGGGACCGGATGCCGCGGCTCGCGGGGCAAGGCGGGGAGAGCATCACCTACATGGGGCGTCTGGCGGACAGCTACCTGATATTGAAAATCGGCGAAGAGGCCCTGGCGCTCATGGATCAGCACGCGGCCCACGAGCGCGTGCTCTTCGAACGTCTCAAGCGCGGGGGGCGCAAGGGCGAAGCCCAGCTTCTGGCCTTGCCCCTGCAATTGCCCCTGCACAGGAGCGAGGCCGCGCGCCTGCGCGAGGTGTGGGACGAACTCCAGGCCCTGGGCTTCGTGTTGCAGAGCGCCGAGGACACGCTGCACGTGACCGGGATTCCGGCGCTGCTCACCCAGTCCCAGGCGCGCGAATACCTTGAGGCGGTGCTTTCGGGGCAGGCCAGGGATATGGAAGATCTCTGGAAGCTCATGGCCTGCAAATCCGCCATCAAGGCGGGGCAGCCCCTTGCCGACGACGAGGTGTTGCACCTGCTGGACGCCTGGCGCAACGTGGAGGACAGGCATTTTTGCCCCCATGGCCGTCCGGTGTTGTTGTCCTGGGACATCAACGACCTTGAGCGGCTGTTCAAGCGCCGGGGCTAGCGCATTTCAACTTTAAGATACGACTTTCGGACTTAAAGAAAAAAAATAAAGTCGCGGGCTTTCGCGCCCGCACGACGACCAGGGGAGGCCCCTGGACTCCGGGAAAAAGACTTTTTTTACCAGTGTTTTTGAACAAATACAAAGTGTTATAGTATGCACCCGACCTGGAATGTCGAGTTTGAGATGGCTCATTTTGAGGCTCCGCCCCCAGCGTATTATCGTCTTTGGAAAAGGCGCATCCCTGAAACAATGTTTATTGTTTCAGGGAGACTCGCGAATAGCATGTATAAAAATGTAAATATGACAATAAGTTATCTAAGATAAATAGTTTTGGAGATTCTTAAGAACCTTTTTTTTAAAAGGTTCTTAAGCCGCCGGAGGCCTTCCATTTTCAAAGTCGATATGGCCTACAGATACTGGTCTTCAGCGGCCAGGTGGTTGACCACGTAGTCGCGCACCGCCTCCTCCAGGGGGCGGAAGCTCACGTCGCAGCCCGCGGCCTGGAGTTTGTCCATGTTGCTTTGGGTGAAATACTGATATTTTTCACGCAAATGCGGCGGCATGTCGATGTAGTCGATTTTCATGCCCTTTTTCATGGATTTGAAAACGGCCTTGGCCAGGTCGTTGAAGGAGCGCGCCGTGCCGGTTCCCACGTTGAAGACGCCGTTGACATCGGGGTGTTCCAGAAGCCAGCGCACCACTTCCACGCAGTCCTTCACGTACACGAAGTCGCGTTTCTGCCCCCCGTTGGAGTAGCCTTTGCGGTGGCTCTTGAAGAGCTTGAGCCGACCGTCGGTCTTTATCTGCTCGTAGGCCTTGCACACCACGCTGCGCATGTCGTCCTTGTGGTATTCATTAGGGCCGAAAACATTGAAGAATTTTAAAGAGGCGATAGTGGGGAGCACATTGTGTTCCTGCGCCCAGAGGTCGAACAGCAGTTTGGTGTAGCCGTACATGTTCAAGGGGCGCAGGGTGCGCATGCCTTCCTCGTCGTCGTTGAAGCCCTGTGCGCCCCCGCCGTAGGTCGCCGCGCTGGAGGCGTTTATGAACCGCGCCTTGTGCCGCAAGGCCCACTGGCAGAGCATGCGGCTGTAGCGGTAGTTGTTTTCCATGAGGTATTCGGCGTCCGTTTCCGTGGTGGAGGAACAGGCGCCCATGTGGATGACGGCGCTGGGCGCGGGCGCTTTGTCATGGGCTACGAGTTCGAGAAACGCGGTCTTGTGCATGTAGTCGGCGTAGCGGCGGTTGACTAGGTTTTTCCATTTGTCCCGGTGCCCCAGATTGTCCACGATAAGGATGTCGTGCACGCCCATTTCATTGAGTTTCCAAACAATGGCGCTGCCGATGAAACCCGCGCCGCCCGTGACTATATACATGGGGCACTCCAGAGGCTGATTGTTGATGCTGGGTAAGAGCGCCTGGTTCCCGGGAACAAAAGCCGCTCTTATGCAGTTCGCCGTTGCCGGATCGACACATTACCGTACTTGAAGAACGCAAGGCCGTCGCCGCGGCCCTGGGCAGGCAATGGCCGGGGCTGGCGCGTTTTCTCCTTGAAACAAGGCTTGCATCTGAAACAAGAGTCCAGTGGTTCGGATAAATGCGGAAGAGTATCTAAACCTTTTCAAGGTTGACACGCTCTGACCAGTTATCCAAGGCCGGCGCTTTACGTCAAGGTTGCTGCCGTTCCTCCTGCCGCGAGGGCTGCACGTTCGGTGCGAAACGCAACAGCCGCGCGCGGTTGCCGTCATAGGTCAGGCGCAGACCGTAAAATGACAGGCTATCCTGCATGGGGCGCCCCAACAGGAACAGGAAATACTCGTGGAGTTCCTCGGGCGACTGTCCCAATTTGCGGGCCACCCCTTCCCGGAAGGCCGTATCGGTCTCCAGGATTTTGAAAACGGCCGCTTCCGCCGCTACGCCGGGCTGGGCGTGCAGTTTTCCGGCCGCTGCGGCTAGGGCCTGAAAGCCGCATTGCTGCTCATGCAGCCGGCCTATCTCCAGGGCCGCGCTTTCGGGGGCCAGGACATCCAGGCGGCAGATGCGCTCCTCGCGGTAGGCATCGCGTAAGGGTTCCTCGTTCCAACAGGCCTGCAGCCGGCACTCCAGGGGGCGGTTTTCATATATGGCGCAGAGGCTGTTGGCCGCATCGTAAAACATGCAGCTCTTCCCGTCCGCTCCAGGGCGCAGTTTGAGCACCTCTTCCTCCAAAGGAGCCACTGCGCCGGCGGGCTGGTCATAGGCGGGTTCTCCGAGCCGCAGTGTGAGCAGATGGCCGGTTTCCAGCACGCCGGAGGAAAAAAGGCCGAGATCGTCGCGATGCAGGGCGGGGCCGCCGTTTTTGCAGCAATCGCCGCAGCGGCGGCATTGGTTTTGGTCTTTCATGGGTTCTCCTCGTTGCAGACCGCGCGGACCCAGGCCGGGCAGGTGAAATCCTGCCAGCCCACGAATCCGAGGCCCGCGTTGAGCATCCAGGCGGAGACGTGGCTGCGGCGGTCGCAGCTCCAGAGCAGGCGCTGCTCCCTGCCGAAAAGAGGGGGCGTGCAGCGCGCGTGCTCGCGTTCCGGGACGCGAAGCAATGTTGTCAATTCGTCAATCGTGGGCAGCCGCCAGGCGCGGTGTCCTGCAAAGGCCCGCCGGTTGCAGCCCTGCACGTAGTCTTGCGCCTGCCCCCAGGTCAAGGGGTAAGGCGAACCTTCCCGCTGCCAGAGCAGGCCGTGGCGCGCGTCGCGCAGCACCTCCGGGGAGAGGGGCGTGTGCTCAACGTCCGCATACCGCAGGGGGCGCGCCAGGGCGTCCAGGGCAAAGGCCCGGCCGGAGGGCACCGGGCCGGTCTTGCGCGGTTCGCTGCGCAATGTTTCGTTCTGGAGGTTTGGGGGCGCGGCGGGTGTTCGTTCCTGCGTATCGTCGAGCAGAAGGCATACCTCATCCATGTGGCCGCGCCATTTGTCGTGAAGAAGAGACAGGGCGCGCCCCATGGCGTTGGCGGAGGCGAAGCGCCGCTCCGGGAGCGCCGCCAGGGCCTTGCGGAAGAAATCCTCCCACGGTGCGGCCATGCTCAACGGCGCCTCCTGGTTGGAAAAAACCGGTTTGTCCGGAGCCAGGCCGCCTTCCGGGGGGAGCAGGCCGGTGAGCAGACGGTAGAGCAGCACGCCCCCGGCGTAGAGATCGGCGCGGAAATCCGCGCTTTCCGGGTCGCGCTCCTGCTCGGGGGCGGTGTAAAACGGCGTGCCCACCTTGATGTGCGCGGGCATGGCCGCGGGGTTGGCTCTGAACGCGGGGTGTTCGCCGCGCACCTTGGAAAGTCCGAAGTCGATAAGCTTGACATGCTCTCTGCTGGTGAGCAGCAGGTTGTACGGTTTAAGGTCGCGATGCACGATGCCCGCGTCATGCAGTCTGGCCAGGGCCTCGCAGGTCTCCAGGACGTAGCGCACGGCCTTGTCCGGCCGGATTTTGCGGGTGGGGGCTTCCAGGATATAGCTTTCGCCGATGATCGTCCCCAGATTTTCGCAGGCGTATTCCATGGTGAAAAAGGGCCACCCCGCATGTGTGTCCAGATCCCAGATTTGCGCTATGTGCGGGTGGTCGAGCCCGGCCATGATCCGCGCCTCGTCGAGAAAGCGCCGCGTCAGGGCCTCCCTGCCCAGGAGGTCGAGCATGTGGTCCATGGGTTTGAGCAGTTTGAGGGCCAGGATTTTCGGCGTGCGGGGCAGGCGCACCTTGTAGACGTGCCCCATGCCGCCGCGGCCGAGCAGACCGAGCACCTCGTATTTGCCAATGTGTCTCATCGTTTGTTTTTACGTAGCTTTTGCATGGTGCGGTGTTGTCACCAGAGCCGTCTGGCGTATTGTTCCGGCAGTCCGGCGGCCAGGATTTTTTCCGCTGTGGTGGCGATGTCGTAGAGCACGTAGCGCACGGTGAGCAGGCGCGCTATGGGGTCCCAGAGCACGTATTTCGCGTGGTTGGTGCCGTCGCGGGGTTGCCCCACGCTGCCCACGTTGACCAGGTAGCGTCTGTCCGGGCGCAGGCGGACGGTTCCTTGAAGCAGGTCGTTGCGTGTGGCCTTGTGGCCGTCGTAGCTTACCAGACAAAGCTCGTGGGTGTGTCCCACAAAGCTGACGCGCTCCCCGGTGTGCTCGAAAATGGCGGGCAATTGATCATCCCGGATCTCAAAGAGGTAGGTCCTCGCGGAATCCGGGGGGCAGCCGTGGACAAAGTAGCAGGAGTCGAGCCCCGGCTCCCAGGGGGCGATAGAGGCCGGGAGGGTGCGCAGCCAGGCCAGGGAGCGCTCGGAAAGCATGTCTTTGGTGCGCAGGATGGCCTTGCGCGCCATGGGGTTGAACCAGGCCAGCTCCTTGCGCTCCATGCACCCCAGCTCGTGGTTGCCGTAGACCTGGGGAATGCCGCGTGCGCGCACCAGTTGGATCACGGCCTCGGGATCGGGGCCGTAGCCGATGCTGTCGCCGCAGCAATACACGGCGTCGGGGGCGTAATCCTCCATATCTTCCAGGACGCTTGTAAAGGCTTCCAGGTTGGCGTGGATATCGGAAATAACGGCGATCTTCATTGAGAGCGGATTGTAGCAGGGAAGTGGTTCGGAAGAAAGCCCCGGAGGCGGGTTGTTGTCCCTGCCAAGAGCGGGTAGAATATGGAGGGAAATGGAATGTAATGCCGTCTGCGCAGAGGCGGGGCCTTTGCATATCGCCGTCCGCATTGCGGCGTCTCAAGGATGATGCGCGTTGAAGCATGTTTTTATTCGGGAAATTCTATCCCCACAACCGACGTGCCGGCAGAAAATCAGGATAGCGCATGGGAATGGCGTCATGATGCGAGCAGAAGCTGCCGGGCGGCAAGAGACCAGGGAGGCCGGCATGCGTTCGCCGCGAGCCAGGATATTGGTTATTGAGGATGATCCCGCCATACTCGGCGGGTTGCTGGATGTTTTGGTGTTCAACGGCTACGAGGCCCAGGGTGTGGAAGACGGCGTCCAGGGCCTGGAACTGGCGTCGAGCGGCCAGTTCGACGTGGTGCTGCTCGATGTGATGCTGCCGGGCATGGACGGATTCACGGTGTGCGGCGAGTTGCGCAAGCGCCGCCCCACCCAGGCCGTGGTCATGCTGACGGCCAAAGGCGCGGAGGAGGACGTGCTCACCGGTTTCAGGGCCGGGGCCGACGATTACATCAGCAAGCCCTTTTCCCTGCGCGAGCTGCTGGCCAGAGTGGAGGCCGTGCTGCGGCGCAGCGGCAAGACACTGGACATGGCGCCGGTGCGTTTCGGCGGCCTGGTTTTCGATCCCAGCACCCTGAAAGCCTCCTACGACGGCAAGGAACTGGACGTGACGCGCCGTGAGATGGACATCTTCGCCTATCTCGGGGCGCATCGCGAACGCATCGTGACCAAGAAGGAACTGCTCACCGAGGTCTGGCACTACGCGGATGTCGATATTGAAACGCGCACCGTGGACATCCATATCCAGAAATTGCGAAAGAAGCTGTCCCAGCTTGTGGGGGATACGCAGGTCATCGTCACCGTGCGCGGCGAGGGCTATCGTCTGGCGCCGGAAGGAGAGCCGGAGACGTGCGCAGACTAAAGCTGTTCATTCTGATTTTCAGTATCGCCCTCGCCGTGCCCCTGGGGTATTTGGTGTTGCGGACGCATCAAAGCCTGGTGCGCGAGGAGGAGGCGGAACTGCGCTATTTTGCCGAGACCCTTTTCAACGACATGGAAGAGGAGCTGGCCCTGCTCGTGCAGCGTGAAGAAAAGCGTCCCATCGACGCGTACAGCGTTTCCGCGCAAAACGGGGGCGTTGCCGCGGCGGGCCGGAAGGCGCTGGAGAATCCTTTCTCCAACGCTCCCTATTTTATGGGGTATCTGCAAAACAATCCCGACGGCTCCTTTCTGGCCGTGTTCCCGGGAAACGGAGACCGGGCGCGGGCGCGGGAGTCCGGATTCGAGGCCCTGGAACGGGTGAACGACCTTTTCAATCAGCGCCGGCGCGACATTCCCAAACTCGCGGCCAGGGCCAGTCCGGATCTGGACATCTTGCGGCAAGTGCCCCCTCCCATCCCGGAGCCGGAAAATAAGGTGCAAAGCGTGGCCGACAAGTACCTGGCCAAGCGCAATCCCAAACAGCAAGCCAAATTGGGAGAAGGGGAGCGCCGTGTTGAACAGCTCACGGTGGAGCAGATCAAAAGCATGGCCAAGGCCCTCGAAGCGGAGCAACTGGCCGCCCTGACCCAGGACCACTTGCCGCCGCCTCCGCCCCGAGAGTATTTGAGCGATCTTGGGGATACGGTGCGCGGCCTGGAACGCTCCAGGCTGGAAGCGTTTCTCCTGCGCTCGCGGCAAGACGGAACCCCCCTTGGCGGGGGCGAGGAGTTCGCCTCCACCTTTGAAGGGGGGGGCGTACTGCACGCCGAGGTTGACCCCATGCAGTCCATGCTTATCAATGAAAATTACGTATACGTTTTTCGCCGTATCGTGATAGCGCGCCGGATATACAGGCAGGGGTTTGTGCTGGATATGCGATTATTCCTCCAACACTTGCTGCGGGATTATTTTTCCGGACAGCCCATGGCCAAGTTCACGAACCTCGAACTCCGGGTCGAGGACAACGGCCGGGAAGTGGTGGCGGTGCGCGCCGGCGCCGGACTGGAGACGCCCGAATCATCCATACAACGCTCGTTCGCCCGCCCGTATTCCTTTCTGGAGGCCCGCCTGAGCTGGGACAGGGTGCCGCGCAGCGAGGGGCGCACAAAACTCGGCTGGGTGGTTGCGATCCTGGCGGTGGTCGTTCTGGCGGGGCTTTTCGCGATTTATCAAAGCGCGCGCATGGTTGTGGACTTGTCCGAACGCAGGAGCGGATTTGTTTCCTCGGTGACGCACGAACTCAAAACGCCTTTGACCACAATAGGAATGTACGTCGAGATGCTTGAACAGGGCATGGCGCGCGATCCTGAAAAAAAACGCCGCTATTTTGGCATCCTGCGTTCCGAAACACAGCGCTTGTCGCGATTGATTGAAAATGTTCTTGAATTTTCCAAAGTTGAGCGTAAACAACGCAACCTGCACGTGACCGAGGGCGACTTGGGAGCGATTGTGGACGAGGTGCTGGTGTTGCTGGATGGCAAGTTGCGGAGCGAGGGCTTTGCCGTGCGCGTGGATATTCCCGATCCGGTGCGGGCGCTCTACGACCCGGAGCTGATGATCCAGGTGCTGCTCAACCTTGTGGAAAACAGCGTTAAATTCGGAAAGCGCGCCAATGAGAAGATCATTACGATCACCGCGCGTTCAAGCGGAAAAAGCGCGTGGATCGCTGTGGCGGACAAGGGACCGGGCATACCCCGGCATGCGTTGCGCAAGGTGTTCGACGATTTCTACAGGGTGGATAATTCGCTGACGCGCAATACGCAGGGCACGGGCATCGGTCTGGCCCTGGTGCGGCGTTTCGTGGAAGCCATGAAGGGTGACGTGTCGGCGAGCAACAACGACGGTCCGGGCTGCACGGTGAAGGTCCGGCTTCCCGCGGCGCTGAATGAAACCGGGGAAATTGTTTGAGGAGCCCCCCGCGATGGATCTTTTCGTTTTTTTGAAGAAAATTATGCAGCAGGGGTTCCTCTCGATCTCCTGATCCTTGAGTGAAGCGCGGCCGGAGCTGCAGAACCCTCCTGGGGGCGAGAGGAAGGCCATACTCTTTTATTTTGCGTGATACGATTTTTCCATCGGCCAAAAAGGTATATCATAAAAGGTTGACGGCACGCCATGCCCCCGAGGGGATGGAACGCCGCCGTTCTTCGCCGGGACGCCGCCGCTGGGTTCCGGCGGTGATCGCTGCCTCGGCGCGCGGGCGCCTGCTCCCGCCCCCCGGCGTGGATGCCGCCGCCCGGACCACCGCAATGAGCGTTGTATGTGTTGCTTCCCTTTGAGGCATCATGTAGGTGTTAATGTCTGGAGACTATAGTTGTGCAAGAGAAAATAGATGTTCTCATAGTGGACGACGAACGTGTGAACCTGATCCTGCTGAACGGCATTCTGAAAAAGCTGGATCAGGTGAATGTGCTTCAGGCCGCCTCGGGCCAGGAGGCGCTTGACCTTTTGCACAAGCACGATGTGGCCGTGGTGCTCCTCGACATCATGATGCCCGATTTCGACGGATTCGAAGTGGCTGAAGTGATGCGCAGGAACCATGTGACGCAACACGTGCCCATTATCTTCGTCACCGCCATCAACAAGGAAGAACGCCACGTCTTCAAGGGCTATGAGCTCGGCGCCGTGGACTACATGTTCAAGCCCGTGGAGCCGGAGATACTGAAAAGCAAGGTCAAGGTCTTTGTGGACCTGCACCGCAAAAAACGCTCGCTTGAAGAAACGAAGATGCAATTGGAATCAACGGTTCTGCAATTGCAAAAATCTCAGGAGGCGCTCAAGCACCAGGCCCTGCACGACCCGTTGACGGGGCTGGCCAACCGCACCCTGTGCCTCGACCGTATCAGACAGGCCATGGAGCGCTCCCGGCGGCGGCATAATTATTTGTTTTCCGTCGGTTTCGTGGACATCGACCGCTTCAAGGTGGTCAACGACAGTCTTGGCCACGCCTTTGGCGACAAGGTGCTTATCGAAGTGGGGCAGCAGCTCAAACGCTGCGTGCGGGGGCTGGATACCGTGTCCCGATACGGGGGCGATGAATTCGTGCTGTTGATGGAGGAACTGGACTCGCCGCGGGAAGCCGTGAACATTGTGCGGCGGGTACGGGATTTGTTCTCCGAACCGTTTATTCTCAACGGCTACGAAGTGCAACTGACCTGCAGCATCGGCGTCGTGGTCAACCCCCAGCAAAGCCATAAGTCGGAAGACGTTTTGCAGCACGCCAACATCGCCATGCATCGTGCGAAAAAGGAAGGCCGCGACCGTATCAAGATTTTCAATTCCAGGATGCTCACGCAGGCCATTCAGCTCATGGTGCTGGAAAGCGATCTGCGCAAGGCCATTGCCAACAACGAATTTTTTCTGGAATACCAGCCTGTGGTCGCCCTTGAATCCGGGGCGCTGCGAGGGTTCGAGGCGCTTATCCGCTGGCGCCACCCCCAGCGGGGCATCATTTCTCCCGCGGAATTCATTCCTCTTGCGGAGGAAACAGGGCTTATCGTGCCCATCGGGCGTTGGGTGCTGGAGCAGGCCTGCGCCACCATGGCGGACTGGAACCGCGCGCTGCCCCATGCGCGGGAGCTGCAGCTGGCGGTGAATATCTCCGGAAAACAGTTTTCCCAGCCGGAGCTTCTGGAGCAGGTCAAACGCGCCCTGGAAAGTTCGGCCCTGGAGCCTGGACAACTGCGCCTGGAGATCACGGAAACCGCGATCATGGAAAACGCGGCCACGGCGGTGGACCGCCTGCAAAAGCTGAAAAACAGCGGCATCGGCATTTCCATCGACGACTTCGGCACGGGCTACTCATCCATGAGCTACTTGCAACGTTTTCCGTTGGACGCCTTGAAAGTCGACATCAGTTTCGTCCGGGCCATGGAGCAGCGCGTTGAAAACAAGGCCATTGTCAAGGCCATTGTCAACCTGGCCCACACCCTCGGCCTGAGCGTGGTGGCTGAAGGCGTGGAAAATCAACTGCAATGCGAATACCTCATGGGGCTGGGCTGCGAATACGGCCAGGGCTACATGTTTTCGCGTCCCCTGCCTGAAGAGAACGCCATGGAGTTTATCAGGAGGACGAAAACCTGACGCGCCCGCGGCGTTTGTTTTAGGTAACTCTCCGCCATACCTGAAAATAAATCCATGGCCCGCATTTTGCTTTCTGTTGGGCATGGAATTCTTCACATTCAATCCCGCCACATTCACCAGTTTTTTGCTGACCCTGTTCCGGGTGAGCCTGGTTTTGTTTCTCATGCCGTTTTTCGGCGGCACGGGAATTCCGAAAACGGTCAAGGCCGCTCTGTGCATCGTGCTGAGCCTGGCCATATACCCGCGCCTTTCCTTTCCGGGCGCCCTTTTCCCGGGGCATCCCCTCAATCTCGCGATCATGTTGCTCGGAGAACTGGTGCTCGGCATGGTGCTCGGCCTGGTGGTGCATTTCGTGTTCGCGGCCATACGCACGGGGGGGCAGCTGGTGGGCTTCCAAATGGGCTTCGCCATGGTCAACGTGGTGGATCCCGACACCGGCGCTTCCGAGGCCGTGACCGCGCATTTCCTCTACATGATAGCCTTGCTCACCTTTCTGACCCTGGACGGCCACTTGTATCTGCTGCGCGCGCTCACGCTTTCCTTCAACATCGTGCCCCCGGGGGGCTTGCTGATCTCCTCGGGGCTCACAGAAAACGTGCTGGAAATGTCGGGAGTGCTGTTCACGCTGGCGGTGCGCATCGCGGCGCCGGTCATGGCGGCGCTGTTTCTGGTGGACCTGGCCCTGGCCCTTGTGGGGCGCGCCGCGCCGCAGATGAACATTCTCATGCTCGGGTTTCCCGTGAAAATATCCGTGGGGTTTTTCTTCTTGGGGCTGATATTCAATATGTTGGCGCTTTATATGAAAGATTTCATCGTCAGGATGGATGGTTTGTTCGGGCTGCTCCTGAGCCTGGCCTCCTGATTCGCCGGAAAACACCAAACGCTCGCTGAACCGCAGGCCCGGAGGGCGCCATGCCGCAACAAGATCCGAGTAGAACCGAAAAACCGACCCAAAAACGCATAGACAAGGCCAGAAAGGATGGCAATGTCGCGAAATCGGAAGATATTTCAAAGACGGCGGTCATCCTGGTGGGCGTGGTGATCCTGTTTATATATGTAGGGTATATCGGCGAATACATGAAAGAGCTGTACCGGTGGTTTTTCTCCGAAAGCGCCTCCTTTGTGGCCAACAAACAGAATGTTTACGTGGTGTTCCAATTTGTCGCCATTCAGATCGCCAAGATGGTGATACCGGTGATGCTGGCCCTGGGACTCGTGGCCTACGGCTCCAACCGGGTCATGGTGGGGAAGCTGTGGGCGCCCAAGGTCTTCAAGCCCAAATGGGGCAAGCTCTTCAATCCCATGGCCGGTTTGAAGCGGCTGATGCTCGACGTCAACACGCTGATCCGGCTGGGTAAGAGTCTGTTGCAGGCCCTGGCCATAGGCATAGCGCCGTATCTCGTCATCAAGGGCGAACTGCCGAATATCGCCCCCCTGTTTTACCAGAACGCCGAGGGCCTGGCCGTGTATATCCTGGGCACGGGCGCGAAGATGGTGTTTTACGCCCTGCTTCCCATGCTGCTCATCGCAGCGGCGGATTTTTGGTATAAGAAGTGGGATTATTCGGAAAATCTGAAGATGACCAAGGACGAGGTCAAGGACGAGCGGCGGCAGGCGGAGGGCGATCCGCAGATCAAGCAGAAGCAGCGGCAGAAGATGATGCAGGTCATGGCGCGGCGCATGATGCAGGAAGTGCCCAAGGCGGACGTGGTGGTGACCAACCCCACGCATTATGCGGTGGCCTTGAAATACGATCCTCTGGAAGCGCCCGCCCCGGTCTGTCTGGCCAAAGGTAAGGACAGGATAGCCCAAAAGATCAAGGAAGTCGCGCGGGAAAACAACGTGCCCATCAGGGAGAACAAGCCCCTGGCACAGGCTTTGTATAAGAGTGTTGAGATTGGGGAGGCCATTCCCGAGGAACTGTACAAGGCGGTGGCCTCGCTTCTGGCCGAACTCAACAAGTTCAAGAGAAAGAGGGCCTGACGCGGAACAGCAGTCCGCCCCCGGCAGCTATGAAGGAGTGTCAAAATAATGGCCGCGATAACAGCACCGAACATCAATTACAAGCGCTTCGCCAAGCAGGGAGACATTCTCCTTGCCGGCGGCGTGGTGGTGATTCTTTTTGTGATGCTCATTCCTCTGCCCACGTTTATCCTGGACATGATGCTGTCCCTCTCCATCTCCCTGAGTCTGGTTGTTCTGATCACGGCCATGTTCATGACCAGTCCCATGGAATTTTCCATTTTCCCCTCCCTGATGCTGGTGCTGACCATGCTGCGGCTGGCGCTCAACGTGGCCTCCACGAGGCTGATCCTGCTCCACGGCCAGGAGGGCGTAAGCGCCGCGGGCAAGGTCATCGAATCCTTCGGCGAATTCGTCGTCGGCGGCAACTACCTCATCGGCATCGTCATCTTTTTCATTCTGTTCACCTTGAACAAGGTGGTCATCGTGGCCGGCACCACGCGCATCGGCGAAGTGGCGGCGCGCTTCACCTTGGACGCCATGCCGGGCAAGCAGATGGCCATCGAGGCCGATCTCAACGCGGGGCTCATCGACGAGAAGCAGGCCACGGAAAAACGTGAACTCATCCGCAAAGAGGCGGACTTCTACGGCGCCATGGACGGTGCGGGCAAGTTCGTGCAAGGTGACGTGAAAGCGGGCCTGATCATCACGCTGATCAACATCGTGGGCGGCATTCTCCTGGGGACGTTGCAAAACGGCATGTCCTGGCAGGAAGCGGCGCACACCTACACGCTGCTGACCATAGGCGACGGTCTCGTTTCCACCATTCCTTCCTTGATCATCTCCACGTCCGCGGGCCTCATCGTCTCCAGATCGGCGTCCTCGGCCAAAATGGGCGAGGAATTCGTGGGGCAGCTCGCCTACAACTCACGCTCCCTGCGCCTAGTTTCCGTGGTGCTCGTGGTGTTCGGCCTGGTTCCCGGAATGCCGACGGTTCCCTTTCTGATCTTCGCCCTCCTGCTGTTTCTCGCGGCCCGGATGGTCAGCGCCGGGAAGGATGTCGAGGAAGAGCCCGAAGCGGCCGAGAAGCAGCAGCCCTCCCTGGATTCGCCGGAAGAGGTGCAGGCCCTTTTGCCCCTGGACGTGCTTGAACTCGAGGTGGGCTACGGCCTCATTCCCCTGGTGGATGAGGAGCAGAACGGCAATCTGCTTTCGCGCATCCGCTCCATACGGCGGCAGTTCGCCCTGGACATGGGCGTGGTGATTCCCTCGTTGCATTTGCGCGACAATCTGCAGCTCAAGCCCGGACAGTATTCCGTGCTCATCAAGGGCAACGAGGTCGCGAGCGCCGAGATTCTCATAGACCACTCCCTGGCCATGGATCCGGGCGACGCCAAACACCGCATCAAGGGCGTGGAAACGCGCGAACCCGCGTTCAACCTGCCGGCCTTGTGGATTCCGGACGCGCAAAAGGAAGAGGCCATGCTCGCGGGCTACACCGTGGTGGATCCCTCCACGGTCATCGCCACCCACCTCACCGAAGTTTTCAAGCGCAGTCTGCACGAGTTCATGGGCCGCCAGGAAGTGCAGGCCCTGCTCGACAACTTGTCCAAGACCGCGCCCAAGGCCGTGGAGGAGCTTGTTCCGGGCATTCTGAACGTGGGGCAGGTGCAGAAGGTGCTGCAGAATCTGGTGCGCGAAAACGTTTCCATCCGCGACCTGCTCTCCATCGTCGAGACCTTGGCGGATGTGGGGCATTCGGTGAAAGACCCGGACCAGCTCACGGAATACGTGCGTGAACGCTTGTCGCGCACCATTGTCAAACCCTATCTGGATTCCAACGGCGCTCTGCCCATCATCACTCTGGATCACTCGGTGGAGCGCGTGCTGCAAGAAAGTCTGCGCAAGACGGATCATGGCGCGTACCTGGCCATGGAGCCCGGCAAGGCGCAGCTCATGATCAGATTGATAAACGATGCGGTGGAAAACTCGATGGTAATGGACGGGCAGCCCGTGCTGCTCACCTCGCCGGTGGTCCGGCCGCATCTGGCGCAATTGCTGCAAAGGTTCATCCCGACGTTGCCGGTGATCTCGCAGGCGGAAATTCCGGCGGACATCCGATTGCACAGCCTGAAGAACGTGGTGTTCGATCATGCGGGTTAAGACCTATCGCGGTGCAAGTACCAAGGATGTGCTTTCGCGCATCAAAGCCGAACTGGGGCCGGACGCGGTTATCTTGAGCAGCAGAACCCGCCGGGAGGACGGCGTCAGTGTGGCGGAGATCACGGCCGCCCTGGAAGAAGCGCCGCAACAGCCGCGGGCACGGCAAGCCGAAGAGGCCGGGATGGCGCAGGCGCCCGCTCCTGAAGGCTGGAACCAGTGGCACAGAGAGTGGCGCCAGGTCAAGGAACAGCTGGCCACATTGCTCAGACCGCAGCTCGACCTCGGCCTCTTGGCCCCCATCCAGAGGCAGGCCTTGGAATTCCTCGAACGCGAGGGTGTGGATACGGACGTTGTCATGCAAATTTTCACCGATCTCAAGGGACGCCCCAAGGCGTCCATACTGCAGCCGTTGGAACGGATCGTGGATGTCAGGGGCTGGAACCGGGAAGCGTGGCCGCAACGCTTTCACGCCCTCGCCGGGCCTTCCGGCATCGGCAAGACCCACGCCCTGGTGCGCATGGCCCTGGAATGCAAGCAGTGCGACGCATCCGCGCGCGTATGCATCGTCAACGGCGATACGCAGCGCATGAAAAGCAAAGTGGTGCTCAAGCATTACGCCGAACTCGCCGGATTGGACTACCGCGAGATCGCGGACCCCATGGATGCGGCCGAGCTTGTGGCCGGGGCCGCGCAGTGGGATGTGGTGCTCGTGGATTTGCCCGCCATACGCAAGGGGCTGACTCTGGAAGACCAGCTCCGCGGGCTGGGGCTGGACGCGGCGCAGGATTTGTGCGTACATCTGGCGCTGGCGCCCCATTTCTCTTCTGTCCAACTGCGTGCGCTGATCGCGCAGTACGCTGCGGACAAAACCGCAAGCCTGGTCTGGACGAAACTGGACGAGAGCTATAGTTTCGGGGCCATGGTGAATACGGCTTGGGCCACGAAACTCCCCTGTTCGGTCTTTTCCTACGGCTCAGGAATTTCAGGGACCATGTGCCCCGCCAAACATTTGGCGCTATGGCGCATGCTCTTCAAACATCGGCTGCCTCATGAGGAGCAGTGATGCGTAACAGCGTAGGATACAACAGCAACAACCCCTTGCCGCAACAAGGAGCGCGAACGATATGAACGCTGGCATGCCATTGGTGTTTTCCCTGACCTCGGGTAAAGGCGGGGTGGGGAAGACCAACCTTTCCGTCAACCTGGCCTGCAGCCTGAGCGCCATGGGCAAACGTGTGGTGCTCTTGGATGCCGATCTGGGCCTGGCCAACGTGGATGTGGTTCTGGGCCTGGCGCCCCCGCGCAACCTGTTTCATTTGTTTCACGAGGGCATGAGCCTTAAGGACATCCTTTTCGACACCCCTTACGGCTTCAAGATTTTGCCCGCTTCGTCCGGAGTGGGGGAGATGCTTTCGCTCAATACGGGGCAAAAGCTGGATTTACTGGAGTCTATGGATTATCTTGACGACAAGGTGGATTATCTTATCGTGGATACCGGGGCCGGGATCAACGACAGCGTGGTCTACTTCAACTTGGCGGTTCAAGAGCGCGTGGTGGTCATGACGCCCGAACCCACCTCGTTGACCGACGCTTACGCCTTGATCAAGGTCATGAAGCTGCAGCATGGCGTGGAGCATTTCAAGGTGCTGGTGAACATGGCGCCGAGCCAGCGGGCGGCCAAGGACGTTTTCATCCGGCTGCTTCAAGCCAGCGACCATTTTTTGGACGGCGTTTCCCTTGACCTTGTTGGATTTATACCGCAAGACCCTCAAGTGAAGCGCGCTGTGATCAAACAGGTGCCGTTTATTCACGCCGACCCCGCGTCTCCCGCCAGCGTGGCGACACGGGAAGTGGCCAAGAAGATACTAACCTGGCCAGTGGCCTCGAATCTTGATGGAAACATTAAATTTTTCTGGAAACAACTACTCTTCCAGCATGAACGCGTGGGATAAGCTTAATTCTGGGGAATTGACCTGGGACGAGTTTAGCGCTGCCGAGAGGCAGGCCATCGTTAAGCACTATGCGCCCAAGATCAAGTACCTGGCTTTGCGCATGAAGGCCAAGCTGCCCAAGAGCGTGGAACTGAACGACCTCATCAGTGCCGGCACCGTGGGACTGGTGGAGGCCCTTGGCAAGTTCGACGCCGGACTCGGCATCAAGTTCGAGACCTACGCCGAAAACCGCATCAAGGGTTCCATGCTCGACGAGCTGCGGCGCATGGATTGGTTCTCGCGTGGCTTGCGGCACCGCGTGCGCACCCTGGAGGAGGCGATCCGCAAATACGAAAACCAGCACGGCCGCAGGGCCACGGAAGAGGACTTGCAGCAGGAAACCGGGCTGAGTGAAAAAGACGTGCGTGTGGGGCTGGAAGCCTTGCAGAACCAGCTCTGTTTGAACCTGGAAGCCATTCAGGACACCTTTTCCACGGAAAATCAGTCCCATATGGACAACGAGCCCTACAAGACCACGGCCTTGCAGGAGATAGTGGACAAGGTGGCCGGGCTCATCGATACGCTGACCCCGCGTGAAAAGATGGTCATGTCTTTGTATTACGGCGACGAATTGAATATGAAGGAGGTCGCCGAAGTCATGGGCGTCACCGAAGGCCGCGTGTCGCAGCTGCACTCCCAAGCCATGGGTCGGTTGCGGCAGCGTTTCGCGGATCTTTACGGCACGGACGGCGTTCTCTAGAGCATCTCACGCTTGAAAAGCGCTAGATGCTCTTATGCATTTCCCTGAAACAATTGAAAATTGTTTCAGGGGAGAGCCTTGTTTCAAGGCGAAAATGCGCTAGAGCATATCGACCTTGATAAGGTTTAGATGCTCTTATGCATTTCCCTGAAATAATAATTATTGTTCCAGGGGTGAGCCTTGTTTCAAGGTGGAAATGCGCTGGGGCATGGTGACGTAGCGATAGTGTTTTTTGTGGCTCCGCTCAAAAAAACGCCAGGGAATTACTTTTCCTTGGACTTGCGGGTGTGTGCATAACATTATTGCTTTTTTTGTTTGTCAGCTAGAGCATTTAACGCTTGAAATGATCGCTTAACGGCGGGCAAAGCCCGCCTGCAATCATTTCGCGGCAAAGATTTGCAAGCAAATCTTTGCAGAGCCTTTCAACTTTTTCAAAGTTTCAATGCTCTAGGTAAAACGTTTTGGAGATTCTCGAGAACCTTTTTCAAAAGGTTCTTAAGCCGCCGGAGGCAGTTGTATTTTAAAGGCTCTCCCGCGCAGCAATGAAAAAACGAGACCGCGCGTGACCGGACAGAAGGTGGACGCCTGTCGCGCATATTTCTGTCATACCGCGTGAGGCCCTTATGTTGTTGTGGCTCGTTGCCGACGATGATCAGGACGCCCTGGAGGAGGCGCAACGCGACAAGGCCTTGCTTGACGCCGAGGAACTCAAGGAGGACGACTTCGCGGCGGATAAGGACAAGGTTGAGCTGGATCTTGACGACGCCCCCTTTCTCGATGAGGAGGAAGAGGAGGAGGAAGAGCCTGAAGCTCCCTTGCGGGAAGAGCCGCCGCCCGCGGAAAAGCCCGGCATCAGGGAGCTGCTCAAAGACAAGCGCGTTCTCGGCGGGTTGATCGGCGGCCTGCTGCTTCTGGTGGGTGTTGTCGTGGCCGTTATCCTGTGGCCTGAGGCGGAGAAGCCTCCTGAACCGCCCCCCGCGGTGGAGCAGCCCGAAACGCCCGTCCCGGAGGAACCGCCGCCCCCCACGGAACATTTGATTGCCTTTAAGCCTTTTCTGGTGGAGCATGTCAATGCGGAAGGTCAGGTCCGGCTGCTGTCCTTCAAATTTTCCCTGGTCACGGAAAACGAAAAGCTGGCCTGGGAAATAACGCATAAGAGGCTTGTGCTTCGCGACGCTATCTTTTATTATCTCAAAAATAAAGATTTGCGTTTTTTGTCCGATGCGACAATGGCGGAGCAACTGAAAAACGACCTTATTTCCGTTATCAACCAATATCTCAACGTAGACCAGATCCAGGAGTTGCTCATAGAAGAATATCTGGTGAAATAAGATGTCCATCAACTTGGTATTCATGCAGATCCCTCTGGTGGGAGAGATATCGGGCGCCATGCAGGGGCATCCCGAGGCGCAGCAGACCGTTGCGCGCGAGCATGCGCAGGAGACCCTGAAAAACGAACAGAGTCAGGTTCAAAAGCTCGAACGGCAGGATGCGTCCCAGGAGGTGCAGCCGGACGGCAAACAGGCCGGCGGGCAGCACCACGGCGGGGGGCGCGGTAGACAACGGAAACGGCCCCCCGAGGAGAGCCCCCCTGATACCAAGGAGAGCCCCTGGGCCGGAAATATCGTCAACAGGCGCGTGTGACCGCACCCGGTCACATCGATTGGCGCAAGGGTACCCTCCACATCATGTCAGATTCCATCGCTCCCTGGCTGCTCATCGGTCTTACAGCCACGGAATTCATTCTTCTGCTGGCCGTTCTCCTGTTTTTTAAAAGACTGAAACGCTCGGAGTCCCTGCTTGAACAGCTTCAGCAAAAGCAGGAGCAGTTCGTGGCCAAGCTCTCCTTCAGCGCGGAACTGGAACAGGAACTCGTGGCCTCGTTTGAGGAGCGCCAGCAGGAGCTTTTGCGGCTCGATCAGCGCCTGGAGCAGCGCGCCCGGGATTTGGAAGCGCTGCTGGAGCGCAGCGACAGGATCCCGCGAAAGCCCGAGAGTCCGAGACAGATTGTGCTCAATGGCCATAGACGCGGATTATCGGTCAGAGCCCTGGCCCAGGCCGCGGGCATTTCCATTGACGAGGTCGAACTCATCCTCATGGAAGCGCGCCGGTCCTGATACAGGACATGGCGCTCCAGCGCGTTTTCGCCTTTGGAAATCACTCCTGAAACAATGTTTGTTGTTTCAGGGAAACGCATAAGAGCGTTTTAACGTTAAGACAGGTTGTTTTGGGGCTCCGCCCCAAACCCCGCCAGGGGGGAACGCCTCCCTGGACCCGCGAATATCATGTATAGAAATATAAACATGTCAACAGATTATCGAATATAAAAAAATTTAGAGATTCTTAAGAACCGTTTTTAAAAGGTTCTTAAGCCGCCGGAGGCATTCCTAGGCCGCCGGGGCATTCCTGTTTCAGAGTCAATATGCGCTTATCATGCGCGAAAGATGATGCATCATGCGTATTTCAGGATACGGAACGGGCGGCGGCTACGGCGGCCGCAAGGACAGGCGCGAAGCCTTTCGCCGCAAACACGCTGTGGGGCAGCGCGTGGCCGGAACCTTCGTACGCCGGCAGTCCGCTTCTCTGGCCTGGGTGGAAATTGACGGCCAGGTGCTTTTGGCGGAATTGGGGGGCGATCCCCAGCCCGGGCAACGCCTTTTTTTCGTCATCGAGCGGCTTGTTCCCGAAATAGTGCTCAAGGAAATCGTTCCGGGCAAAGAAGGCGGAGGGCTTGTCGCGCTTGTGCACGCTTTTTGGAAGCAGCGGCAGGTTTTTGAGAGGCTTTTCCTGCCTGCTGCGGAAACGCTTTCCGCGGAACGCCGCCTGGAGCCGCGAAAAAAACGCTTCAAAGAGTTGCTGCGGGAAGACGGCGCGATGGGGCAAGCCTTTGAAGCATTGGGCCAGCGGCAACAGCGGCTCAACATGTGGCTGCGCGACCGTGAAGGCGGCCGCGTGCTTCTCGCTCCCTGGCTGCTGCCCCAGGCCCGTGACCAGGAATTGCTGGCGCTCCACGGCAAAGAACTCATGGAAGCTGGATTTTCCTTCGTGCTTCCCAAAATGGGGCATTGCGAGCTGCATGTGCTTTTTCGCCCCCCTCATGGCCGCTATCAATTGCTTCTTGAACACCCCGGGCAGGTGCCGCATGTGCGTGAGTCTTTGGCGGGCATTTTGGGCGAAGCCCTCGGCGCGCGCCTGGATTCCGGGGATGTGGCGCCCTTGCCTTCGGGGCGGGGCTCCTTGCTGGGCGAACTCCTGGCGCGGGAAGCCATCTCCGGAAGACCCCGCTTTTCCACTCGCGTCTGATCCCGGCACGTACACATTTCAATGATAAACTGCGATAGAATACGAATGGAAAAAAGTGGAGACACTGGGAAAGAGGCGCCGCCTTTTGCCCATAACGCCCCTTGGCTGGCTCCGTTGGCGGGCTTTTCCGATTTGCCCTTCAGACTGCTGTGCCGTGAGCAAGGCGCTGCCTGCGCCTGTACGGAAATGGTCAGCGCCAAGGGACTGATTTACCGCAGTCCCGGCACGGAGCAGCTTTTGGACACCTGCCCCGGAGATGCGCCGCTGGTGGTGCAACTTTTCGGCTGCGAGCGCGGGTTTATGGTGGAGGCGACCCGCCGCCTGGTGGACAGGGGCTATGGGTGGTTCGACATCAATGCCGGATGCGCCGTGCCCAAGGTGGTGAAAACAGGGGCGGGAGCCGCCATGCTGCGCACGGCCGAGACGCGTGAAAACCTCTGCGACCTGGTGCGCGAGATGACCGCTGCGGCCGGGGAGGGTCGCGTGGGGGTGAAATTCCGCCTGGGGTGGGCGGGGAGCGACGACGTGGTGGAGGAACTCGGCCGCGCGCTTGAGGACAGCGGCGCAGGCTGGCTCTGCCTGCATCCGCGCAGAGCGCGCCAGCTATTTTCCGGCGAGGCGCGCTGGGAGGCGATCAAACGCCTGAAGGCCGCGGTGCGCGTTCCCGTGCTTGCCTCCGGAGATCTCGTCAGTGCCGAGGCCGCGCAAGACTGCATGGAGCGGACAGGCGCCGACGGCGTGATGTTCGCCCGCGGCGCGCTTGCCGATCCGCGCATTTTTACGCGCTATGTCCAACACCACGAGGGGCGAAGTGTGGAACAGCCCCGGCATGGCGCGGCGGTTGCGGCCCTGGTGCGCCGCCATGCGGCCCTGGCGCGTGAATACGGACGTGGGCGCGATGCGCTTATGAAAATGCGAACCTTCGCACCCAGATATTTACGCGGGGTACCGGGCGCGGCCTCATTGCGTAAGCGGCTGACTTTATGTAATGCTTGGCAGGAACTGGAAGAAATGCTCCACGAACTGGAAGCGCTTCCCGCGGCGCGGGGGGGCGGCCGGGAGGGAGCGCTGCATAAGAATGAGGTTTTTTCATGCGAGTGATTCGGGCTGAAACGGCCGGTTTTTGTATGGGAGTGGATTTGGCCTTGCGCAAGTTGGATCGCGTGGTTTCCAACGCCAAGGACGGCGATATCTTTACCTTGGGCCCCATCATTCATAATCCTCAGGTGTTGGAGGAATACGCGGCCAAGGGAGTGCACGCGGCCGGTAGTCCGGCGGAGATCATGCCGGGGAGCCACGTGGTTATCCGCGCCCACGGCATTCCCAAAGACGTGGAACAGTCCTTGCGCGACCGCGACGTGTTCATCACGGACGCAACCTGCCCAAAGGTGAAACGCGCCCAGGTTCTGATTGCGGAAGAATCGGAAAAGGGAAGCCGCTTGTTGCTGTTTGGCGAAGCCGACCACCCGGAGGTGCAGGGCTTGTTGAGCTACGCCATTGACGGTTCCATTGTCTTCGAATCACCCGAAGCCTTGAAAAGGTGCGCACTTGACGACATCGAAGGGTGTTTTCTGGCGGCGCAAACAACCCAGGATCGCAACGCCTTTAAGGAAATTATCGACTACCTGTGTTCGCTGAACCCGGAATTGCCCGTGCTGCACACCATTTGCGACGCCACCCGGGAACGGCAGCAGGAAGCTGTGGACGTTGCCCGGAAGGTGGAAGCCATGGTGGTGGTGGGCGGTTTCACCAGCGGCAATACGCGCCGGCTTGTGGATGTGGCGCGGGAACAAGGCGTTTTTTGCGTCCATGTGGAGACTCCTGAGCAGCTGCCATTGGAAGAGTTGAAAAAATACGCTATAATTGGCTTGACTGGCGGTGCCTCGACGCCCAAAAGATTAATTGATGCCATCGAACAGCGATTGCGAGGGCTCTGAAAAAACACCTGTAACTCTCGTCCGGGGCACACTCGCGGCGCAGGGAGGGACGTATATGACCCAGACCAATATTCTGCTTGAATCCGGGACGAATGAGCTGGAGATAGTGGAATTCTACCTTGAAGAAGAGGCGGAAGTTCCCGGCGAGCCCCCATACAAAGGCTACTACGGCGTCAATGTGGCCAAGGTCCTGGAAATCATCCGCATGCCCAAGATCACGGGCATCCCGGAAGTCAATCATCCCTCTGTGCTCGGCGCGTTCAATCAGCGCTCCCATGTCATTCCCATTGTGGATCTCGCGGTCTGGCTCGGCAAATACCGCGTTGAGGAAGAACCGCCCAAGGTCATCGTGACCGAGTTCAACAACGTGACCACGGCCTTCATGGTCACGGGCGTCACGCGCATCCACCGCATCAGTTGGGAATCCGTGGAGCCGCCCAATAGATACGTAGCCTCCGTGAGCGCCAATTCCATCACCGGCGTCGTCAAGCTGGAAAACCGCATCGTCTTTTTGCTGGATCTCGAGAAAATTGTGGCCGACTTGAACCCGGCCCTGGGACTCAGGCTCGACGAGGCCATAGATTGGAGCAGCGACCGCAGATACCGCGCTCTGGTTGCGGACGACTCCGGCCTTATCCGCGCCATGCTCAAGGACTTGCTGCAAAAGGCCAATTTCGACGTGGAAGCCTTCACCAACGGCCGGGACGCCTGGGAGCAGCTTCTGTCCCTCAAGGAGCAGGCCGAGCAGGAGGGGCGCAACATCATGGACTATGTCCAGGTCATGGTCTCGGATATCGAGATGCCCAGCATGGACGGCCACTACCTTACCAAATGCATCAAATCCGATCCGGTGCTTAAGGAATTGCCCGTAATCCTGTTTTCCTCCATTATTACCGATAAACTGCGGCACAAGGGCGAAAGCGTGGGCGCCGACGACCAGATTTCAAAGCCCGAAGTCACGGATCTGGCCAGACGGGCCAAGGATCTTATCGAACGCAGCCTGGCGGGAAAGGTCGAGTCTTCGGAAAGTTGATGCGTGAGGGCTCCGGTTATCCGGAAAGAAAACCTCGATGCCGGAGTCAGTCTTATACCGTTTTCCATTTCTAGATTAATTTATGAAAATTTCCGGTGGGAGAACCTTTTTCAAAAATAAACTTTAAATTTTATAATACCAAATAGATACCATATTTCTTCTGGCATTGTGGGAAGCTTGGTAATTCCTCCAGTAATCTAGAAAGGGGTGCCATGCGTCGACACTATGAACAGGAAACGGTATTATTCGATTTCCAAATCAAAACTGCGTCCTTCAGCTGTGATTTACTGTTTCATTAGGGCCTGTTTCTAGAGCATTTTCGCCTTGAAACAAGGCTCTCCCTTGAAACAATTTCCAATT
>CAZFCK010000036.1:0-27708 GCA_964517355.1 uncultured Desulfovibrionaceae bacterium | reverse complement strand
CAGGGAAATGCATAAGAGCATCTAGCGCTTTTCAAGCGTGAGATGCTCTAATCAACCTGGCGCACTTCCAAAGGTTCGGGGTGCGCGAACCAATGCTGGCTGGAAACAAGTTGCAACTCCCGCGTACCGGCGGCGTATGTGGTTTCGAACACCTTGAAGATGGAGCAGGCGGTACGCGAAAGGGCCTCGGGAACGCCCGCCCCTTGCAATAGATGTCCCAGAAACAATGCGCTGACAGCGTCTCCCGCGCCGTTGGGCGGCGGATTCAGGGGCAGCATGGGCGTGGACACCAGCCAGGCGCCTTGGGGCGTGACGGCCAGCATTTCAATCTCGTTCTCACGGGTTTCACTGTGTTGCAGGCTGGTGATCAGCACCACGGAAGGCCCCATGTCCACCACCTTGCGCGCGCCGCGCAAGGCGTCTTCCAGATGCCTCACGTTCACGCCGGTCAGCAGCTCCAGTTCGAATTGGTTGGGCGTGACCACGTCGGCCGCGGGAACGGCCTTTTCCCGCATATAATCAGGGATTTCAGGACGCACGAAGATACCGCGCCCCACGTCGCCCATGACCGGGTCGCAGGCGTACATGGCCTTGGGATTACGTTTTTTCACTTCGTCACGGATTTCCAGTATGGCGTCGCCGAGTCCGACATCGCCCATGTAGCCCGAAAGCACCCCGTGACAGGTATCGAACGCGCCGCGTTCGATCATGCCCTGCACCAGCGAGCGGATATGCTCGGAGGTGAAGACGTCTCCAGTCCACGCGCCATAGCCCGTATGGTTGGAAAACTGCACGGTCATGATCGGCCAGACTTCGAAACCCATGCGTTGCAACGGCAGCACCGCGGCCGCGTTGCCCACGTGGCCGAACGCCACATGAGACTGAATGGAAATAACGGATTGTGGGGTCATGTTCGAATCATTCCTTGTTCATTGATTTGCACCCGCGAATAGTGACCCTGAGCCCCACTGTCAAGAGCCGGCCGTATCGCGGATACCATCCGGCGTCGCGGCACGGATCGTCCCTATCCGTTGTTTATCCACTGTTTATCTATTGTCCATGCGCTGTCCATCCGCTGTCCATCCGCTGTTTATCTTCGAGGACGCAGCCACGACGCGCCCAGCAGTTTGCACGCCAGTGCCGCCGCGCCCAACAAAACAACGAAAATCAAATGACCGAAATCAACCGCCATAACCGTTTCCGGCGAAACAAACACATCCTGGAGATTCTTGAGCACGCGCACAATGCCCGTCAACACGACGCCCCCGTACAAAACAATGCGAATCCAGGCCGCCGTGGTCAGGGCATATGTTCCGCGCAATCCCGCGAACCACACGCTGGCCGCGTAGCCCAGCATGGCCAGAAACAATGCCGAGAGGATATAATGCATGAGATGTGTTGTGAAAAAGTCGCCTGTCCATTGCAGGCCCGGCACACTTGTCACATAGTAGCGGTTGTAAATGGGCATCTGGCCGAACCCGGTCAGGACCAGCAGGAGCACCGTCAAAAAAAACATCAAGTTGAAACGTCGAGGAAAATAGTATGTTGCAGCGGAACGCAGCCCCTGGCCCCGCTGATCGCCGCGTATGTCGTTACTCGCCGCCATGGATTTCATTTGTCTCTCCCTTGTCTTTCTTCATCGCTTTGACCACGGTCAGCAACCCCGCGCCAATACCGGCAAGCGGTCCCATGGCCACGGCCCAAGTCAGGTTCTCGGCCTTGGCCATATGGTCCTCCACCTTATGCAAATGGGGGCGTCCAGGTCCTTTTTCGATATTCTTGTTCAACAAACCAAAAGGAACCGGAGAAACGTAAAATGTGTTGGTGCCGCCATTCTCGTGTTCACCATAGATAAAGCCCCCCATCTCGGTAGCGAGAGCGCGGGCTTCTTCAAGGATTGCTCCTCGGGGGCCTATCTTCTGCACGTCCATGGGGCACGCTTCGATGCAGGCGGGCGTCAGTCCTTCGGCCACGCGCTCATGGCAGCGCGTGCACTTGTACATCACCCCGTTGCCCGCGTATTGCGGCAACAGGTCCAAGTACAGACCCACACCGCTTTGACGCTGCGGGATATGCCAGGGGCAGACCTTTCTGCATTTGGCTCCGCCGAGGCAGATATCATGGTTGATGCGCACGATGCCGTTTTTCTGCCTGTATGCAGCCCCCCACGGGCAGAGATCGGCACAAGGCGGATTCCTGCAATGCATGCAGCGCCGGGGAATGTTGATGTCGTAGTGCTCCCCTTTGTAATCCACGCCCGCACTCTGGATGAAAAGCCAGTTGTACGGAGTGAGCCTGTCGTCCACGTCCTGCTTGTCCGACCAATCCTCGGGCTTGGTGCGGCTCGTGGGATACATGACGGGCAAGGGTTTGCGCACGTCTCGCGGGAAATGCCCGGCATTGGTCTCGCGGCACGCCTGCACACAGGCGCCGCAACCGATGCACTTGCTCAGGTCCAGCAGCGTGGCCAGTTCCTCCCGCCCCTCTTTGGGGGCGGACTCCTCCCCAGCTGCGCGGCTCAAGCTGGGGGTAGCCGTCATAACGCCGGCTATTGCAATCCCTTTGAGAAATTTCCTGCGCGACTGCGCCTCGTTTTCTGGCGTCTTCATTGTCTTACGAAGAGCTGGGTCATTCATCCGTATCTCCTTTCACCCGTTGCTCGTTGCTATGACTATCCATTATCGCGACTCCGGCTCTTGCCAGGGCGCATGATGACGGCTATAGACATAAAGACATTTTTAAAGATGTCAATAAAAAATTTTTGCTATCTTTCTGCCAACCTTCAGCACGATCCCCATACTGCCTAGCTACGCCAACGACTTGAATAATTCGATACCATGGATCAGCAGGCGCCGCGCCCCTTGACGCAAAGACAGAAAGACATTATATCTCCGGACACAGGATCATAATACTCTATAAAACCGTAAGGAATCACCATGCAAGGATTAATAACTTTGCTCGCCCTGGTAGTCGCCTACATCGTGTTCGTGCGTGTAGTGCTGCCAAAGCTCGGCATTCAAGGTTGAGGCCCCCGGAAAACGCAAAGCTGCAGTTGGCAGCCCCGCAATAAAGACAAAAAATCGAAATAGTCTTCAGGATCGCGGCTGAGGGCCGCGGTTTTCATGTTCATGACGCATCTACCCGCTCGAGGCACAAATGATCGACACGCAATATCTGCAAAAAGTATCGGAATGGATTGATTCAGGTGATTTGGCCTTTGACTTTGAGCACGGCGACGAGGAAAAACGGTTCGCCATCCTCGATTTCCTGGAACAACTCATGGATCTGGGAGAAAAGGCGGATGAACACGCCACCAAACTGATCTTCAAAAAGGGGTTGCTGGAGCAACTCGCAGGCGTGCCGGTAAAAGACGACGATAAGTAGCGAGAGGAAGCTTCGCTACCGGATCATGGGAGAACCACCCGGAGATCGGTCCCATGTTACGAGCCATGTTGTTGTCAGGAACACATCCAGCGCCTTACATTTATCATCAACCGCGAGGAATAGCAGCCATGCCTCTCTATGAATACAAATGCAACGCCTGTGGCAATGATTTTGAGGAACTTGTCTTCAGTGAACCCGAAAAGGTGAAGTGCCCCACATGCGGCAGCACGGACACACGGCGGCTCGTTTCCGCCGGGTGCGTCAAAACCAGCGGCGGCGCTCTGGCCGCATCAGCCTTTGGGGGCGGAGGCTGCGGCAACGGCCGCTTCACATGAGGCAGCTGAACCGCGGCCCGGGGTCCGGGCCGCCTTCCCGCTGGAGTTGAAGTAATAAATATGCCTCCGGCGGGTTTTTGATCAGTGCCAAAAATGAGGCCATTGGCGGGGCCAGGGGAGCATTCCCCCCTGGCGGGATTTCGAGCGCCTTAACTTTGAAAAAAATTGATGCTCTTATGCATTCCCCTGAAACAATGAACATTGTTTCAGGGGAGAATCTTTTCCAAAGGCGGATACGAGCTGGGTCGGAGCCCCAAAATAATCCCTCCAAACGGTATAATGCTCTGGAATTTTACGCAATAAGCCGATAAACAGCCCTATTGCGCATCGTCATCCAAGGCGTTGCCCGACCAGTTGTGACGGAAAATCCATTCCGTGGGGCAATGCAGCTCATGCCCCGGCGGATCAGGCAATGTTTCGGGCTGGGTGGAGAAGTACGGCTCGGCTTCCAGACGCGAAAGCACGCGCGCCCTGGCGCGGCATCCCAATCCGTATGGGGGCATATAAGCCAGAATATCGGGATGATCCGCCGGAATCAGCAGGCCGTTCATACGCCCGCAGCGTGCGCACGGCGGGGCGTCTTCCGTTCCAGGCCTGATTTCGACAAGAAGAAAAACCTCGTTCGCATCCGAGGATGGATGCAGCAATCGCCGCATGGCGTCCAACGTCTCCACGCGGCAGGCTTCGAGATAGGTGAAAAAGGCGTCGATCTCTTCCGAAGCCACATGGCGCTCCTCAAACAGATACCAGACAATCTGCCCCGAAAGCCTCTTGAACAAAAGGTGCTGCCGCAAAAGATCCTTGTCTTCCATAACGCCCTTTCCTGCGCCCCCGTGGATGTTGGAGCATATCGACCTTGAAAAGGTTCAGACGCTCTTATGCATTCATCTGAAACACGAGGATGTTGTTTCAGGTGCAAGCCTTGTTTCAAGGCTATAACGCATTACACCATGTAGGGACATACAAATGTTGGTTGCCGCTTCGCAGCAGCAGGATACAGTTCCGCACACGCAGTGCCCCTTTCTATGCAAACAGGAACACACCATATATAAGGAGGGGGAAAACCTCTCCATGAAGATCTTCCCCCTTGTTCCTTTACGAAAAAACAAAAACAACAAGCGGTTCTTGGGCAGTCATAATAAATGCAGAGCCCAACCCGCGAAAAGAACGCAATAAATCACCTACCAGCAAATACCCCATATTTCATCGATATGCTCGATAGTGCGTACTTTGATGCGCTTGCGCAAATCGCTGGGAATATCCGCCAGATCCTTTTTGTTCTGCTTGGGGATGACCACTTCGCGCTTATCATTGGCCATGGCCGCGAGGATTTTCTCTTTAATGCCTCCAACAGGCAAGACGCGGCCGCGCAAGGTTATTTCCCCCGTCATCGCCAAATCGGCGCGCACGGGCTTGTTGGTCAAAGCGGAAACCAGGGCCGTGACCAGAGTGATGCCCGCGGAAGGTCCATCTTTGGGCGTGGCGCCTGAGGGAACGTGGATGTGGATATCCCGTTTATCCAGGAAATCCTGGTCGATATGGAGCTGCTCAGCCCGTGAGCGCGCATAGCTTAACGCAGCCTGGGCGCTTTCCTTCATCACGTCGCCCAGCTTGCCCGTCAGGGTCAGCTTACCTTTGCCGGACATGATGCTGGCCTCGATGTGCAGAATCTCGCCCCCGTATGGAGTCCAGGCCAAGCCCACAGCCACGCCCGGGGGCAACTCCTGTTCCCTTTCATCGTCAAGATAGGTCGGCGGCCCAAGGAGTTTCGCCAGGCCTTTGACCGTCACCGAGAAGGGGCCCTTCTCACCCTCAGCCTTGCGCCGGGCGAGCTTGCGGCAGACGCTTCCGATCTCACGTTCAAGGTTGCGCAGTCCGGCCTCCCGCGTATAGTCGCGGATAATGCGCGAAATCACGGTATCCGGGATGTTCACGTCCTTAAGCGTGAGGCCGTTTTCCTTGACCTGACGCGGAACGAGATAACGCTGCGCGATTTTGAGCTTTTCCTGTTCCGTATAACCGGGGATGCGGATGGTTTCCATACGGTCCAGCAAAGCGGCCGGAATGGTATCCAGGACATTGGCCGTACAAATGAACATGACCTTGGAGAGATCAAAGGGCACGTTCAGGTAATGGTCGCTGAAACTGTTGTTCTGCTCCGGATCAAGCACTTCCAGAAGTGCCGAGGAAGGATCGCCGCGGAAGTCGGCCCCGACCTTGTCGATTTCATCGAGCATCATCACTGGATTGCGCGTCCCGGCCTGTTTGATGCTTTGGATGACGCGGCCGGGCATCGCGCCGATGTAAGTCCTGCGGTGCCCACGGATCTCGGCTTCGTCGCGCATTCCGCCCAGGGACATGCGTTGAAACTTGCGCCCCAATGCGCGGGCTATGGAACGTCCCAATGATGTTTTACCCACCCCCGGCGGCCCCACAAAGCAAAGAATCGGTCCCTTCATCTTGGGATTGAGTTTACGCACGCTCAAGTATTCGAGAATACGCTCCTTGACCTTTTCCAGGTCGAAGTGATCCTCATCAAGGATGGTGCGCGCCGCCTTGATATCCAGCCTGTCGCGCGAAAGGACTTTCCAGGGGAGTTCGACAATCCAGTCCAGGTAGGTGCGTATGACCGTGGCCTCGGAGGATTCCGCATGCATGGACGCAAGACGCTTCAACTGTTTGTCGGCCTCTTTTTTCACATCCTTGGGCAGGCCGGCCCGATTGAGCGCGGCGGAGAGTTCGTCCAACTCCTCAGAATCTTCGGCGAATTCACCCAGCTCCTTACGGATGGCCTTCATCTGCTCCCGCAGATAAAAATCCTTTTGCGCCTTATCCATGCCCTCTTTGGCCATGCTCTGGATTTTCGCCTGCATGGAGGCCACTTCCACCTCCTTGACCAACTGCTCGTTGACCAGGGAAAGGCGATCCATGGGGTCTACGCACTCCAAAATCTGCTGCGCGTCGTTGACTTTGATGCGCAGATTGGAAGCGATGAGGTCGGCAAGGCGCCCGGGCTCATCCACGCCGTTGAGCACGGCCATGATATCCGGGGAAGACACGCCGCGCAGGCTCAGGATGCGTTCGCTCTGTTCGCGGGCGGCGCGCATCATGGCTTCCTGTTCCAGCGTCATTTCTCCGGATTCCTGCTCCTCGACAATCCTGATCCTGGCGGAAAGGTGCGGATCCTCTCCGGTAAATTCCAGCACGCTGGCCCGCGTAACGCCCTGAACAAGCACCTTCAGCCGGCCGTCCGGCATCTTCAGCATGCGCATGATCATGGCCACCGTGCCCATGCGGTACAGGTCATCCGCCCCGGGATCATCCACCTTTTCATCTTTCTGGGTCAGCACAAGCATATAGCGGCTGCCGGAAAGCGCCGCATTCACGGCTTCCACGGATTTGTCGCGCCCCACAAACAGGGGCAGAATCATATAATTGAAGACAACAACATCTCGCACCGGCAGCACGGGGAGTTCCGACGGGATTTCCGTGGGAATCTTCTCATCCCCGTGCTGCTCCAGTATGTCGTCGAGAGCGTTATGATCCTGCGCCTCGACGTCTGGCGCTTCCTGCTTTTTTTGATCTGTCATTGAAAAGATATCCTCCACTTCCGCGCGGCATCCCGCCGGCACGAAGTACCTCTTGCTTCACAATCGCCGATCTGAAGGCCCTGCGCAGCAAAAATCAGGAGCGAATGCTGAAGGCGGCATGCTCCTTATCATAGTCGATCCAGTTGCAAGCAACATCCTCAATGCGGCTCATGGTCGATCCCTTCATGATGCGAGCGCGCATATCGTTGATTGCCTCTTCCTTACCCTGCAGCAAAACTTCCACACGGCTGTCGTCCAGATTGCGAATCCATCCTTTGAGATCAAGGCTCACCGCCTGATCATGAACCCAGGAACGAAAAAATACGCCTTGCACCTTGCCGGTCACCACACACTGCAAACTACGTACCATGATTCGCCTCCTTATGCTCAAAGCATGCCTTGGGACTGAAAACTATAGTAGTCGCTTTCCGCAATAATCAAGTGGTCCAGCACGCGCACGCCCAAATCGCGCGCCACACGTCCTATTCTCTGGGTCAATTCGATATCGGCTTGGCTTGGTCTTGGATCCCCTCCCGGATGATTATGCACCATGATGATTCCGCTGGCCTTTCGCTCCAGCGCCAACGACAGAACTTCCCTCGGATAAACCGGCGCCTGATCCACCGTCCCTTTACTCACGCATTCCCACGACATGAGCCGGTTTTGCGAATCCACCAGCGCCACCCAAAATTCCTCGGAAACCTTGTCTCCCAGTCTGGCTTTGGCCACATCCGCCACCACGCGGGGGCTCGAAAACACAACTCGCGAATGTACCGGAGCCTCTTCAATGCGCGCCTTCAACTCGTTGAAGGCGGCCCAAAACGAGGCCGTGGCCTGGCCGATGCCATCCACTTCCTCCAACTCTTCCGGCTGCGCCGAAAAAACACCGCGCAATGTCTTGAACCGTTGCAAGAGCTTCTTGGCCAGTGGTTTGGTGTCTCTGCGCGGTATAACAAACCCCAAAACAACCTCAAGAAGCTCGTAGTCAGCCAATTGTCTCGGATCGCATTGCAATCTTGTGCGCAGCCGCTGCCTATGCCCTTGATAATGTGGACTTTCACTCATAATAATCAGTCAATGGCCTTGGAGCAAGCCCTTGGCGCAACGAACTAACGCGCATTGGCCCGCGGACGGCGCGCATACGTTGGGGCGGACTGCGCAACACTACCGCAGAAGAGGCGCGAAAGGTCCGCGATAAGCATTTCCATGGCCTGATCTTCACCGGCTTCCCCGCTTTTCACTCGAAGCTCGGCTTCCATGGCCACATCCCAAATACGCGCGATGCGACGCCCCCCGAGTTGCTGGGCCACGCGCTGCTTGTTTTGCGCCACCCGCGCAGGCAATTTCACGCCGGACTCCTGATGCGCGAGCTGCCACAAGATACGCGCTTCACGCAACAACATGGCCAAAAACTGAAATAGAAACCCCTTGCCGGCCAACTGATGCATGAGAACTTTCTGCCAGATTCTAGCCCCTGACCGATTATTTTGCAAAGCATCGATAAACGCGAAGATATCGATATCCGGCACATGATTGAGCAGTTCCGCCGCTTCAACGGTCAACTGCGCCCCGGGTTGCGAAGCCAGTTCGAGCTTTTCCAGTTCACCGGCCACGGCCGCGGCGTCCGGAGGCATCCCCTCGGTCAAAGCTTCCAACGCGCCCGGGGCAAAGGAAAAACCCTTATCCCGCGCCCATGATTGCAGCCAGTTGCGTATGCCTTGGTCTCCAAGCCCCGGCGATTGCCACATCCAGTTCCGTTTCTGCGCGAACTTGTAAAAAGCGCTTCCGGTCACGACGGCGGGTATCTTGGCCTTACCGCGTTCATAGGGATTTTCCAGACAAAGCAAGGGCCAGGCATGCGCGTTGAACCGCGATAACGGCGCGCTCAATTGCTCCCACTGCTCCTTGTCCAGATTTTGGGCATTGCGTACAACCAAGGCTTTGGGACGACCAAAAAGATCGGTGAGGGTTAAATCTTTCCAGAACTGTTCCGGCAGCCCTTCATCCCCCCAATAGGTAACAATCTCCCACGCGGCCGGCGCGGATCCGAGCATGCCGCCGGCCGGGGGCGCATGCGCCGCCAAAAGATCCTGCACGCGTTTTTGTATCAACGCCGCGTCAGGGCATATGAAAAAATAAAAACCCGGGCGGGACATTATCCTCCCCTCATGTGCTGTACCGACGTGGCCCCCGACATGGCGTCATCCCGAAACCGAATAAAAAGCTTTGGAAAGGAGAGCCCGAGGGGAAAACGGCTTGCGGGGCAGCCGTCAGACGCGGCAGCCGCGCGTCTTGCCGGCAGCGAAACCTGAGGCTCTCCCCTCGGAACGGCATACTGCTGTAATATGCTCCCACATCGGTGCGTTATCGTCTAGTTTCAAGACTACTCGTCCCGCAACCTATGGCTCTTGTTCGGGGGAAACAGCATATGAGCATGTCCCCCCTGTTTATAGACGGCTCGCCCTAAAAGGAATGCCCCATGTGATCCACAAGCACGCGCACCGCCTGAAACACGACGTCGCGCTCGGCCGCAGATTTTTCGGCGTCATTGAGATAAAACTCGATACGCCGTATGGGACCGGATTGCCAGATGACCGTCCCCTCTGCGGCATCCACCAGGGTCGCTTCCAGCACAAGTTCGACCTGATACCGTAGCGTTTTTTCCTTTTCATCCTGGATGGCGGCTTGAATGATATAGCGCGTGATGTTCAGATCCAGCAGCATATCGGCCGCGTCGGGCTGCACCCAGGTCACGGAAGCGCGGCTGGTGATTTCGTCGCGCAAATCGTTACGCAGCGTGGGTTCCAGCCAGGTCTGCAACGTGGGATTCTCCACCTTGCGGATGGCCAGGGTGGATTTGCCTTCCTTCACTTTGTCGTTGAGAACCGACGGACCGCTTTTGGGTGCGAAACCGTACCCGCAGCCGTGCAGCAACGCAGCTGCCAGCAGCAAGACACACACGTTGATGGCGTAGCGCGGACTCACGGCTACACCACCACGACGTTGACCAGCTTGCCGGGAATAACCACGATCTTTTTCACGTTCTTGCCCTCCATATGCTTGCGCACGTTATCCTGGGCCAAGGCCTTTTCCTCAACGTCCTTGCCGGCCGCGTCCGCCGGAACCGTGATGCGCGCGCGCAGTTTGCCGTTGACCTGCACCACAACTTCAACCTCGTCCAGGACAAGAGCGTCATCGGCGTATTGCGGCCAGGCGGCGCGGGCCAGGGAAAGATCATGCCCCATTTGCCGCCATAATTCCTCACAGATATGCGGCGCCACAGGGCTCAGCACGGCGACAACCGAGGAAAGCGCCGACGCGAGTTCGCAGCGCCCCTGCTCTGTGGCGAGCAGGGCGTCCTTGTCCTGGCTGATGGAGTTCACCAGTTCCATCACCGCGGCAATGGCCGTGTTGAACTGAAATTTACCTTCAATGTCGCTGCCGACTTTCTGTACCGTGGCGTGTTCCTTGTAACGCAAGGCCCCAGCCGCATCGTCGCCCGCGACATCCGCGGCTCCTGCGGAACAGGGGGCCACGCGGGGCAGCTGCGGGCACAACTCCTGCACCAGACGCCACAAGCGATGCAGAAAACGCGAGGCCCCTTCGATGCCCTGATCGCTCCAATCGAAATCGCGTTCGGGCGGCGCGGCGAAAAGGCAGAACAAGCGCACGCTGTCCGCGCCGAAGCGTTTGATCATCTCATCCGGATCCACGACATTGCCCTTGGACTTGGACATCTTGGTGCCGTCCTTGAGCACCATGCCCTGCGTGAGCAGATTCTTGAAGGGCTCGTCAAAGGCCAGGAAGCCCAGATCGCGCAGGACCTTCACAAAAAAACGCGAATACAGGAGGTGCAGAATGGCGTGCTCGATGCCGCCGATGTATTGATCCACGGGCAGCCAGGCGGCAACGTCGTCGTCCTTGAACGGAGCCTCGCCGTAACGCGCGCAGGCATAACGGATGTAATACCAGCTGGACTCCACAAAAGTATCCATGGTGTCGGTTTCGCGCCTGGCGGGTCCGCCGCACACGGGGCACACGGCCTTGACGAAGCTTTCGCTTTCCGGCAGGGGCGACCGGCCGTCGGAGCGGGTCTGCACATCCAGGGGCAATTTCACCGGCAGATTTTCTTCCTTTTCCGGCACAATCCCGCATTTGTCGCAATACAGCACCGGGATAGGCGCGCCCCAATAGCGCTGGCGCGAGATGTTCCAATCCCGCAGTCGATAATTCACCGCCCGCTCGCCCAAACCCGTTTCTTCGAGGTGGAGGGCTATCTTTTCCTTGGCTTCGGCCACGCTCAGCCCGTTGAAGCTGCCGGAATGCACGAGCACGCCGTTCTCGGCGTAGGCGCTTTCCATGGTTGCCGTGTCCAGGTTTTCTCCCTGGGGCTGCACCACCACGCGCATGGGCAGGGAATACTTGCGGGCGAATTCGAAATCGCGCTGGTCATGCGCCGGCACGGCCATGACCGCGCCCGTGCCGTAATCCATGAGCACGAAATTCCCCACCCAGATGGGCATTTTCTCTCCGGTCATGGGATTGGTGCAGTAGGCGCCTGTGAACACGCCTTCTTTTTCCATGTCCTCGGCGGTGCGCACGGATTTTTCCAGGCCCGCAACCTTCTGCCGGAACGCGCGCACGGCATCGGCCTCGGGTTTGCCTTCGATGAGGCGATCCACCAACGGATGTTCGGGCGCCAGGCTCATGAACGTTGCGCCGAAAACCGTATCCTGCCGCGTGGTGAACACGGTGATGGTTTCATCCAGTTCCTGGATATGGAATTTGATGTGCGCGCCCACACTTTTGCCGATCCAGTTGCGCTGCATGGTCAGCACGCGCTCGGGCCAGCCGCCTTCGAGTTTATCCAGGCATTCCAGCAGTTCGTCGGCGTAGTCGGTGATACGCAAAAACCATTGCTCAAGCTCTTTCTGCTCCACCTTGGTGTCGCATCGCCAGCACAGCCCGTCGATCACCTGCTCGTTCGCCAGCACTGTATGGCATTCCGGGCACCAGTTTTGCGGCGATTTTTTACGGTACAGGAGCCCTTTTTCCAAAAACTTGAGAAAGAAAAGCTGCTCCCAACGGTAGTATTCGGGATTGCAGGTGGCCAGCTCGCGGGACCAGTCGTAGGAGTAGCCCAGGCGTTTGAGCTGCGAGCGCATGTAGTCTATGTTTTCATAGGTCCACTTTGCGGGGTGGATGCCGTGCTTGATGGCCGCGTTTTCCGCCGGCATGCCAAAGGCGTCCCAGCCCATGGGGTGCAGTACGTTTTCGCCGCGCATGCGCTTGAAGCGGGCGACCACGTCGCCTATGGAATAGTTGCGCACATGCCCCATATGAATGCGGCCCGAGGGATACGGGAACATTTCGAGCACATAGTAATGGGGTTTACCGGGCTCTGCCTTGCAGGCAAAAACCTGCTCCTTGTCCCACAGGGATTGCCACTTGGTTTCAACAGCTTCGGGATCGTATCGTTGCATTGTTCCGTTTCTGCCTTTGTGCATACGTAAGCCGGTGCCGGGAATCATGATTCCCGCTTGGCGGACAAAAATTTCTGCTTGACGAGTTCCTTGAGGCGTTGTGTGCGCGTCTTGTGTTGCTGTGCGTATTCGCGTTCTATGGCGTCATAATCGTGCACATTGGAAAAACGAACGTCCTTATAATGTTCGGACCATATTTTCACGCTATTGAACACGGCCTCGCGCTGCAACCCGACTTGTACGAGCACCACGCCGTCCAAGGTATAATTCTTCCAAAATTCAAGGCCCCAAATTTTCAGCGCCTCGGTGATGTAGCGATCCAGCACCATGGAAAGCGAAAAGGAGTCTATCCACCACTGGGACCAGCCCATGTTGCAGATCACCCCGGCCAAGGGTCCAGCCCAGCCGGGCACGTGCTCCGCGCCGACCGGCACGTCCACGGCCAGCTCAAAAAACTGGGCACCGCTCTTGTTGGGCCAGGAGCGGACCTCGGTTTTCAACTCCATGTAGGGCTCACGGGAAGACCATGGCCGCAAAAAGACACGGTGGAAACCGGGCGGAGCCTGCCCCGCGTCCTTAATGAACCCCAATTTCACCATGTTCGATTGCCTTTGCCGCCGCATCAAGAATGCCGTTGACAAAACTTCGGGAATTTTCATCCCCAAATTGCTTCGCCAACTCCACGGCTTCGTTGATCGCCACTTTGACAGGAATGTCGGGGCGGTGCAACATCTCAAAAAGGGCAAGCCGCAAAATGGACAATTCCGTCTTGGCGATGCGCTGGATGCGCCAATTCTGCGAAAAACGCATGATCACCGCGTCCAGCTCTTCCCGCCTGCTCCAGACTCCAAGCGTCAGCTCCCAGGCAAAGCCCTCGGCTCCGCGAAGGAATTTCGAGTCCATGTCGTCCACGGCGATATCCGGGTCAGGGCTCTGGCGAAAGGCCCGTGACAGGGCCTTTTCGTCCTTGACCTCGCTGAAGTGCAATCCATAAAGCACTTGAAAAGCGCGCTCGCGCGCGGTCCTGCGGCTGTGGTTTTTAGACATCGCTTGCGAACTGCTCCAGGACGCGGACGGTTTCCAACGTTGCCGCCGCGGCTTCCACGCCCTTGTTGCCGGCCTTGCTGCCCGCCCGCTCAATGGCCTGCTCCAGGGTATCGGTGGTCAGCACGCCGAAGCCCACGGGCACTTCATGTTCCAGGGTCACGTGCGCCAGCCCCTTGGAGACTTCCGCCGCCACGTAATCGAAATGGGGCGTACCGCCGCGAATAACCGCGCCCAGGCAAATCACTCCATTATACTTGCCGCTTTTGGCAACCCGCTTGGCCACCAGAGGCATTTCAAAGGCGCCGGGCACCCGCACGATGGTCAGGTCCTCGCGCACCACGCCGTGCCGCAGCAAATAATCAACGGCGCCGCCTATCAGGCGGTCCACGATGAAATCATTAAAACGGCTGGCGACAAGCGCGAATTTCAGCCCCTTGCCGTCCAGCTGCCCTTCAATGGTTTTGACATGCATCATCCCTTTTCTCCTCAAAGGCATTACAACTGGTTCTCAGTGCTGTGGAATTCCAGCAAATGCCCCATTTTCTCTTTTTTGGTTTGCAGATAGCACAAATTTTCCTCGCAGGGGTCCATCTCAATGGCCACGCGGTCCACCATCTCGAGGCCATAGCCTTCAAGCCCCACGATCTTCTTGGGATTATTGGTCATCAAACGCATTTTACGCACGCCGAGAGCCAGCAATATCTGCGCTCCCACGCCGTAATCGCGCAAGTCGGCTTTAAAGCCCAATTTTATGTTGGCTTCCACGGTATCTAGGCCGCGATCCTGCAGGCCGTAGGCCTTGATCTTGTTGGCAAGGCCTATGCCGCGCCCTTCCTGGCGCATATAGAGCAACACGCCGGTGCCCTCCTTGCCGATCATGCGCATGGCCGCTTGGAGCTGCCCCCCGCAGTCGCAACGCAAGGAGCCCAGGACATCGCCGGTAAGGCATTCGCTATGCACGCGCACCAAAACGGGCTTGTCGGGGTTGATCGTGCCCTTGACAAGGGCCAGGTGCGTCTGATCGTCCAGCTCGTTCTGAAATGCGACGGCGCGAAAATCTCCCCCGAAACACGAGGGCAGTTTCGCTTCGGCCACACGCTCTATGGAGAGCTGGCCGTGCTGCATACGGTAGCGGATAAGATCCCTGATGGTGGCTATTTTCAGGCCGTGAATCTTGGCGAATTCGATAAGATCCGGCAGACGCGCCATTTCGCCGTCGTCGCGCATGATTTCGCAAATCACCGCGGCGGGTTTGAGATCCGCAAGTTTGGACAGGTCCACGCTGCCCTCTGTCTGCCCGGCGCGCACCAGCACGCCGCCGTCTTTGGCGCGCAGGGGAAAGATGTGCCCCGGCGTGACGATATCTTCGGGCTGCACGTTGTCCGCGACGGCCGTCAGGATGGTTGTCGCGCGGTCCGCTGCTGAAATGCCCGTGGTCACGCCATGACGCGCCTCGATGGATACGGTGAAGGCCGTTCCGAACTTGGATTGATTGTTGGTGGACATCATCGGCAAGTTCAATCTGTCCACCCAGCGTGGTCCCAGGGCCAAACAAATAAGGCCTCGGCCGTATTTCGCCATGAAGTTGATGACTTCAGGCGTTACCATTTCTGCGGCAATGGTCAGGTCGCCTTCATTTTCCCGATCTTCATCGTCCACGAGGATGATCATCCGGCCTTTGCGGATTTCCTCGATAGCCTCCTCAGCCTTGATAATGGGCATTGGGATCCTCACTCGTCATAATAGTTCGATAACGTAAACATACCAGCTGGAATGTTCGCTGGACAAAAATGCTGTTCAGATCATGCGCGCGGCAATAGCCCTGGCGTCGAGCAAGCGCACTTTCTTTGTGGAGCACTGCTTTTTCCTTGAAAAACGTAGCGCATCTTTCAAAAAAAAATTGGAGTCTTCCAACCGTTTCAAGGGTAGGCGCTCTAGAGCATCTCACGCTTGAAAAGCGCTAGATGCTCTTATGCATTTCCCTGGAACAATTGGAAATTGTTTCAGGGGAGAGCCTTGTTTCAAGGCGAAAATGCGCTAAAAACCGTGCTTCCGTAAAAATTCCTCTGAAATGCCCGAAGGCTCCTGTGTCTGTTCCGTCAACGCGCCCGGAACGGCCATCATGCGCTGCACGTACTTGCCGATAAGATCGGTTTCCATATTCACCACCCGGCCCGGACGCCACTGGCTGATGGTCGTTTCCTTCTGAGTGGCCGGGATAATGTTGACTTCAAGATACTCCAAAGTACAATTATTAATCGTAAGGCTCACACCGTCAAGAGCAACTGAGCCTTTGGCCACCACTTGGGGGGCGAACCGCCCCGGAAAGCGCAGCCGGAACACTTTGGATTCGCCCGCGGGCGTCACGCTCTCCACCGTGGCCAGACAATCCACATGGCCGCTGACAAGATGCCCCCCGAGACGATCTCCCAGGGCCAGCGCGCGCTCCAGGTTCACGGCATCGCCCCGGCCCAGGTTCCCCAACGACGTGGTGGACAGCGTTTCCGCAGAGGCATAGGCCTGAAAGGCCTTGCCGTTCCATTGCTCCACGGTCAGACACGCGCCGTTGACGGCGATGCTCTCGCCCAAGGTCACATCGCGCATGACGAAACGCGGTTCGATGTCCAGACGGGATTCGTTGCCGCGCCGCTCCAGACCAAGCACGGTGCCCAATCCCTGTATCAATCCGGTGAACATTGCTCCCTACTCCCTCCGTCCATTCTCCGCCGCGCCACTACCGGGGCGCAGCACCAACAAGACATCTTGCCCCACGCTTTCGTGCGAAACGATGCGCAAACCCAAGGCATCCGCCATTGTCAGCGGTTCGCGCCCCGAAAACAAAGGGCGCGCCTGGGCGTCCCCCAAAATTTTCGGCGCCACGTACAAGCGCAACTCGTCCGCAAGCCCAGTCCGCAACAAGTCCATACCCAGACTGCCTCCGCCTTCGCACAACAGATAATGGCAGCCACGCTCGGAAAAAAGCCTCCGCAAACCATGCCCGATATCCAGGGTGCCGTCATTATTCCGCGGCAAGGGCCAGATCGCACACCCCAACGCCGCCAGATCCCCGGCCGTCTCGCTCGAGGCCTGCTCTTCGCTCGTAAAAAATATGGTTTCGCCAGGACGCTCGGCCACAAGAAACGATGGTTCCCGATCCGCACGGGGCAAACGGGAAGTCGCAACAACGGCCAAAGGCTGCCGCTCGGACCCGCCTTTGCCCTCCGCTTCCGCGCCGTTTCTGCAGGTGAGCCGGGGATTGTCCTCGCGGAACGTGCGGCCGCCGACCATCACGGCCTGAACGCGGCCGCGCAGGGCATGCACTTGGCGCCGCGCCTCGCCGCCGCTGATCCACTTGCTGTGCCCCGTGCGCGTGGCGATGCGGCCATCAAGCGTGGAGGCCAGCTTCAGGAACACATAGGGGCGCCTGGCGTGTTTCCAGATAAGGAAGTCCGCGATAAGGTCCAGGCAGTCCTGCTCCGCCACCCCGACAATCACTTCCACACCGGCCTCGCGCAATGTGGCCACCCCGCCCCCCCGCACGTCCGGGTTGGGGTCCAGACACCCGACCACCACCCGGGGAATCCCGGCCTCGATGATCGCTTTGGTGCAGGGTGGGGTTTTTCCATAATGATTGCAGGGCTCAAGCGTGACCCACAGAGTGCAGCGGGTGAGATCCGCACCCGCGCCGCGCCCCGCGGCAAGGGCCTCCACCTCGGCGTGGGGCTTGCCGTAGGCCGTGTGCCAACCGGCGGCCACGACCTCGTCATGCAAGGTCAACAGCGCCCCAACACAGGGATTGGGCGCCGTTGCCCACAGTCCTTTTCTCGCCTGCGCCACGGCCCGGCGCATGAAGGCCTCTGACCGTTCGTTGGGGCATTCCCGTTTATCAACGTGTGGCATTGAGCAACTCGTGGTGGACACCCGCCTCCTGCAACATGGCTTCGGCCAGGGTATCAGGATAGGACTCCGCGTAATAAATTTCGTGAATGCCCGTGTTGATGAGCATTTTCGTACAGATGAGGCAGGGTTGGGTGGTGCAGTAGATGGTCGCGTCCTTGATGCTGACGCCATGGAGAGCGGCCTGGATGATGACGTTCTGCTCCGCATGCAGCCCGCGGCATATTTCATGACGCTGGCCAGACGGTACGCCGAGTTTTTCCCGCAGGCACCCTGTTTCTTCGCAATGGGGCACGTTTGTGGGCGCGCCGTTATATCCCGTGGCGAGAATGCGCCGTTCCTTGACCGCCACGGCCCCGACCTTTCGCCGCAGGCAAGTGGAGCGCTCGGCCACAAGAAAAGCGATGCTCATAAAATATTCCGGCCACGGCATACGCTTTTGCATGGCGCTCCTCCCTTATATAACCGCATCCCGGCCCGATGCGGTCTCGCGTTTTCAATGAATGGCCGGCACAGCGTGCGCGGCCGATTGCGTTGTTGTTTACGGGACGACGTTCTTCAACGAATTTCCAAGGGGAAAACCTCGTCGTGAGGTCTTCCCCTTGGTGTGCTTGCATTTCTGGAATGCATTACCTGCGAACATGCTCATGCGAAATGAATTGCTTTCCGCAACGGCGCTTCCTCACTGTGGCGCGGAAATCCTTGAAAAGAGATTCCGTATGCGCGTCAGTGACAAACGCTACCACGTGAACAGCGGAAATTGTCTGGCAAAGATCTCGACTTCCTTGCGCACGGATTCGATTTTGGATTCGTTGCCGAGGTTTTCAAGCACTTCGACAATCCAGGCGCCCACCCGTTCCATTTCCTTTTCCTTCATGCCGCGTGTGGTCAAGGCCGGAGACCCCAAACGAATGCCGGAGGTAACAAAAGGCGAACGGGTCTCAAAGGGCACGGTGTTCTTGTTCACGGTGATGCCCGCGCGATCCAGGGCGTTCTCCGCGTCCTTGCCCGTAATGTCCTTGCTGGTCAAATCCATGAGCAACAGATGGTTGTCCGTGCCTCCGGAAACCAGATCGTATCCCGCGTCGGTCAACGTCTTGGCCAGCACCTCGGCATTGGTCAGCACCTGCTGCTGGTAGGCCTTGAATTGCGGGCGCAGGGCCTCGCCGAAGGCAACTGCTTTGGCCGCGATGACATGCATCAGGGGGCCGCCTTGTATTCCCGGAAAAATCTGCGAATTGAGCGTCTTGCCGAATTCTTCCGAAGAAAGGATCATGCCGCCGCGCGGACCACGCAAGGTCTTGTGCGTGGTCGTGGTGGTGAAATGGGCATGAGGGATGGGCGAGGGGTGCAGCCCCACGGCGATGGGCCCGGCGATATGGGCCATGTCCACCATGAGCTTCGCGCCCACGCTGTCGGCTATGGCGCGGAAGCGCGCAAAGTCGATGACACGCGGATAGGCGCTTGCGCCGGCCACGATGATCTTGGGCCGATGCTCCAGCGCCAGGGCCTGCACCTGGTCGTAATCGATGGTGCAGGTTTCGCGGTCCACGCCGTAGAACACGACCTTGTACAAGCGGCCGGAAAAATTCACGGGCGAGCCATGGGTCAAATGCCCCCCGTGGGAAAGATCCATGCCCATGATGGTGTCGCCGGGATTGATGGCGCCGAAGTACACGGCCATGTTGGCCTGTGAGCCGGAATGTGGCTGGACGTTGGCGTATTCCGCGGCAAAGAGTTCTTTTGCCCGGTCTCGGGCCAGGTCCTCGGCCAGATCCACGTATTCGCAGCCGCCGTAATAGCGCTTGCCGGGGTAGCCTTCGGCGTATTTGTGCGTCATCACGCTGCCCATGGCCTCGCGCACGGCAGTGGAAGTGAAATTTTCTGAAGCGATGAGTTCGAGCTTGGTGACTTGCCGCTCGATCTCAAGACAGATGGCGCGCCCCACCTGGGGGTCTTGAAGAAGAAGTTCCTGCATTGTCAAACCCGTTTATTGTGCGTCAGGCGCGAAGCCCGGCGGTTTTCGTTAGGCATCCCAGCGTTTGAAGAGCACGCAGGCGTTGGTGCCGCCGAACCCGAAAGAATTGCAGAGCACGTGCTGCACGTCCTGCTTGCGCGACCCGTCCGCCATATAGTTCAGGTCGCATTCTTCACCGGGATTATCGAGATTGATGGTTCCGGGAATCAGGCCTTCGCGCAGCGTCATGACGCTGAAAACGCCTTCCACGCCCCCGGCGGCGCCCAGCAGATGGCCGATCATGGACTTGTTCGCCGTAATGGCGATATTTTTCGCGTGCGCGCCGAAAAGACTTTTAATGGCTCTGGTTTCGCAAATGTCGTTCAACTGGGTCGACGTGGCGTGAGCATTGATGTGGTCCACGGCTTCAAGCGGAAGCTCCGCTTCGTGAACGGCCGCACGCATGGCCAGAGCCATGCCTTCGCCATCCTCGGGGGGAGCGGTCATGTGAAAAGCGTCCGACGAGGAGCCGAAGCCCACGATCTCCGCATAAATGGTCGCGCCCCGCGCCTGGGCGTGTTCCAGGGACTCCAGAAGGAGCAAGCCGCAGCCTTCACCCATGACGAACCCGTCGCGGTCTCTGTCAAAGGGGCGCGAAGCGAGTTCAGGCGCATCGTTGCGCGTTGAGAGGGCCTTGAGCGCGTTGAAGGCGGAAACCGCCAACGGCGTGATGACCGACTCCACGCCGCCCGTGATCATGGCGTCGACACGCCCCAGTTTGATTTCGGAATATGCGCTGCCAATGGCGTGCGTTCCCGAGGCGCAGGCCGAGGTCGTGGCGAGATTGGGGCCTTTGCAGCCGGCCAGGATGGAAACCATGCCCGGCGCCATGTTGCCGATAAGCGTGGGAATGGTGAACGGGGAAATGCGCCGTGGCCCCTGGGTGACGAGCTTCTGGTTGGCCTCTTCTATGGTCTTGAGTCCGCCCAGACCGCACCCGAGAATGCATCCCACGCGGGGCTGCAGATCAGGCACGATGTCAAACGACGCGTCCGCGAGCAACATCTTGGTGCAGGACATGGCCCAGGTGCAAAACGATTCAAGGCGCTTGGCCTGCTTGGGCTCAATATAATCCTCGGGGTTGAAGTCGCGGACTTCGCCGGCGATGCGAGTACCGAAACCTTCGCAATCGAAACGCGTAAGTGGTCCGATGCCGGACTTACCGGCGACCAGATTGCGCCAACTGGTCTCAAGGTCGTTGCCGATGGGAGTCAAAGCGGCCAAGCCGGTGACCACTACCCTCTTTCCAATCATGAAATAACACCTCGTTGCATGGGCCTTGCACAGGCCTTTGGCGACGTAGCGTTGCTTGCGCAGCACAAGAAACGCAGGGCTTGTACTTTTACAATACGTTTACGCCGCGGCCGTGTAAACAAGGTTATCCACAGCCGCGGCATGGAAGTGTCTATGGTGTGGCGGCGCGATCAACGCCGCCGGCAGGTAGCGCTCTGGAGAGCGATCGCCGGCTACTGCTTGGATTCGATATAGCTGACAGCGTCCTGCACCTTGATGATCTTTTGGGCGTCGTCATCGTCGATCTCGATGCCGAACTCCTCTTCCATGGCCATGATCAATTCCGTAAGGTCCAGGGAATCCGCGCCCAAATCCTCAACAAAGGAGGCTTCAGGCTTCACTTCATCGGCAGATACTCCAAGCTGGTCCACAATAATTTTTTGTACTTTTTCGGCTACGGACATTTTAGCCCTCCACAGCGGTTTTTGTTATTGTGTTGCACAGTCGTAAAGAATGCGGACGATAAAACGCCCGCTCCCAGAATTAACGGCGTTCTCACATATACAGGCCGCCATTCACGGCGATGACCTGTCCTGTGATATATGCGGCGCCGGGAGACGCCAGAAAAGCCACGGCGTGAGCCACGTCTTGAGGGCTGCCCAGGCGCTTGAGGGGGATGCGCGCGGTAAAGGCTTCCCTTTGTTGCTCGGTCAATGTGGCGGTCATATCGGTTTCAATGAATCCGGGCGCCACGGCGTTCACAGTGACGCCGCGCGACGCGAGCTCCAGGGCGACGCTTTTGGTCAGGCCGATGAGCCCGGCCTTGGCCGATACGTAGTTGGCCTGCCCCGGGTTGCCCGCCTGCCCCACCACGGAGGCCATGTTCACAATGCGCCCTCTGCGCTGCCGACTCATGATCTTGGCCGCTTCGCGCATGCAGGCGAAAGCCCCGCGCAGATTGACGCCGAGAACCGCGTCGAAGTCCTCGTCCTTCATGCGCATGAGCAGACCGTCGCGGGTGATGCCGGCGTTGTTCACCAGAACGTCGAGCAGGACCTTGTCCTTGACGTGTTCCGCGTAAAAGGCGGCCACGGCTTCGGTATCGCCGACATTGAGGGCAAAGGCCGTGGCCTTGCCGCCGTCTTTCTCGATGGATTCCACCACGGCCTGCGCAAGTTCCGGCTTGCTGACGTATGTCAGGTAGACCTGATACCCTGCGGCGGCCAGTTCAAGGGCGATGGCCTTGCCGATGCCGCGGGAGCCTCCAGTTACCAAAGCGGTGGATACGAGTTCGCTCATAGCGGATTGCTCATTGTATTTTTTGTTTCGCAGTTGCAAGGAAGGCCCTTCCTAACGCAATTGACGGAAGACTGCAACGCACTCCGAGCCTTCCATGACGGGAGTTTTGCGAAAAAGCGGGGCGCGCTGCGGGCCTAAAACTCCAATATGGAAGTGCCCCATGTGAACCCTGCTCCGAACGTGGCCAGCAAAACGCGGTACCCGGGTTTGATCCGGCCGGTATTTTTGGCTTCGGCCAGGGCGATGGGCACGGAAGCGGCCGAGGTGTTGCCGTAGCGGTCGACATTGATGAAAACCTTGTCCAGGGAAACGTCGAGCTTCTTGGCCAAGCCCTCGATGATGCGCAAATTCGCCTGGTGGGGTATGAAAAGATCGATATCGTCCATACCCAGGCCGTTCCTTTCGAGAATTTCGCGGCTCAGGGATTCCATATTGCGCACCGCGTGCTTGAACACCTCGCGGCCCTTCATTTGAATGAAATATTCTTCCCCGGGCGTTTCACCTTGCGCATAGCGGTATTTCGATCCCCCGCCCTTGATGGTCAAGAGATCGCGGCATCCGCCGTCCGAGGCCAGCATGACATCCCTGATGCCGGCGAGGTATTGGCCCCCGTCGTCCGCCGTGACGACGGCGGCGCCGCAGCCGTCTCCAAAAAGGACACAGGTGGCGCGGTCCTGAAAATTAGTCCGTGAGGTCAGCACGTCGGCGGCGGCGAGAAGTATCGTCGCGCCGTCATGCACCTGCACCAGCCCGCGAGCGACCTGCAGCGAATAGACAAATCCAGAACAGGCGGCATTGATATCAAAGGCCACGCGCCCCCTGAGTCCCAGCCTTTCGGCGACGACACAGGCCACGCTCGGGCAGGGCATGTCCGGCGTGATGGTGGGCACGATGAGATGCGTCAGCTGCTCGGCGCTCATGCCCGCATCGGCCAGGGCGTTCAACGCCGCGGGCAGCACCATGTCCGATGTGCCTTCGTCAGCGGCGGCGACGTGCCGCTCCTTGATGCCGGTCCGGCTTGTTATCCACTCGTCCGAGGTTTCCACCATCTCTTCGAAGTCCTTGTTCGTCAGGACTTTCTCAGGGACGTGCAAACCTAATCCGCGTATGACAGCGAGAATGCTCATGATATAATCCGCGTAGCTTGGGGTATGCAAGAGGGCTCGGCAATGCGAGACGCCCTGGTCGGCGTCTTGAGCCGCTCTCAGTATTTTACGGCCTTGCCGAACCGCGTCAGCTCGTCATTGGCCGAAAGTTCCTCAATGAGGTGCTCGTTGGCCTTGCTCTGCACAAACTTGCCGGCCATGCCCACGGCATTGGTGACGGCTTTGCTGTTGGACGAGCCGTGACACACGATGACGATGCCCTGCAATCCCAAAAGGGGGGCGCCGCCATATTCAGCATAGTCCACGAGCCGGGCGAAGCGCTTGAAGGTGCTCTGCATGAGCATGGTCATGATACGCGAGGGCAAGGTTCTGGTAAGTTCCGCCTTGAGCAGCCGGGTCAGGGACGAGCCGAGTCCTTCCGACAACTTGAGGGCCACGTTGCCCACAAATCCGTCGCAAACGACCACGTCCACATCGCCGGTAAAGATGTCGCGCCCTTCCACATTGCCCACGAAGTTCAGGGAGGCCATCTTGAACAAGTCAAATGCCTCCTTGACCTGCAGGTTGCCCTTGCCCTCTTCCTCGCCAATGCTCAAAAGTCCCACCCGCGGCCGCTCCATGCCGAGCACGTCCTTGGCGAGAACATCCGCCATGAGGCCGAATTGAAAAAGGTGGTAGGGCTTGCAATCCACATTGGCGCCGACATCGATGAGCACCATATGCTTTTTTTCGGTGAAAAGAATGCTCGCCAGGGCGGGACGCTCCACACCGGAGATACGCCCCATGGAAAACATGCCGCAGGCCAGGGTGGCGCCGGAGTTACCGGCGGACACCACGCCATGGGCTTGTCCATCCTTGACGAGCCGACACGCCACCATGATGGAGGCATCCTTTTTACGACGCAGAACCTCGGAAGGCTTTTCCCGCATCTCCGCCAGCTGCGAAGCATGCACGATGCGAATCTCCAGATCGGCCGTATTGCATTTCGCCAATTCCGGAACGATTCGCGCCTTGTCGCCCACCAGCACCAAGCCGAGGTTGAAACGCCGGGCGGCCTCTATGGCTCCAGGAACCACGACCGCCGGACCGTGGTCGCCACCCATGGCGTCCACGGCTATCACGGTTTTTTCGTTAGTCATCTTCTCTGCGCAAGTACTGGCGTCCCTTGTAGGTGCCGCAACTGGGGCATATGCGATGCGGCAACGTGGGTTCACCGCATTCACAGTAAATCACGTTGGGCACAGCCACGGAATCATGCGAGCGCCGCATACCCTTTTTCGACTTGGAGGTTCTCTTTTTAGGAAGTGCCATGATCGTATCCTTTATTATATAAGCTTGAAGGTCTGATACGGAGGGTAACAAAAACCACGCCGGCCGCTCAGGAGAGCCGAACCTTACGTAAGGGAGCCAGCCTGGGATCGCCTTCGTCCTTGGGACATTCGCAGTCCCCCTGATTAAGATTCTGTCCACACACGGGGCACAGGCCCTTGCAGTCTTCAGAACACAACGGCTTCACAGGCAAGGCAAGCACGAACTGCTCCCATAGCAAACTGCCCGCGTCAAATTCAAGGCCATTCTTACCTTCCCGAATCAAAGGAGAAAAATCTTCCTCTCCCTGCGCGTCCACCGGCGGCTTATGGCCCTTCTTTTTCGCGGGAGCCTGTCCCTTGGGCCTGGCGGAACCATGTTCACGCGGGGGCGGAAAGGCTTCGAACTCATCGAAATGCTGCTCCACCTCCACCCGGGCCTGTTCGGCGCACCGATCACACGGGACCCCCACCACTCCGGCGACCTCGCCGCGAAGCAGCAAACCGTCGTTTTGCGGCAACACGAGCAATGTGGCCCGTAGCGGAACGATCATGACATAGTCAAGACCAAACTCGCTCCAAGGACCCGTCCAGATGGAGGAATCCGTAAAAGAAAACTCCCGACCCTCGGCCAGGATATCCTTGATCGACAACCATAATTCAGACATAACTACCCCGCAAACGACGTTGGTTAGACTTTTCGTTGCCGCTTGTCAAGAAAAACCGCTTGCGTGTCTTATCTAAACCATGTACAGTCCCTCCCTTGCCAGTGCAAGCCTCTTGTGCTAAAGACCGCTTTTCTGCGAGCAACCACGCGCTTCTACGCCCCTTTGTTTTGCGAGCGTGCTGTGCCCCATATTTGAGGAGGATATCATGAGCAAAGAATGCGAAGTGTGCGGCAAAAAGCCCCAAGTGGGCAACAATGTCAGCCACGCCAACAACAAGTCGAAACGTCGTTTTTCACCCAATCTGCAGACCGTGCGCGCCCTGCTTCCTTCGGGCGAAGTGAAAAAGATTTCCGTGTGCACGCGCTGCCTGCGTTCCGGCGCCGTGACCAAGCCCCCCCTGCAGTAGGAAGGGTCTTATTTGATCGTCGCAAAGTTCGCGTCCGATCCTCCGGAACGCTCCCCAGCGGATTCGTTCCGGGACAACGGTGCGGAATTTTTTCTACCGGCCACGGCAGGCGTTGTCGACGCCTCACTGTGGCCGGTTCCTTATTCAGATACAGCGTGAGCGCCCATGTTTTGGACCTTACTTCTCGCTTTCACATGCATTCCTCTTGCCGAGCTTACCCTGCTCATCACCGTGGGGAGCAAGATCGGCGTATTGCAGACCATCGCCATAGTGATCATTACGGGCGTCGTCGGCGCCTGGCTGGCCAGGATGGAAGGGCTGGCCACCATGATCCGCGTGCAGCAAAGCCTGCAGCAGGGGCTCGTGCCCGCGGAAGAACTCATGGACGCCTTCATCATCCTTGTGGCGGGGCTGATGCTGCTGACTCCCGGCTTTCTTACCGACGTGGGCGGTATTTTACTGCTCATCCCCGCCACGCGCAACGCTTTTAAGCGCTGGCTGCGGCGGCGCTTCGACAATTGGATCCGTAAAGGCACCATCACGATCCACCGCCTCTAGCGGCCGTTTCGATGACGGCTTGCGTGCCCCCCCCTGGACCCCTTTTCAAGAATCCATTATTGAGATTCGGGAAAGAGGCCGCTCTCCTCACGAATCATCTATCATCTTTGCATTGCCTTTTTACAAAAAAACGGCATGAACAATTCGCGAAACTCAGGCCGCTCCCCAGAGAACGCCACCGTAAGGCCCCGTCAACGGCGCTCCGCGCTCGCATCCCCTTTTTTCCACGCCCGCGAGGCAACAGGCGCTCCCGAACATCCGCCCGCCCCCCTTGATTCCGGCGCCTCCTCATCGTGGGAGGACGTGACGCCCGCCTTATTGGACGCCACGGGAAAACAGCGCATAACGAAACGCCTCGCCTGGGAATGGGGGCTTGTATGTGTGGCGCGGGGGCTCCCCTGCCGTGTGGAGCACGCCCAGGGCGGCTACCGCTTTTTCGCGCCGCGAGATGCGCTCCCCACAGTGTGTCAGGAAATCCGCGCCTACGAGCGGGAGAACCACGGCGTAAACGCCCCCGCCCCGCCTTTGCCCATGCAGGAAAACACCGCCCTCACATTGGGGCTCTTGCTCCTGCTGGCCATGTTCCACGCCATAACCCAAAACCAGTGGCGGCTTTTCGGTTACGACGCCGCGCGGCATCCCATCGCCTGGAGCAGCCTCGGCATGTGCGACTGCTTCGAACTCTCCATTCACGACGCCTGGTGGCGCAGCGTCACAGCGCTGACGCTGCATGCCGACGCCGCGCACCTGCTCGGCAATCTGGGCATCGGCGCCCTGATCATGGTACCTCTGTGCCGGGAATTGGGGAGCGGCGCGGGGTGGTGCCTCACCATTCTTGCCGGCTCCCTGGGCAATATCCTCAATTGCGCCTTGCAAGGCGCGAGTCACAGAAATCTGGGGGCCTCCACCGCGGTCTTCGGGGCCATCGGCGTGCTCTGCGCTCTGCGCGCCGCCAGGAGCCCGCATTTCGACCGGCGCTCTTTGCTTCTGCCTCTTGGGGCGGGGGTGATGCTGCTCGGTTTTCTGGGCATGAGCACAGCCCCGGATATCGACGTGGGCGCTCATGTCTGCGGTTTCGCGGCAGGCGTGGCCTGCGGGCTCCTCGCCGGGCTGCTGGTGCGGCGCTACGGCCCGCCGGGCACCCGCCTGTCTCTGCTCCTGGCCGCGTGCGCCGCCGGCGCTCCCGTCCTGGCCTGGATTCTGGCCTTTATCCATTAGCGCATATTAGCTTTGAAAACAATAATGCCTCCGGCCGCTTAATGCCTCCGGCCGCTTAAGAACCTTTTGAAAAAGGTTCTTAAGGAAGCACTGATTAAAGACTTATTAGGTTTTTCCGGGGGGAAACCTTTCTGGAGAAAGGTTCTCCCCCCGGACCCCC
>CAZFCK010000035.1:0-28197 GCA_964517355.1 uncultured Desulfovibrionaceae bacterium | reverse complement strand
TCCAGGGAAATGCATAAGAGCATCTAGCGCTTTTCAAGCGTGAGATGCTCTAGCACAGACCAAGGCGGCAGCGCAAACGGGTTTTGCCGCTTGACGCGAAAGCGCCTGAGGCGCAAACAGTGGAAAATGTATTGCGTCGCGGAACGAGAACACCTAAAAAGCGAAATTTCGTGCCAGGATAAACGCGATGTGCCAGCATCGTCCACATAACCATTGAGTAAGTGCATTTTTTTTTGGAGTCAGACAACATGAGCAATTTCGATTTTCTGGTTATCGGCGCCGGACGCGGGGGCACCTCCCTCCTTGATGCCTGCCTGAATCAACATTCGCAACTCGTCATGGGCTATGAGGCCTTTCATGGTGAGTTGATGGGCATACGCGAGGAGCATACCGATTTTTCCCGCATATTTGAACAACGAAGCGAGGCGTTTTTACGCCGCTGTGAAGAAGAAGCGGCCCGGCATCTCCCAAGGAGATGGGGCAACAAGATTACCACGGAACAACTGTATCGTCTTGAAGATCATAATGAATTCAATCCACCCTACGTGGATTTACTTTCGCGTTTTTTCGGCGAAGTGTTGGGCGGAAAGAAAATAGTATGCATCATTCGCGATGGTCGTTCATGCATCGCTTCCAAGGTTCGCCGCACGAGGCAATCCTGGCTGGTGGCCACATTTCGCTGGCGGTACAGCATCCATGTCTACCGTTATTTTCGATTGTTGCACGAGAATAATATTTGCCTGAAGTTTGAAGACTTGCTCCTTGAACCCGAGAAGGAGCTGCAACGGATTTGCGGGTTTTTGGGGTTGCCGTTTGAAAAGTCGCTGCTGCATGGAGCGCAAAACGAGATAATGCCCTCCATGTACCGCCAGGATGGCTTTGTGAAGGAAAAAGCCGAACCTGCTGATGTGCCGCAAGACGTGTTGCGTTGTATTGAAAACGACCTGGCCTATTGCGGATACGAGTAAGATAAGCGACGTCGTGATAATCAAGGACTCCATGCGCCGTGATGCGGCATGTGAGCGGCTGGCGCGCTTTTTGCCCGTGCGCGAGTGCTTGTGTACGATGCGCGTGGGAAAGCAGAAAAGCGTGCCAGCCGCGGCGAGAATGGCTTTATTCTGCCTTTGTCACGGAAAAAGCTCATTATTAACTGCGGGAAGGGAGTTGAGCTGGGAACCACGGAGAATTGATGCGGAATCGCCTGCTCCCGGTACATCCGGCGGGAGCAGGCGATGTGAGTTTAAGCTAATGACGTGTGTTGTTGATGCTAGAAGACAAAGCCGAGTCGCACGCCGATCTTGTTGTTCTTGAGACCGTTTTCCACTGCGAGGTCGGTTCTGTAGTCGAGCAGGATCTGAGTGTTATCTGTAACCATGTAAGCGAAGGTCATCCCGATGGTATGCGTGTTTATCGTGTTGTCCTGACGCGTTCCGTCCAGATCCGTTTCTCCCCCGTGGCTGAAATAATAGTCAACGGAGCCGAAAAAGGCTTTCGTGAAATCAAAGCTGACGTGCGCTTCTGTGCCCCATAAGGGGTCCCTGGACGAGGTGACGGAGGTGTTGTTTACGCCGAGGGCTTTGTCGTTGTCGAAGAAGAATTCGACGTTTCCCATCACTTCCACCCACAGCCTGTCGAAGAATTTTTTACCAACACATATTTCGTGTTTGGTGGTCCAACGGTTGCCCCCTAAGTTGACAGCGTTTTCTTTGCGGTATTTCCCTGTGGGGAGAGTCAGGTAAGGCGTGTACCCAAGGAAAAAGGCGTTTTCCTTGTCGTTTAAGAACCAGATAGTGGCGGCAAGAGTGATGTCCCCCAGTCCTGTCGACTTGTCGTCGTTCAACGTCATTTCCCCAAAGGGGATGATGGCTTGGGGATCAATGGTGAACGGGCCGATCTGCGTGTAGTAGATGGGGCGAAATATTCCTAAGTTCCCGTAAAAATCAGCATTGTCGCTGATTTTATCATTATCTGCATACAACTCGTTCGCGAAATAATGGTCATAGTAAAATGCGATAAACGTCGTCCCTGGATCAAGCGGTACATAGTCCCGTGCATTGGCGGCAAAAGATTGTCCCGGGAGGAGAAGTAACAAGGCCAACAGTAACAGTAGGAAAAGCTTTTTCATGATCCATCCCTTTTTGAGCTCAGGTAAGAGTGTCTTCCGCGAAACCTGTCCACTGATGCTACGTGAAAGCCCACGCAATGAGATAAAAGGTCTGATACGGCTATGGCTGGTTCCGGATGGCGTTTGACGCATAGTCATAACCGCCACGCATTCGTGCTGATCTACACCCCGCAGTGTGTTGGTAGACCTGATGGGGCGTTGCAAAACCCCGGTTATGGCCTCCATGCAACACGATCATGACCGAATGATGGTGAGTATTGTGGCGCGTTCAGAGCCGGAACTTCAATAAAGACGATTTTATCTCAGTAGATTTATGCACCTCCTTTGCGCCATTTCATGCAAGACGCTTTACTCGGTTGAAACACAGGGAAGAATAACCACCTTAATCTGTCAGCAGGGAAGAAAAATTAGTATGTCTATCGTATAGTATAGTTGTGAAAAACAACGGCTTCATAGTGTAGTAAAGGTGATTATCTTTGTTGTATTTTTTGTATAATCAAAATTTTCCACAAATCCGCACAACTATGCTAATCGGTAGAGTACGCAGTGATATTATTTAAATATAAGTAAAAAATAACTATATAAAATAGATAATCTTATATTAATAATAAACCACTACTCCATCGTATTTATCGCGGTAGCGTTTTGAGTCGTTCGCTATCAAGGGCGTGTCAATTTTCCGGGCAACATGCCAAAGATGTTGCCATTCCTGCACATGGCAACGCTGTTTACCTTCACGAGACGAATTGTGAAGTACTTTGCCGTAAAAAAGAGCGACCTAAAAATGTCAATATACGAGTATGTTGCAATAAAAGCTAATTTATCGAACGTATAAAAATTTAGTATATTTGAATCAAAATCCTGGATTATTGTCAAATGGGAACTAAATAGAGTCAGCGTACTATTAGCGTAATGATAACTATTTATTAATTTAAGTGAGTAGTCCAGGTTTGTGGTCGCCTGTGACGCGTCGGCAATGAGCGTGCCTTGCAGAACGCTTGTTCTGTGGCGACAATAGTCAACGTCGAGTGCGCGAACTCCCTCCCCCCATTATGCAGCGTTGTGTTTTGTGTAAGTGTTTCAATAGCTATGTGTATTTGTAATTAAATAATTCATTTGGCCGTAATTTGGCGGGTGTGTGAGGAACTACCCTAGATATATTAAATAATTTTTGGATGAGAATTAGCTGTGAGCAGAGAGAGTACTGTTTGTTGATATTTATTTATATGTATAAAAATTTTTACCAACCTTTATCTTCCTGCAATACACAAAAATGTAAATATAACGCATAATTCAATGTTGTGCGCAATGCTCTGAAAGATGCACTGCCCCAGGAAAGAGAGAGAATGTAAAGTGTGGCATGGATGGGGCGCAACTATGAAAATGAAATGTTCTCTCCTCTTGTCAGGCTGGAGAAAGGCTCGCATCTCATCTTTCGTTAACTGGAATCCATGGTGTGGAAAAATAATTGATGGACAGTTCATTATGCGAAACAAGGAAGTACTGTGGTTGGTTATGGAGATGGTGGTAGCGCGGTCATAAGCGAATTGCATCTATGATTTTTATAGACAGATGTTATGTGCTTGAGGTATCGGGCAATAAGAATTATCTTTTCCATGCGTAGTGTCATAAATTCAGAACGGGGCGATATCTTTATAATTGAAAGGCGGGTTTTTGTTTCGGTGATGGCAATCATAAGTGCTGGAGTTCACAGTGTGTCAGCTGCCTTCGTTGTTCGAGAGAAAATAAGCTGCCTTGCCTCTGCCGCGCTTCGCGTGTGTAGGGCAACAGGCATGGCTTGTTGAAAATTTTGTGCTCTACTGCCTTATGTTGGTTTTTTTTCGGCGAGGAAGGCGGTTGTGCATGTTCCATAAGGATGTCCTGTTTGTTGCGGGCTTGGTGCGCGACAACGCCGCCTTTATAGCTGGAGATTGTGTTGAGAATGGAAAGTAACAACTTTGTTTTATGGATGAATTCTCCATTTGTGGCAATATGCCGGATTGAGCGGTTATGATGTGGGCCAACACGTTGACGAAGTCCTTTTTTTGAGCAGGCGCGCTGCAGGAATTCCTTTGCATAGAAGAGGACTATGGTGACTGAAAAACGGGAAGGGAATATTACGCAATCTGCCGCTTCAGAGGACGCATCGCGGTTTCTCGGAGAAGGGCAATGTGCTTTGCCCCTGGATGAGGTGGTTTTTGATGCGATTCTTTACCTTCAGAAGGGCGTTGTCGTCTATGCCAACGACCGCTTTTTGAACATGTTCAGCTGTAATCGCCGGGAACTGTATGCTGAGCGCGGTCTGCAACGGGTTTTGGGAGAAGCGTTCAGGCGCGCCATTGAGGACATGGTTTCAACTATCCCTAACAATCCTTTAGAGGTGGAGGCGCAGCGCAGAGACGGAACACACTTTCCGTTGGCCGTAAAAATTCGGCGGGAGGTCTGGAACGGTAATCAGGCGCTGATGGTCCTTTGCGGCGATATCACGGCATTGCGGCGTGTTGAAAAGGTTCTTCAGGAAAAGGTTAAAGGCTATGAGGGATTGAACAGCGTTTGTAGGCTCATTGAGGAGCGGCGCTCGCCGGATGCCTTTTTCAATGTGTTTATTCATGAAGTCGCCCCGCAAAGTATGCCACATCCACGGGCGACAGTGGTTGAAGTGCGTTATGACGGTCGGTTGTATCGCAATTGCGATGCCCCCATGCTGGTCGGTAAAGCCGCAACGTTGACGGTGGGCGGAATCGCTCGGGGTAGTGTCAATATAGGGTATAATAGTGACCTGCCTTTTCGGGAAGAGCATGAATGCAAGCTCGTGCAGGCTTTTGCCCAGCGGTTTTCATGGGCGTTGACGCGGTTGGAAACCGAAAAGGAATTGGAGGCCAGTGAAAGGAGTTTCCGTACCTTGGTGGAAGACCTTGGCGACGGACATTTTGTTTACCAGCATACGGCTGATGGTGTCTTCACCTATCTCAGCGCAGGGGCGGAAGCCATGCTTGGACTGCCGTTGCACGAGATGGTCGGCCGTTGCTGGCGCGATGTCGTGTGCCTGACTCCTGCAAGCTTGGACTTGGTGGAGAAAGCTATGCGGAGCATAATGCGCACTGCTTCCCATGATACTGTCGAGCTGCAATATCGGCATCCCGACGGATCATTGCGCCATATGTCGGTGGGGGCGCATGTCAGGCACATGGAAGGGGGGCAGTTGCGGGTCGAAGGGATTGCCACGGATACCACCGCCATGAAACGAACGGAGGAGGCGTTGCGCCAGGCTCGCCAGGATGCGGAAGAGGCCAGCCGCGCAAAATCAACCTTTCTGGCACGTATGAGCCATGAAATCCGCACCCCGATGAATGCCATCCTCGGCCTTACTCAGCTGACTCTGAAAACCAGCCTTAAAGGCGAGCAGCGCGACTATCTGGAAACGGTACGCGATTCCGCGGAGCATCTTCTGGGTATCATCAATGATATCCTAGATCTCTCCAAGATCGAAGCCCGTAAGTTGGAGCTGGACAAAGAACATTTTGAACTCAGGCGTTGTTTGGGCTCCACATGTAAAACCATGAGCAATCTTGCGGCGAAAAAGAAGCTGGAGTTCACGCTCACTGTCAAGGAAGATGTACCGGCGGTGCTTTTCGGAGATGTATCTAGATTGCGGCAGGTGCTCATCAATTGCATATCCAACGCTATCAAGTTTACTTCTGCAGGCGGTATTGCGGTCACCATAGAACTTGCAAAGCAGGAAGACGACGGACGGTGCCGTCTCTCATTCCATGTTGTCGATTCAGGCATAGGCATTCCCGAGGAACAACAGAAAACAATTTTCAATGCCTTTAGCCAGGGGGAGCTGTCCCTTTCCCGCACATACGGAGGCACGGGACTCGGTTTGAGCATCTGTCGTGAACTTGTCTCCATGATGGGCGGTGAAATCGGGGTGATGAGCAAACCGGGCCAGGGCGCCACGTTTTGGTTCACAGCGTTGTTCGATCCGGGAGATCCACACGCCATAGTGGAAAAGGCGGCCTTTGAGGAGTCTGCGGAAGCGGCGTGTGATGCCAGCTACTCCATATTACTGGTGGAGGACAACGATTGGAATGCCAAACTCGGCCACTTGGTTCTAAAACGGCAGGGAAACCGGGTGGCTGTGGCCGCCACCGGTATGGACGCTTTGTTCAAGTTGAGAAACGGGAGCTATGACCTTGTCCTGATGGATATTGAAATGCCTGGCCTGGACGGATTTGAAACGACTGGCCGCATACGCTCGGGTGAAGCCGGAGAAGAAAATAAGGATATCCCCATTATTGGCTTATCGGCCCATGCCTTGAATGAAATCCGCAGTAGGGCTCTGGATGGAGGCATGAATGATTTCATGACCAAGCCTGTGGATTTTTCTCAGCTTGCTGCGGTGATATCCCGCTTGCTTTACAGGGGGACTGATGGAGCGGCGCACACCTCCGGCACTTCCTGCAACGTAGAAATGCGTGTGGATGTGGAAAGAGCCGTTGTGCGTATGGGGGAAGACAGGGCGTTGTATGATAACGTGCTGACAAGTTTTATGCAGGCTTTGCCGCAGCGGCTCCAAATGCTGCAATCCATGCTCATGAATGACGATCTGCAAACGGCGCACAGGGAACTGCACAATTTTAAGGGGATTTTCGCAACCCTTGGCGCAGAGTCCTGTGTGCAACAAACTGTGGCTCTTTCGCGTGAACTGCGCAATGGCGCGCAGCAGTCGCGAAACGAGGCCATGAATTCCTTTTTCGAAGGAGTGGCGGCATTTCAAGCCTGGTATGAAGAACGGCTACGAACTGCGGAGCATGTTGAAAAAGATCGGAGAGCATGTGCGCGCTATGGATGCCAAGGCTTTTTTGTCGAAGATTTGGCGACTCGCAGGCAGGGACCTGTGCAAAATGTCGGGTGTCGTGGTTTTTGTGCCGTGTTGGAAGGAGGACCTTTTAATTCCGGAGAAAAAGTGACGTTGCAAATCAGACGGATGGATGAGGTTGTCCTCGATGCCGTCGAGGCGGAAATTGTGTGGAGCTACGGCGAAAATTTCGGCTGTCGCTTTTTGTTTGAGAACCGGTATGCCGAATCATCCATAGAAAGGTTTCTTTCCGAAATTGTTGGGGGGGAATTATTGGGTCGTCGCGCAGAAAACACTTGAGAAGGCCGCACAGTGCCTGCCGGCAGGAATCCCGCACGAAGTTTTGGGGATTCTTAAGAACCTTTTACAACGGGTATGTTAGGCCGCGGGAGGCATTTCTGTCTCGAACTCGATATGCGCTAGCCTGCATGTGAAGCGAGAAGTTGCTCAAGAGCTTCAATGCAGAACTCGCACGCCAGAGCTGAGAGTATGAGGCCGCTGATGCGGATCAGCACCTTTTCACCCGTATTGCCCATGATGCGGTTGATACGCTGGGCTTGGAGCAGAAAGAGCAAGGTCAAACCCAGCACCGCAAGCAACGCGGCTGCCGATGCAAGTTGCATGGGGAGGGGATTGGCGCTGTTTTCCGTGGCCAACATGACGGCGAGAATGGCACCGGGGCTGGCTATGGAAGGAACCGCCAGGGGAAAGACCGCGATATCGTGCTTTCCTGTGACATCTTCGCTGCCCTGGGCGTTTTTTTCGGGAATAAAAAACATTTGCAGGCCAAAGATGAACAGCACTATCGCGCCTGCGATTTGGAACGCGGAAAGCCGGATGTGGATTCCTTCCAGCAAAATTTGCCCTACCGCCAGAAAAGCGATTAGGATAATTGTCGCCAGCATGACGGAGCGCAGGGCTGTTTTTCTTTTGGCTGCTTTTGGAAGTTGCGACGTGAGACCAGTGAACACGATCAAGGTGCCAAAGGGATCAAGTACGGCAAAGTAAAGCCAGAAATCGCCTAGCGCTTTATCAAACATGCAACGCCGTTTACGCCGTTATAGTATTCTTGGCAAGAACCTTCATCAGCCCTACATCAAATCTTCAATAGCCGGTCGTGTCTTGCCGCCCCCCGGCGGTGTGGGTGGTTGCGGGGCAACGGGTAATCCGGGCTCGGCCGTACTCTTTGTTGGGGAGGGCGGTGCGTCGGAAGTGATGCGCATTATCAAGCGGAGCCCCACATCGTCGCGCCCCTTGTCCAACGGAGCGTATTGCCGGGAGAAGTACCCCACTTCAGTGACGGGAGTTTTGAAACTCCCCCCGCACGCATTGAAATCCGGAGAGTCCTCTTCCGGAAAACACCATTCCCAGACATTGCCGAGGGTGTCGTTCAATCCCCAGGCGTTGGCTTTATAACTCCCCACTGGGGCCACTGTTGCGGAACGTTCGGAGCAAGGTGGTGATTCATCGGATGGTGGGGCGCTTTGCGCGAAATTGCCCCATTCGCAGGCAGAGGATGGAGTACTCCAGGGAGCGGAGCCTTGCTGATCGGCACGGGCGGCGTATTCCCACTGGGCGTCCGTAGGCAGGGCGAAACTGCGCTCGGGATGCATGCGGCTCAGCCAGTCCGAAAAATCCAGCGCCCTGTCCCGGGACATGTTCCGCGCAGGCAGCAGCCTTTCATCATTGGGAGCGTGTGGTGCGGCATTGGATGCGTTGAAGACTGCGAATTGCGCGGCGGTCACTTCATTGACGCTTATCCATAATGATTTCACACAAGTGGGTGGGGCATGCAATGACTTGTGGAAACACCCTCCAGGTAGAAAAATAAACTGTATACCGGTTGCCGGTTCATTCCAGCGCGTTCCCAAAGGTTGGAGGTCGATTTGCGGCGATGCCGCGGGGGCTGGAGGCAAAGGGGCGATGGGTGGAGGTTGGCCGGAATCGTCCGCGAAAGAGCCGGAAGCGCCGTGCACACTGGGAATGTGCACACCCATGCGGGACAGCAGTTCGGGATCATAAAAAACCAAGGTAAAGCCGGTGGGACGGCTGTCCCATACAATGCGCCTGTTTCCGGAGTAATGCTGGAAACGATAACGCCCCTGACCGAGTGTGGCGTGGGATGCTTCGGGATACCGCCGTTGCATGGCTTGGAAAAGGGCATCCTGAATGTGTTGCGGCGAGGATCTGTCGATGCATACGCCAACAAGGCGCTCCTGAAGAAAGAATAGTTGTGCGTCATGAAAGGTGGTGCTCAGGCACATGCCGTTTTTAACGAGAAAAGGGGCGGGCAGATCCACAGGATTCCACGACGTCGTAAATCCCAATAGCAATTGCCCTGAACCGCATGGGCTGGTGGCGAACGGCTGCCCGGCTTTTTGGAAGGCGTGGCGTACCTCGTCGATTTGCATACCCCAGCTTAGGAATTTCCAGCCGAAATCGTTTATCTCAGGCACTGCCTCACGAAGCGCAAGACCATGCCGTGCCGGCGTGAGCAGCAAACAGAGTGCCGCAGTGAAACCGAGAACAGAAAGAAAAAGAAGCTTCATTTCCCTTTATTATCTGATGCGGGGCCTGCAGGTCCAGTGGAGTGAAACGCCAATATGGGGGCAAAACGGGGATATTTTCAGACTTTTCCAGGGCCTGTTTAGGCTGTGTTTATAAATTCATTTTCTTTTCGAAACGAAGCTAGAACCACAGCCTAGCAGAATACTATTTTGAACATGAGCGCATAGCAACCTTGAAAAGGATGGGATGTTCTTGTGCATCCACCTGAAACAACAGGATATTGTTTCAAGGCGAAAACGCGCTACGTGGCTTGGTATATGGATACGAAAGATTTTTATTAGTGATCGTGATAGGGGGGATTGGGAATAAGAATGTTAAAAAAAACATACACAACGGTTTGGCATAATGATATTGACCATTCATGGAAATTAACACCTTCATGGAATTGGTAAAATCTGAATCAGCGGCAAAAAAATATTTGCTGAAATTCTGTTGGAAAAACCATCAACGCTGCTGCCCCAAGTGTAAAAATCGGCGGCTTTATACGCTTGGTGAAGGACGCAAACGTTGTTCGCGTTGCGCCTATACCTTTCATGATTTCAGTGGAAGATTCATTAATACGGGGCAGTTCACTTGTGTTCAGTGGCTCTGGCTCATCAAATTGTTCGAGCTGGAAACCCCTCCAAAGGTCATGGCCCAGCAAATGGGAATTGCGCGCAATACCGCGGACAAGGTCCTGCAGACTATGCGTCAAGCTGTTGCGGCGCATGCTTTGGATGCCCCATTATATATACAGATGGGGTTACTTGCGGGAGCCAGGCCGCAAGACCCTCCGGTCTTCGGGATTATGGAAAGCAGGGGCTGGGCCTTTGTGGATGTGATGCAGGGGTTGGGTGTGGAGGGCTTGGCGCTGTTTCGAAGGAACTTCCATTTGCGGACCGTCACGCAAGGCCGCGTTGTGTATACGGATCGCTACCGTAACTATGACACGTTGGTCTTCTGCGCTCCGGAAGATGCGGCGGTCGCGCCGTTTCGGGGGAGCGGCAAAGGCTATCGGGGGCGGGTCTATGTTGATGGCAAACAAGGGTTCTGGAATTTCGTACGCGAGCGACTCCGCAAGGGGCGCGGCCTTGGCGCGCGTTGGTTTCCTCTTTATCTTAAGGAGCTTGAATTCCGTTACAATCAACGTGACGAAGATGTCTTTTCCCTTCTGGCGCATTATCTGTGTAGCATGGTGCCAAAGTATGAGTAAGTAGCTTCCACTTCCTTTGACCTGCAATCACCCAAGTGTAAAATCCGTGCATCAGTGGATTGGCAGGGAACCACTTACGAAAAGGCAAAGGCGATGCGAAAGCTTATCAACCATGATCCCACGGATTGGGCCTTGCTCCAGAACATTCCTTTCGCAGGATTAGGATTCGATTTGGCTTGTGTGGCGCGGCGCGCGGCGCTGTTGGCCTGCAAGCCCGTTCGGACTCTGTCGTTTCCTGTAGAGAGGATTGCTGTGGATGTTCCTGTGTACGGCTACGCCCTGCAGCTCGTGCTGGGGCGGGAAGTGCGTGCCGGGTGATCGAGTACCCCAAAACAGAAGCGAGGAAATGGCATGAAACTTGACAGGCGAGGATTTCTTAAATTTACCGCCGTCACAACGGCGGCAACGGCCTTCGGGGGGCTGGGATTCGACCTGCGGCCGACCAGCACCCAGGCCGCGGAGTATGCGCTCCATATTAAAGAGGCCAAGGAAACAACCTCCATATGCTGCTACTGCGCAGTGGGATGCGGCCTCATTGTCCACACGGACAAGACTACCAAACGCGCCATCAATGTCGAAGGCGACCCCGATCATCCGGTCAACGAGGGCGCGTTGTGCGCCAAAGGCGCCGCCTCCTGGCAGCTCGTGGAAGGCTCGGATCGCGCTCTGAAACCTCTTTATCGTGCTCCCTATTCCGAAAAGTGGGAAGAGAAATCCTGGGATTGGATGCTGGATACCATTGCCGAACGTGTCTACAAAACCAGAGAAGAAACCCTGACCCTGAAGAATGAAAAGGGTGAAGTCGTCAACCGGTGCGACGGTATTGCCTCGGTGGGTTCCGCTGCAATGGACAACGAGGAATGCTGGGTCTATCAATCAATGCTCCGCAGCCTGGGCCTCTTCTATATAGAGCACCAGGCCCGTATCTGACACAGCGCCACTGTTGCGGCTCTGGCAGAGTCGTTCGGACGCGGCGCGATGACCAATCACTGGGTTGATTTGAAGAACAGTGATTGCATTTTGATAATGGGCAGCAACGCTGCCGCAAACCACCCCATCTCCTTTAAATGGGTGACCAAAGCCCAGGAACAGGGCGCCACGCTGATCCACGTGGATCCGCGCTTCACGCGCACCTCGACCAAAGCCGACATCTATGCCTCCTTGCGCTCGGGCTCGGACATCGCCTTTCTGGCGGGATTGGCCAAGTATATCATTGATAACGACCTGATCCAGAAAGACTATGTGATCAATTACACCAACGCCCCGTTTATCCTGGTGGATGATTTCAAGTTCGAGGACGGCGTTTTCTCCGGCTTCGACAAGGAAAAGAGCAAATACGACAAGAGCACCTGGACCTTCAAAAAGGCTGAAGACGGCACACCGCTGCGCGACACCACCCTGCAGGATCCGCGTTGCGTATACCAGATGCTGCGCAAGCATTATGAGCGCTACACCCTGGATAAGATTGTCGAGATTACCGGCATGCCCAAGGAGAAGATCCTTGAGGTCTACGAGGCCTACGCCGCCACCGGCAAACCCGACAAAAGCGGCACCATCATGTACGCCATGGGCTGGACTCAACATACCGTGGGCGTGCAGAACATCCGCGCCATGGCCATCAACCAGTTGCTGCTCGGCAACATCGGCGTGGCCGGCGGCGGCGTGAACGCGCTGCGCGGCGAATCCAACGTGCAGGGTTCGACGGACCACTGCCTGCTGGTGCATATTCTGCCGGGATATCTGGCCACTCCCAATGCGACGGAGCAAACCCTCGACGTTTACAACAAGAATCACACCCCAACGACCACTGATCCGAAGAGCGCCAACTGGTGGGGCAATTTCCCGAAATACTCCGCCAGCCTGCTCAAGGCCATGTGGCCGGATACGGATATCCAGCAAGCCTACACCTGGCTGCCCAAGGGAGAAGTGGGCAAGAATTACACCTGGCTGTTCATGTTCGATGAAATGGCCAAGGGCGCTTTCAAGGGCTTTTTCGCCTGGGGCCAGAATCCGGCCTGTAGCGGCGCCAATTCCAATAAAACCCGTCAAGCCATGGCCCAGGTCGACTGGCTGGTCAATGTCAATTTGTTCGACAACGAGACCGGTTCCTTCTGGCAGGGCCCGGACATGAGCCCCAAGGAAATCAAGACGGAAGTCTTTTTCCTGCCGTGTGCCGCCTTTATTGAAAAGGAAGGCTCCATCACCAACTCCGGCCGCTGGATGCAGTGGCGTTACCAGGGGCCAGAGCCCATGGGCGGGACCCGTTCCGACGGGCATATTATTGTGGAGTTGATGGAAAAATTGCAGGCAATGTATAAAAAGAATCCCGGAAAGCTGGCCGATCCGGTGGTCAACCTCAGCGTGGACTGGTGGAAAGACGAGCATGGCTTCAATTCCCACAAGGTCGCCAAGCTGATCAACGGCTATTTTCTCAAAGACATGACCATCAAGGATAAGCAGTACAAGAAGGGCGAACTGGTGCCCAGCTTCGCGTTTCTGCAGGACGATGGCTCCACCTGTTCGGGCAACTGGCTGTACTGCAATTCCTATACGGAAAACGGCAACATGGCCGCCCGCCGCGATAAAGCCCAGACAGAGATGCAGGCCAATATCGGTCTGTTCCCCAATTGGGCGTGGTGCTGGCCGGTCAACCGCCGCATCATCTACAACCGCGCCTCCGTGAATCTCGAAGGCAAGCCCTATGCGCCGCAAAAAGCCGTTATTGAATGGACAGGCGATAAATGGGAGGGCGACGTGCCCGACGGCGGATGGCCTCCGGGAACCAAGCACGCCTTTATCATGAAGCCTTCCGGGTTTTCGCACATCTTCGGCCCCGGCCGGGCGGACGGTCCGTTCCCGGAATACTACGAACCTATGGAATGCCCGGTCAACAAGCACCCCTTCTCCACGCAACTGCACAACCCCACGGCGTGGCAGTTCAAGGTCGAGGAGAAGGCTGTCTGCGATCCGCGTTACCCCTTCATCTGTTCAACCTATCGTGTCACGGAGCACTGGCAGACCGGTCTCATGACCCGTTACCAGGGCTGGCTGATCGAGGCCGAGCCGCAGATGTTCTGTGAAATGAGTGAAGAACTCGCTCAATTGCGCGGCATTGGCAATGGTGATAAGGTGTGGGTGGAAAGCGTGCGCGGCAAGGTCTGGGCCAAAGCCATCGTCACCAAACGCCTGAAGCCTTTCCAAGTCATGGGGCAAACGGTCCATCAGGTCGGCATTCCCTGGCATTATGGATGGATCACTCCGAAAAACGGCGGCGACTCCGCGAACCTGCTGACTCCTTCGGTGGGCGATCCCAATACGGGTATTCCGGAGTCCAAGGCCTTCATGGTTAACGTAACCAAAGCCTAAGGGAGGATGCCCGCATGTCTAAAGGCTTTTTTATAGATTTGACCAAATGTACCGCCTGCCGTGGCTGCCAGGTGGCGTGCAAGCAGTGGAAAAAACTGCCGGCCACGGAAACGGAAAATTGGGGCTCCCACCAGAACCCCAAGGATCTGGACTATAATACATATAAATTGGTGCGCTTTGAGGAACAGGTCGTGGACGGCAACCTGAAATGGTTGTTCTTCCCGGAGCAGTGCCGCCACTGCGTGGAGCCGCCTTGCAAGCTGACGGCCGACCTCTCCGTTGAGGACGCCATTATTGTCGACGAGGCCACGGGCGCGGTCATCTTCACGGAAAAGACAAAGGAGCTGACGGATTTTACCGACGGGTCCGAACTGTGCCCCTACAATATTCCCAGAAGGAATGCGGAAACCGGGCAGTGGTCGAAGTGCAACATGTGCATCGACCGCATCTCCAACGGGTTGTTGCCTGCCTGCGTGCAGACCTGCCCCACAGGCGCCATGAACTTCGGCGATCTGGACGAGATGAAGGCCCTGGCGGAGAAACGGCTTGCGGAAGTGCAGAAAAAGCACCCCAACGCTGTGCTTGGCGATCCCGACGATGTACGGGTGATCTTCCTGTACGCGTATAAGCCGGATCTCTACTACACCTACGCTGTTGCCGGTCTCATGCCGCCGATCATGAGCCGTAAACAGATGTTCGCCAAATTCGCGAAGCCTATGAAGCGAATCCTTGGCTGACATGTATTAGTTTCATTCCATCCTCAGAAAGGCCGGGCGAATGTCCGGCCTTTCTCTTTTATGCGCCACAGGCGGGGCGCGCATAAGCAAAACCCCCGCTCCTGAGGAGCGGGGGTTTGCTTTACACTCGAACAGTATAGGGGCGAAAATGGCTGCTTACGGCATGGTCCATGTACCACTGGCGGTCTGGACGCCGTCACTTGCTGTGACGTTGGCGCTACCAGAGCCTGCAGTGCAGGTGATGGTGTAATCACCGCTTATGCCGGCACAATTGGCTTCAGAGACAACATTAGCCTCACTCGGTACGGCGCCGTTATGTTGCAACAGCAGCTTGGAATAGGCCATGGTCAATTGCGACTGCCCCGCGGCGATGCCGCCTTGCAAGGCCTTCAGGCGTGCTTGCGTTTGCAGATCCTGGTATTTGGGGATAGCCACGGCGGCGAGAATGCCGAGGATGACCAAAACGGCGATGATTTCGATAAGGGTGAAACCTGACTGCTTGTTCATGAGATAATCCTCCCGGTTGTCGGTCGCATAATTGCGATTAATAATGTTCCCTTTCATCTCATCCATGCTGCAAATAAAGCATGTTCCGTGCCGAAAGCAAAACTATGTCGCTAGATTATTTTTAACTAACTAGAATAAATAAGATAAAAAAAAATTATAAGAAGTATCTTCAAATAATGGAGATGGTGGGACAGGGGCAAAACTCCAAAATTTGGAGATTGAGCACCAGAAATTGTAGTAAAAATGAGTGAGACCTTTTTCACAGGTGCTTCGTGTTTTGCTCCGCCTGGCCGCTTCTACCGGAAATATAAGACCTCCACGTGTGAAAACAAGGCTTGCCTTTCTCCGGATGTCCGCCCATGTTTTTTATCCTTGCCGGTTGTTGTGAGCATTTAGGACGTGTATCGTGCATCTTCCGCTTGGAAGAGTAGTTCGTGTTAGGCTATGAATGTGGCGCACGATTTACCGCAGCCCTGGCCATTGTTTCAAGGAATGTATAGGTGCGAGTCCTGGACCTGCCGACTTATGTTGCCTGATTCTCGTGGCCTGACGAAGGGGCGAGGACGGCTCGTTGAAGACAAGCGTAAGGATAAAATCATTCTCCTCAAGGTGTCTGTGCTGAATGAAACATGATTCTTATCAAAAAAAACACAACCATCTGTTGTTGTATGTTATTGTGTTGGCGGGACTGGCGCTTACGGCTCATGGGACAGGACTATGGAATGATTTCATAGCATATGATGATAGCGTTTATATCTATGAAAATGCTTCTGTGCGGCAAGGTATAACGCTTGAGACCCTCGGCTGGGCCCTGCGTTCTTTTACCAATGGGAATTGGCACCCCTTGACGTGGGTTTCCCATATGCTCGTTGTCGAGGTCGCAAACCTTGATCCATTTTGGCATCACCTGCTCAATCTCTTACTGCACGGCTTGAACGTTGCCCTGTTTTTCCTTCTCTTGCATCGCATGACGGGCGCTGTGTGGCGTAGCGCCATCGCTGCGGCGCTTTTCGCCGTACACCCCCTGCATGTGGAGTCCGTGGCCTGGATCGCCGAACGTAAAGATGTCTTGAGCATGTGTTGCGGCCTGCTCTCCCTGCACGCCTACGCGCGGTATGCGGAAACGCTATCGCGAAGATGGCACACCTCGTCTTTTTTGTTTCTTGGGTTGGGGTTGATGGCCAAACCCATGCTGGTCACTTTGCCCGTACTCTTTTTTCTGCTTGATTTCTGGCCGTTGCGAAGAATTCGTTTTGGGGGCGGAAGTGGATTCGCGTCACGCCACACGGAGCTTGTGAGAGAGAAGATTCCTTTCTTTATTCTCGCGGGATGCGCCAGCGCACTTGCCATCCTGGCGCAACAAGAAACGGGAGCTCTCGCGCCCTTGGATGATTATTCCATTTGGCAGCGTTTGGCCAATGTCGCGACTTCTTACGTTGCGTATTGCGACAAATTGCTTTGGCCGGTGGATTTGGCGCCCCTTTATCCTTTGCCTGCCGGCATCGCCGTTTGGAAAAGCGTGTTGTCGGCTTTGGCTCTTTGCGCACTCACCGGACTCATCCTTGCAAGGGCGAGGCGCGCGCCGTATTGCGTCACAGGATGGCTGTGGTATCTCGTGGCCATGTTGCCCATGATAGGATTGGTCCAGGTGGGGGTGCAGTCCATGGCCGACAGATACACCTATTTGCCCTTTCTCGGATTATACATGGGGGCGGTATGGGGCTGTGGCGATATTGTTCTTCATTTTCAAAGCCGTAAAGGCTCGATGATCGTTTTGACGTTGCTGGTTGCTGCCATTATCGGCGCACTGACATTGACAACGAGGCGGCAGACAGAGCTTTGGAGCAATACCATAAGTCTTTTCGAGCACACCGTTGCGGTAACGGAGAATAATTTCGTGGCGCACAGAATTCTCGCCAAAGCCTATGCCGACAAGGGTGAGCACGGCAAGGCCGTGAACCAGCTCGAGATTGCTTTGGATATACGCCCCAAAGAGGAGTACAGTTATTGGCTGTTGGCCAAAGAGCTGTTGACGGCAGGACGTGGACAAGAGGCGTTGTCCGTATTGGAAGGGGCGCTTGCGCAATTTCCCAATGACGCGCGTTTATATAACTTGTTGGGCGTTTTGTACTATCGCGGGGGGGATATGCAAAAGGCGCGCAAGGCTTTTGCATTGGCAGTGCTCCTGGAGCCCCGGGATAAGGAAGCCGCGTCGAATCTCTTTGCTCTCGAGCGGACACTGTCCAGTCGTCCCGCAGCCGGAGAGTTCAATAATGGTGAACAAAAACAGTGAAATTCGTGCAGCGCATCTCTTCGGGGGACCGTACACTTTCGTCGGGACAAGAAGAACGCCCCACTTGGATATATCGTGTTCCTCCCCGGAACCATGCTTACCGGCTGAAAACGATTTTTCCGTTGAAAATCGTGAGCATCACTTTGGCATCCGCTATGGATTGCGGGGCCGAGGTGAAAATATTGCGATCCAGTACGATGCAGTCCGCACGCAGGCCGGGGCGCAGGCTGCCGAAAACGTTTTGCCGGCCATAGGCCGCGGCCGGGAGCGAGGTATACGCCCGCACGGCAGCTTCCACGCCCACGCGCTGCTCCGGATGCCAGCCGTTTGCCGGAGTGCCGTCGCGGCGTTGCCGCGTCACCGCCCCTTGGATGGCTATGAGCGGATCGGGGTCGCAGACCGGGCAATCTGAGCTGAAGAGCACTGGCGCCCCCGCCTCCATCATGGAGCGAAACGGGTAGGCGTATTGTACCGCATCGCCTGCGCACTGATCGATCATGTTGATGTCCAGAAGCATGTTCGCGGGCATCATGCTCACAGGGATGTTCAAGCGCGCGAGCCGGGCTATGTCTTTGGGGCGGATGACCTGGGCATGCTCCATGCGGTGCGGCACGCTGGGGCGCGAAAACGGCCCGCTTCCTGCTTCTGAAAGCAAACGCTCGAAGAGCGTGATCAGCTCCCGGGAGGCCCTGTCGCCGATGGCGTGGATCATGACGGCCAATCCCGAGTTATGGCATTGGCGCATTTCCTCGAAAAGGGCTTCCGGCTCATGGGCGCACATGCCGTATCCGCCCGTATCGGCATAGGGCTCGAGCATCCAGGCCGTGCGCGCTCCCATGCCGCCGTCAAAGAAATATTTCACGTGCCCCACGCGCAAAAAATCATCGCCCATGCCGGTGCGCAATCCCAACTGTTGGGCCAGAGCGCGGCATTCGCCCGGTATGCTGGACCAGCAGCGCAGCAGGAGTTTGTCGTTTTCACGTAAGTATTGCCAGGCTCCCCAGGTGAGGGCGGACTCCTGTTGCACGTCGGTGAGGCGCAGGTCGTGCAGAGCGGTTATGCCCAAGGCGTGCAAGGCTTGCTGCCCCTCCTGGAAAATGGGGACGAGTTGTTCCATTGAAGGTAAAGGAACGCTTCGTTTAACGAGGTTGGCCGCGTTATCGCGCAACACGCCTGTGAGTCGCCCCGAGGCGTCGCGGTTGATGACGCCCCCCGCCGGAGGGGCGGTGGTGTCATGCACCCCGGCCAGACGCAAGGCAAGACTGTTGGCCACCCCCAGGTGCAGGTCGCAACGCCAGATAAGCACGGGATTGTGGGGCGCTACGGCATCGAGATCGTCCCGCAAGGGCATGCGGTTTTCCGGCCAGTCGCTTTCATTGAATCCCTGCCCCTGTATCCATTCGCCCTGTGCGAGGCTTGCCGCGCGTTCGCGGATCATCCGCATGCAGTGATCGAACGAGCCGGCCCTGTCCAGGCAAAGCTGGGAGCGCCCCATGGCCCATTGGTAGAAATGGAAATGGGAGTCCATGAAGCCCGGAATGCACAGCTTTCCGCCCAAATCGAGACGTTGGGTTGCGGTGGTGCCCAACTCGGCCAATTCTTTTCTGTCACCGACGGCAAGAATGCGCCCTGTGGAGCCAATGGCCAGAGCTTCGGCATGGGGGCGCTGCGGGTCCTGGGTGCGGATGTCGCCGTTTTCAAGAATGAGCGTTGCCGCGGAACATGAGTTGCGCATGGAATATCCTTACAAGCCGTCAAAAGCGGGCGGCCGTTTACAAAGAGCATTGTGACGTTGAAACCGGTTCGGCTCCGGCGGTTTGTTGCTCTAGAGCATCTCACGCTTGAAAAGCGCTAGATGCTCTTATGCATTTCCCTGGAACAATTGAAAATTGTTTCAGGGGAGAGCCTTGTTTCAAGGCGAAAATGCGCTAGCGCCCCTGGTGCAACCTTTTGGTAAAGCGTTCCATGCGGTCCATGGCCACTTCCAGTCGCAGCATGTCCACGGTGCAGGCCAGCCGGATGCAGCCTTTGCAGTTGGCGCCGAAGGTGAAGCCCGGAACGGTGACAACGTGTTCCTTTTCGAGCAGTTCCAGGGCGAAGCGCTCTCCGTCCGGTTCCAGATTTTCCACGGAAGGGAAAAGGTAAAAGGAGCCGGCTGGCTTATGCACACGGATGCCGGGCATGGCCCGCAAACGATCATAGACATAGGCGCTGCGGCGGGCGAATTCGGCGGCCATATCGTCGAAGGGGCGCTGTTCGCCGCGCAACGCGGCCAACGCGGCCCGTTGCCCCTGGATGTTCACGCTTGCGGCGGTGTAGTTGATCACTTTGACCATCTGCTCCATGATCCAGGTCGGCCCCATGGCGTACCCCACACGCCAGCCGGTCATGGCATAGGCCTTGGAAAAGGAGTTTATGACCATGGTGCGTTCGGCCATGCCGGGGCGCGTGTAAATGGATTCGTAAGGCGTCGTGAAAAGGATCCGGTCATAGACTTCGTCCGAGATCACGATCAAATCGCGCTCCACAGCGAGTTTGGCCAGATCGTCGAGCACGGGGCCGGGAATCACGGCGCCTGTGGGATTGTTGGGGGAGTTGAGCAAGAGCACGCGCGTCTTCGGAGTGAGCTGTGCCTCCACAAGCTCAGCCGTGGGGATGAATCCCTGTTCGAAGCTGGTCGGCACTTCAACGACGCGGCCGCCGACAAATGCCACATGGGGCGCGTAATCCGGAAAATGGGGCTCGGGAATGAGCACCTCTTCGTCTGTTTCCAGCAGGGTGCGCATGGCGGCATACAAGCCGTGCATGGCGCCGTGGGTGATGATCAGGTTGTCCGTTCCGCAGGGGTAGCCCTGTTGGGTAAGACGAGTGGCCAGGGTGCCGAGCAGTTCAGGGTCGCCCTGCGAGGGGGCGTAATGGGTGTAGCCCGCGCATGCGTCATCATAAGCGGCTTTGCAAACATACTGGGGCGTATGCATATCCGGCTCGCCAATGCCCAGGGTAATGGCGTCGTCGTAAGCCTGGGCGCGCATGCTCATCTGACGGATGACGCTGAAACGCATTGAAGAAACGCAACGACTGATATGGCGCATGGAAAAGCCTCCGTTACATGTAGCCCAGGGCCCTGGGGAGGAAAAGGATCAGTCCCGGCAGATAGGTAACCAGCAGCAACACGAGAATTTCAACGGCCAGAAAGGGAAGCACGGCTTTGGTGACGCGCGTCAGACTCAGGCCGGTGACGCCGCAGACCACGAACAGGCAGACGCCGAGAGGAGGCGTGAGCAGCCCCACGGCGATATTGAGCACCATGATCAAACCGAAATGCAGCGGATCGATGCCCACCTGGGTGGCCACGGCCAGGAGGGTGGGCGCCAGAATGATAATGGCTGCGCCGCCTTCCAGAAACATACCGATGAAAATAAGGAGCGCATTGACCAGCAGCAGGATTATGTATGGATTTTCAGTGATGGAGAGCATGGCGTTCGCCAGGCGCATGGGGACCTGCTCGGAGGTGAGCACCCAGGCGAAGATGTTGGCCATGCCGATGATCAGGAGCAGCACCGAGGTGGTGATGCCGCTTTCCACAAGCACGTGAAATATTTTTTTCGCGTCCAGTTCCCGATAGATGAACACGCCCAATATAAAGGAATAAAGAACCGCGACGGCCGCGGCCTCGGTGGGGGTGAAAACGCCCCCAAGTATGCCGCCGAGGATGATGACCGGAGCCAGAAGGGCCGGCCCCGCAGATTTCGTTTCGCGCCAGACGCGGCTGCGGGTGATCGGCTCGTTGTCTCTCGGGAAATTGCGGCGAATCGCAATAAACCAGCTCAGCGCCATCATGGCCAGACCGAGCATGAGTCCGGGAACGATTCCGGCCGCAAAAAGGCCGCCGATGGAGAGCCCGGTCGTCACGCCCATAATGACCATGAAGATTGAAGGCGGAATGATGGGCCCCATGGTTGAAGAGGCGGCAGTGACGGCGGCCGAGAATCCGGCGCCATAGCCCTGGCGCACCATGCCGGGCACAAGGATGGAGCCCATGGCGGCCGCGTCGGCCACGGCGGAGCCGCTGATGCCCCCGAAAAACATGCTGGCCACCACGTTGGTCTGGGCCAGGCCGCCGGGTATGCGCCCCACAAGCATGTTGGCGAAATTGATCAGTCGGCGGGTTGTACCGCCCTGGTTCATCAGGTCGCCTGCGAGGACGAAAAAGGGCACGGCCATGAGGGGAAAGGAATTCATGCCCTGAAAAAAGCGCTGCGCCAGGAGGACAAAGGGGATATCCTGCATCCAAAGGGCCACGGCGGAGGTCACGCCCAGACAAAAGGCCACGGGGAACCCAAGGAACAGGGTGACGAGGAAGACAATTGCCAGAATGGTCACGAGAGCGTCTCCTCATTATTTTGGGAAGGAGCGTCCTGAGGGAGGGGGCGAAGAGCTTCCACATCCAGGGCCTGAGCGGCGATGTTGGCGCTGGAACCCGCCGCCGTGGGGAAACGGTCCTGGAGCATGTCGGCCAGGATGTCCAGGATCATCATGACGGACCCCACAGGGACGGCCAGATAGGGCCAGCGCATGGAAACCTCCAGGGCGGGCGACAGTTGCATGGCGTTGCGCGCCGAAAGGTCCCACCCTTGCCAGGCCATTACACAGAGAAAGGCCACCATGACACTCTGGACCAGTGGTACGGCGAAATGGTCGTAAACTCCCGATGGAAGGCGTTCCACCAGCACGCGGACTCCAAGGTGGCGTCCATGACGCAACCCGATGACACTGCCGAACATCGCCATCCAGATCATGATGAAGCGGGCGAGTTCCTCACTGGAGGGAAAGGGCACATAGATTATGAACCGGAAAAAGACCTGCAGAAGAATGACGCAGGTCATAGCCAGGCCGAGCAGCGCGATGAGCCAGCGACAGACCACTACCTGGGCGTTGGCTGCCTGGTTCACGGCATAGGAAAGGGAGAAAAGTAGTTTCATGGGCGGGTGGGGGAGTGGAAAGCGGCGGAAGCTTGAGAAAGCCCCCGCCGCCTGGTTGTTTTTAGGATGTGAACAGGGGGTTATGGTACCTGAGCCAAGGCCTCGTTGGCCTTTTTAATAATCTCGTCCACGATTTGCTGTTCCTTGCCCGCAACGGACTGTTCAGCGGTTTGGGCGTCGGCAAGGGCCTGATCCACCCATTCGTCGCCGATCTTTTCACGGATGAACTCAAGACCGGCGGGCTGGGCTATCTCGCGGAAGGCGCCGATGGCCTCCGGGCTGGGTTTGTAGACATCCATGCCCAGCTCCTTGAGGTGCTGCAGGGCCGAGATATTGGCCTCCTGGTTAAAGCCGCAGTGGGCCATGGCCAGAACTTCCGCGGCGTCGGCCACGACCTTCTGCTGTTCCGGCGTCAGTTTTTGATAAAAACTGTCGTTGATGAACACGAAAAGCGGATTGTACAGGTGGCCGTCCAGGATCATGTAGTTTTGCACTTCATAAAATTTCATGTCGTGGATCAGGGCGATGGGGCATTCCATGGCGTCCACCACACCTTGTTGCAGCGCCATGTAAAGTTCGGAGAAGGCGATGGGCGTGGGATCGCCGCCCAAAGATTTTACCATGGCCATGTGCGCGGGATTCTGCATGGTGCGCACCTTCAGGCCTTGCATGTCTTTGGGCTCCTTGATCGGAGTCTTTTTGTTGGTGAAATGGCGGAAGCCGTTTTCCGTGATGCCCAATACGCGTACTCCGGTTTTTTCCAGGAAGTCATTTTTGAATTTTTCAGCCACGGGAGAATGAAAAAAAATCCAGGCAGCGGCGTTGGAAGTGAAAAGATAAGGAATGTCGAAGATCATGACTTCAGGGAAGAAGCCGGGTACCGGTCCGCCAGAAAGCGTTCCCATTTGAATGGTGCCCATTTGGATGCCTTCCAAGGCCTCGCGCTCGGCGCCGAGCTTGCTGGCGTGGAAGGCCGTGACCTCAACTTCGCCGTTGGTGCCGGTCTCGACCAGGTGTTTGAAAATGTCGACGGCTTTGACCGTGCGGTTGTCCGGCTTATCGGGTCCGGAATTGGCGAGTTTGATCGTCACTTTGGCCTGTACGCCTACGGCGCAGAGCAGGAGTCCGAGAAGCAGGGCGAATGTCAGAAGATGTTTTTTCATTAAGGAGCCCCTTGCGGTATGAAAAATTACAAGATTGATAACGACCCGTTGAATTGTTCCGCATACTCTGGGGGTCCTTGATTTGTCAATCCTGTGAAATGTGGGGCGGCTGGAAAAAGAGGAATCAAAGCACCGATGCAAAGGGGTCTGAGGTGGAATGACGGTTCAGGCCTGTTTGCGTACATCGTGGGCTGGCCGCCGCTGCTTGGTCATACTATCTTGACATGATCGGCATGAATGGAAAGATAGTGGCGCTGGTTCAGTTGCAGGTTCATTTCGTGTAGAACGCTTGTGGTGACCAGGGCCGGGATACGTACTCCGTCGGCCTGGTAATACAGGTAGGAAACCACGCCGTTATGGCGGATATCCTGCAGCGTTGCCTGCACGATGTTGCCCGCCGCGCTGTTGTTCGGCGGTTCTCTGCAGATCAAGACGTTTTCCGGCCGGATGGCCACCTGAACGTTTGATTCGGCGTCACGCCGGTCGGTGGTGCGCAGGTGCAATTTTCCCAGGCGGATCAGGCCTGAATCGTCGCCGTTTTGTACGAACCGCCCCTCGAATACCGTGGCGCCCACAAAGTCGGCTACAAGTTTGTCCGCGGGGCGGTACAGAACGCGGCTGAGCGTATCGTGCTGCAGGAGCCGGCCATTTTTCAGGATGGCGACGTTATCCGCCAAGGCCCAGACATCGTCCATATCATGGGTGATGTGGAGCACGGTGATGCGGCGATCGCCCAGCACGCGGCGCAACAGTTTCCTGATGTTGTGCCGTGTGCTGGGGTCCAGTGCTGAAAGGGGTTCGTCCATGAGCAGCATGCGCGGTTCGACCACCAAAGCACGGGCCAGTGCGGTTCTTTGCTGCTCTCCGCCGGACATGGTTCCCGGCCGCCTGTGGAGCAGGTGATCGATTTGCAAGGCTTCGGCCATTTCCTGGATTTTTTTTCTGCGGCTGTTTTTGTCGCGATCCACCTTTTTCAGGCCGTATTCGATATTCTTGAAGACGCTTAAGTGCGGGAGCAGGGCGTAATCCTGGTAGACAATCCCCACCCGGCGTTTTTCCGGAGGTTCTAGGGTGATATCTTGATCATCAATAAAAATACGGCCCTTGTCGGGCTGGTAAAAGCCGACGATGCATTCCAGCAGGATGGTTTTTCCCGCCCCCGTGGGGCCCATGACCGTGAGATAATCGCCTTTTTCCACATCCAACGAAACGCCCTTGAGGGCGAATTCCCCCAGTTTGATGTGGAGATCCTTGAGTTGCAGAAAACTCATAATTGCGCCTCGGTTTTTTCAAAAATAAAAATGGCGAGAAAGGATACTGCGACAAGCAGCAAGCCGCTGGTCAGGGCCATGCCCATATTCCCGTAAGAGATATTGAGGTACAGGGCGATGGGGAGCGTTTCCGTTTTCATGTACGAGCCGCCGGCCAGGATGAGCACTGTGCCGAAGGTGCCGATGCAGCGCGCGAAGGCGATGACCGCGGCCGCGAGGATGCCGCTGCGGGCCATGGGCAGCGACACTTTAAGGAAGGTTTCCGCCTGACCGTACCCCAGGCTGCGGGACACGAACTCCATGCGCGGGTTGATATAATCGAACGTGGATTTCATGATCCGGATCGCATAGGGCAGTGCGGTGAAGAATTGGGCGGCGATCACGCCTTCTTTCGTAAAAACGAAGTTAAGACCCACAGCTTGCAGCAGGTCGCCCACCGGGGTCTTTCCGAACAACAGCAGCAGGCAGAGGCCAAGCACGAGTTCTGGAAAGGCCACCGGCAGATCGACAATGGTCTTGACCAGCCCCTTGCCCCAGAAGCGGTAGCGCGACAAGGCGTATCCGATGGGGAGGGCGAAGGACATAACCAGAAATGAGGAAATCAGTCCGGTTGTCATGGAGAGTTTCAATGCGAAAAGCATTTCCTCCGAAACGATGTTTGCGGCGATATCCTCCCATGAGGGTACCATAAACAACGCCCCCACCGCGAGAAGCTGCACAAGAGTGATGAAAAAGGCGCAGGCCAGCAGACTGGCCTTGAACAGACTTATTGAGCGCATGGCTCAAAACCCCATTTCTTCCAGACAGCCAATCCGTCCGGAGAAGCGATGTAGTCGTTAAGTTGCATGGCCATGGGGTTGTCTTTGGCCGATACATGGACGGCTGTGGGGATCGTCTTGATGATATTGCGTGATTCGTCGATTTTCACGACTTCGACTTTGCCTTTGCCATCCGCCCAGGCGGTCACATCCTGCCAGTTGATCGTAGCGTCGGCTTGTCCCATGGCGGAATAAATGAGCAGTTGATTGCAGGTTGGAGCAAATACGACCACGTTGGGCGTGACTTTGTCCCAGAGGCCGCAATCCGTTAAGATTTTTTTGGAGACTTTTCCGATGGCGGGAGCCTTGGGATCGCCCAGGGCGACTTTGACTCCGGGTTTGGCCAGGTCGTCCAGGCTGGAGACGCCGGCGGGGTTGCCTGCCGGGACAACGATGACCGGCACGTGCTTTACGATTTTTTTGATCGTGGATTCGTCGATCCAGCCGTTGCGTACGGCGTCCATGGTGTATTTTTCAGCGCCGGGGATAAATACGTCGCAATTCTGCCCCGCGGCGAGCATGCCGAAAATTTCGCCGGAACTGCCGTAATGTGCTTCGATGGTCACTCCGTGTTGTTGTTCGAAGTTTTGACGCAATTCTTCCAGGGGCTTCATGAGTCCGGCGCCCGCAAAGATGCGCAAATCCGCGGCTGAAGCGGGAAGAGCCAGGGCCAGTACCAACAGCAAGGAGAGAATGGAACGCATAGCGCCTCCTGTGAAAGTAGTATTATGTTTAACGGAATATACTCTTCTTGCGTTCTCCGAACAAATCGGTCATTGTTTGGCGGGAAATCGTGCTTTTTTTTATTTCAGTGATATCTGAAAGGAAGTGAGGGATACCGATGGGGGGAAACTTACCTCTCTACACACGTATCACTCATAATGAGCGTGCGAAGCAGATGAACAAGACTGTCCATCACCTAAACGAACAGCAATCCGTGGGGCATGCCCGGCCATTGAGGAACCTGTCGGCCGGCTATTTTTCCATTCCCGAAGGGATCAACTATCTGAAATCCGGCGAGCTGGAGGCCTTGACCCGGGCCTTTCTGCGCTGGAAAAACGCCGCGGTCAAACCGGCGAGCCGGCGCTCCCGCACACGTATCTGGATCATCTTTCTCCTGCTGCGGCATAGCGGCGCCAGGCCCGGTGAAATCAGCCTTATCCGGCCGGAAGATTTCGATATCGCGCGGAGGGCGGTGCTTCTCGGCAGAAGGAAGGATCATCCGGAACCGGACAGGGAAGTGCTGCTGCCGGAGGAAGTGATCGATCCGGTGTGCGCGATGTTGCAAAACACGCCGGGTTCTGTTTTGGGTGATACGCCTTTCTTTGTCGATTCAGGATATTTGCGCAGGCTGTTCTATGAAAGGGGGGCTGAGGCCGGGCTGGCCAGGAAACGGTCGTGCCCCACAGTGCTGCGCAATTCCAGAGCCGTCGAGATGCTGCGCCAAGGGATTCCCCTGACGTTGGTGCAGCGTATTTTGGGTCATGTGAGCGCCGGGCAGACCATGCATTTCAAAAGTTACAACCAGCAGCAACTCGCTCTGCTGCTGCGCCATTACGCCGCCATGGAGCGCAGGAAGAAAAACAGTGCTCGCAATTGTTTCCATGGAGTGGTCGTCTCGATACGCAATGGCCCCGTCATGAGCGAGGTGGAATTGGAAAGCGATGACGGGCGGCGGATATTTGCGATAGTCACCAAGGAGAGCCTGGAGGACTTGGGACTGGAAGCAGGTCTTCCCGCATGCGCAAGTATCAAGGCCGCCCAGGTGAATATCGCTTGGAGCGGGAGCCTGCCTCGGACAAGTGCCAGAAATTGCTTCACTGGGACCATAAGCTCGATCAAAACCAGCCCTGTGATCACGGAATTCATCATCACTCTGGATGAGGAAACGGAGATCTGTTCCCTTGTCGACACAGGAAGCGTGGAGACCATGGAACTCCAGCCAGGATACGCGGTCACTGTTTTTTTCAAGGCGTTGTCAGTGACCGTGCAGGTTGACTGACGCATGACCGGCAGCATTCTCCACAGGGCAACGCAATATTATGCCGTTTCCTGTACATCGTATCGGCGCAAAGCGCTCCTTTCACTAGTATATGAAAAATTACGCGCCGTTGCGACAATGTTGGGGACTCGACATTCGTTATTATCGGTCTGGATTTCCTGAAAACGCCTTTTTCGAATGCCTTTTCAGTGCTCGACTTTCTGAGCAGAGCGCACACCATAACATTCTATATTTGTTTAAAAAAAAAGAATTGAATTATCTTTTTTCCGGCGTCCAGGGGCCTCCCCTGGTCGTCGTGCGGGCGCGAAAGCC
>CAZFCK010000034.1:0-28755 GCA_964517355.1 uncultured Desulfovibrionaceae bacterium | reverse complement strand
TCATGAGCAAAGCATAACCAATTGTCTAGACTATTTCAAGAGTTATATGCTCTAGTGTTGTTGTCATAAGGATAGGCGCCTATTGCATAATGCAAGGAAAGCGTACTGTGAAGGCGAATCAATCTGTAATGGATGATTTTCAGTGCTTATTTTTACCCTTGGATAATCATATGACCCAGCGCATGTTCGCCTTGCAGCAAGACTTGCATCCGAAACCTGTCAAGGCCAACATGCTCTGGCAACACGCTCCATCATCGGATCTACCCGGAATCTGGGGAGGGAGATGTTACGCATAATGGCACTGGGCGAATACGCCTGACCGGTAGGGTATTCATCCATTCCCATTCTGTGGGAGGCGCCTGAAGAATGGCGCCGTTATGGCAACGTGAAGGATGTGCTGGCTAGCACATTTTCGCCTTTGGATAAGGCTCACCCCTGAAACAATGCTTATTGTCTCAGGGAAATGCATAAGAGCATTTATACTTTTTCAAGGTTGAGATGCTCTAAAGGTGGGAGAGCGCCCCTTCGTTTGCAAAGAAAACGCGAGGTTCCCCATGTTGTTTTTTATCCGGCGCTCCATTATCCGTGAGTACCATTCGATAGCCAAATGTAACGAAAAGTTTGCCCTTTCCACCGATGTCATCCGGTCGCAGCGTAAACTCGAAGGGAATGCCGTCGCTGATTTCCTGCCGCGAGAGTTCGCGTGGCGGCATGACCTGGACATCCTTGGCCAAAACGCGCCCCAGGGAGTCGCTGAGATACACTGCAAACCATAGTTCATCAATATAGGTGGCCCATTGGGGCAGTCCGTCCATCACAGGATATGCGCGCCCCCGTATGTCGTAAGAGTCCTGAAGAAGCAGTGGTTCGTATGAGAAATTCCAGAATTCAAGCTGCAGATTTTGCTTTTCGTTGGTTTGCCACGGCTGGCGTTTGAGATGCCGCACATTGAGCTGCGCGCAGCCGGAAGCGAATACGGCCATACCAACTGCCATGATCGTAACAAGGAAAAAGGGCCGTTTTAAAGAGAAGCGCCGCAACGGCCGCGTGTTGTAGCGAGGCTTGGAGTTCATAGTTTTGCGGGACCTTTTACCATCATTTCAGAAAGAGTCAAACGCACTCGGGGAACGTTACGCATTTTATGGCCAAGATGCTCCATTTCAATAGCGGCCAGTTCACGGTAAAGAGGGGTGCGGTCCATTGGAGGGGGTGTGGGACCTTGCGGCGCGATGGCCTCCTGATAACGGAAGCAACCGGGATATTGCGTGGTGGTGCCATCGGGCAGAGGCGCGATATGGGCAACTCCGTGCAATCTGCAGATCATGAGTCGGTAATCGTAAAGTTGGCAAAGTCCGTCTTCATTGAGCGGACACATGACACGTGGACGCAATCCCTGAGAAAGTGCGAATCGGCATTGTTCCACATTTCGTTGCGCCTTTTCCAAGAAATGTTGTTGCCGATCTTTGGGCAGGGTCAGCATGCCCCGCCAGAGATAATTCCATTCCACATACGTATGATGTTCAAAGTAGCTTACGCAACAATTTTGCGGACAGCCTGCACAAGAAAAAGAAGCGCGACGCGCCGATTCTCGGTACTGCCTGTCCATTTCTTCATAAAGTGCCGCCAAGCGTTTGAAAACGCCGGGCTTGCGTTTGGGATTTCTCACGGCTCCTCCTCAAGCCAATTCATGATAAGATCAACGCATTTCTCCGGATTTTGGGCGTCGGTATGCACAATAAACGACGCCACGTCAGTATAGAGTGGCTGTCTGTCCGCATAAAGCGAGGCAAGGCTTTGTCCCGGAGCAATGGCCAATCCCCGTTGCCGCACATTGCCAATGCGTTTTTGGATCGTTTCCAACGAGGCCTGAAGAAAAATAATTGGGCCAAGCTGTTGCAGACGCTGGATAGCGCGTGCTCCATACACCACACTTCCGCCGGTGGAAACGACGCAACGCCTTGTGCCCAAACTTCCGACAACCAGTTCTTCCGCGTAGAGAAAGTTGTTGAGCGCGAGTTGGTCCATTACCTGCTGCAATGAAAGCCCGTAAAAGGCCTCAATGAGTTGGTCAGTGTCCAGATGCGCCCACTGCAGTGTGCGGGCAAGCAGTCTGCCGATAGTGGACTTGCCGACGCCAGCCATGCCGATGAGTGAAACACAGCCATGTGGAGATAATTTCTGTGGATGCGGGCAACGCATTGGCATAATCTAGTTATTTTATCTTTAAAGGTGGGATTGTGCAATGCGGCGAGGTGTTGTATTTTTTGAATGTCCTTTATAATTATTCAGAATGGCGAGGAATATAACAAGTGAGACGGCAACGGATATACATTTTTGTTGTTTGAAACTTCGTGTATGGTTACGATTTTATGATGTGAATTGAGGGTAGCCGACTCATGTCAATAAAAAATGTATAGAAAAAAGTAGTTGAGATAAGTAGGGGAATGGGTGGCAATTATGGGCGGAGATAACGAGTCTTGCCCCAGAGGACAATTGAGTCCGTTAATTGTGCAAAGCATCATAGAGAGTATGGCTCTCGGTGTCATGGTCATCGATCCTGACGGACATATTATTGTGGTCAATGAAGCATTAAGTCAAGTGCTCGGCTATCCACGAGATGAAATGCTACGGAAGGGGTGGGGGCAGCTGTTTATTGACAGTGAAAGAAATATAGAATTTAATCAAGTGTTTATTGATGTCATATGGAAAGAGATGGTGAATCTGCAACGGACGGTGCCCTATATTAGGCCTGATTCCTCGTCGCGCATTCTGACATTGACGACCTCTTTTTTGCGAGCGGAAGGTTCCATGGAGGGAATAATACTGCTTGTTGAGGATGTCACCGAGACAGTGCGGATGCATCAACGAGAGCGTGAGATGTTTAGCGCAATGAATCAGTTACATACCGAGCGGAACGAGGGGCTGAACAAGCTGGCTCTTTCCGTTGCGCATCAGATACGCAATCCGATGATGACGATTGGTGGTTTCGCTAGTTTGATGCGCCGGAATTCTCGATGCGATGATAGAGATCACGAGTACTTGGATATAATCCGTGAGGAACTGGAGAAATTGGAAAAACTGGTCAGCGCCGTTGTGGAGTACGCCAGCATCACCAGTGCGGAGAAGCAACCAGTGCGGGTCCGCGAGGTGCTTAACCAAGCCATGGACAACGTGAGGCAACGATCAGCGACGGGAGCCCGATTGGAACACGTACAGATCAAATGCCCCGAGTGTTCGATGCAAGGCGACCTCGATATGCTCGCACGCGCCGTGGAGGAGGTCTTGCGCAATGCTTTGGACGCCACAGTGGAGAGTTCCGGCATAGAATTGCTGGCGCATCATGATGACGGTACGGTGCTGATCGATATAGAGGACAAAGGTGCGGGTATTAAGGAGGAATATATGCCCTACGTCTTCGATCCCTTTTTCACCACAAGAACTGATCGCGTAGGAATGGGGTTGTGCCTCGCGAAGCGCATAGTACTCGAGCATCAAGGCACGATTACGATTAAAAGCGAACCCGGCATCGGTTGTAGAGTGACGTTGCAACTCCCAAGAGAATAGGGCCGAATATCATCAGGCCGACGTGTCCATACTACACGCATGTTGGACGGCGGCACCTTGCGCCCAGAGGCGCATGTTACTGAATACGGTTGTCGCTAGCGCTCCATCGCAAGAGTGCCGTGGCCTTCTTCATATTTCCGGGCAGGGGCGCGTCACGCCGTTTGCAGCAGTTTTCCTTTCCTCTCTACGCGAATTCACCCGGCAACCGTCGCGCCGCGCCCCTGCGTTCCTGGTCCGCGCCAGTGCCGTGTTCCTGGTTGCCGCATCCGCGCCGGGCCACGGCGTTCCCCGCCCCCCCGCCCCCAAGAAAAGGAAAAGAAGCATAAAAACGCCTCGGCCATGATGGCCGAGGCGTTGGAAAAGCGAGTGTGTAACGAGACCGGCTTAACGCTTCGAGTACTGGAAGCGTGCGCGGGCGCCGCGTTGACCGTACTTTTTACGTTCTTTCTTGCGGGCGTCGCGGGTCATGTAGCCGTACTTCTTCAAGGTGGGACGCAGGTCGGCGTCGAAATCCACCAGCGCACGGGCTATGCCGTGGCGTACGGCAGAGGCCTGGCCTGCTATACCGCCGCCGTCCACATTGACCTTGATGTCGAATTTACCCTGCGAATTGGTCACAACCAAAGGCTGGCGCACGATTTGCTGCAGCGAGGGGCGCGGAAAATATTCTTCCAGTGCGCGACCATTGACGGTGATCTGGCCAGTGCCGGAGTAAAGCCGGGTACGGGCAACAGAGGTTTTTCTTCTGCCGGTGCCGTAATTGAATTCCTGCGTCATAATTGGCTCCAACTTAGACGCCCCGCGTTAGAGGGGCAGTTCCAGAGGCTTGGGGTTCTGCGCGTGATGATTGTGTTCAGGTCCGGCGTACACCTTGAGCTTTTTCAGCAAGGCGCGTCCCAGGCGATTCTTGGGCAGCATACCGCGCACGGCCAGAAGAATCACGTCTTCGGGCTTGCGTTCCAGCATCTGGCTCAGGCTCCTGGAACGAAGGCCGCCGGGATACCCGGAGTAGTTGTAATAAAATTTATCTTTCAGTTTTGTGCCCGTTACTTTCACCTTGGCGGCGTTGACCACCACAATGAAATCTCCATTGTCAACATGGGGGGCGAATTCGGGTTTATGCTTGCCGCGTAAGCGATTGGCAATCTGAGATGCAATACGGCCCAAAACTTGATCCTGAGCATCCACGACATACCACTCGCGTTTGATGTCTTTTGAGGTCGGCGTAAAGGTCTTCATTTCTAAGCTCCTTGGAAATCGCGCACGTCGAAAGAACGAATTTATAGAAGGTGTAGCGAAAAGTGTCAAGAAAAAATCATAAAAACGTGAGGGAAAAACCGGGTTCCGTGACGTGGCGTCTCGACCGCCTGTTTCACCCCACGTGTCCTCCCCCGGCTCCGGGCTCAGTCGAAATCGGCCAGCAGTGCGCCGACGTGGATTTCAGGCCCGAGCGTCACATGCTGGTAGGCTTCGCGCAGCCGCCACAAGGCCTGTTGCAGCTGCTCGGAAGAAATGCCGTTGCGCATGGCGGTGTAGGCTTCGATAAAGGCGGCAAGAGAGTCGCAAACCTTGAGTGTTTCACCGTCCTTGGGGTCGAAGGCGGCGTTGTTGCAGCCGGGGTATAGCTCTTCGCGGGTAACTTCCCGCGTCTTTCCGTTTTGAATGACCGCGTTTTTGAATTCGGACCCCAGTTCCAGGCCCAGAAAGTAGACAAGCCTGTCGGACAGGTCCTTGTGCCCTCCTTGCACCAGGGGTTGCAGGACCCGCCGCGTGAGTTCCTTATCCTCGTACTCCTTGATCAATCCGGCCAGATGCCGCACGGATTTTTTTACGGGAGAGATGATGTCGCGTGTCAGCAGTTCCGGCAGATCATGAAACAAGCCCGCGAAAAAGGTGTTTTGGCACAACGCGGGGCACGCGCCCTGGACAATGCAGCAGAAATAGGCATAGCAGGCCACGAGAAACATATGCCCGAGCACGGACGTTTCCGGGATGCGCGGGGTTTGCGACCAGCGTTTTTGAAACCGCAACTGGCCGCAAAGATGCAGGAAACGTCCTAAAGGAGTTTCAACGCCCGCGAGCAGTTCGGGCACTCCGGCCAGATCGCGGTAGTGGCTGAGGCCGTCCACAAAAGAGGCTTCGATCTCCTGAAATTCGTCGTCCTGGAGGTTGATGCCTTTGATAAGGTTGAATTCCCAACTGCTGGCGTACAGATGTGCGGCTTCCAGAATGCGGCGTCCGAGATTGGTGGCCTCCGGGTGGGCGTAATACTCGTTGAGCCGTTGCCAAAACGCATCGCCTAGAGAGCGGACTCGAGGGGCCAATTGCTCCAGCACCCAGTGGGTCAGGTGCTCATAGTGGGCGGGATTGGCCTTAATCTGATAAAAAATGGGTGGCTTGATGTCCGTGATCACCAGGCGGTAAAAATATTCGAAAAGACAGCCTTCCACCACCTTTTCTCCAAGCTCCAGGCGCTTAGTGGCGTTCAGGTGGCGTGAATTGATCATGTAAAGGGTCCAGGCCGCGATCATTTTATGCGCCTGTTTGTCGATTTCGAGCAACTCCACGGGGCGCAGCTTGTCGTTCCAACGTTTCATGAACGCCCCCGAAAAGGCGAAAAGCAACAAACTCTTGCGGATGCTGGTCATGCGATAACCTTATTATATTGCGGGGCGGTCCATGTCTGGACCACCCCCGCTTTTGACGGCTTACCAGGGGGCGCTGCTGCGGCATACGTTTCACGCACGGGACTGCGTTTGACGGAAACGGAACAGCGCGGCGATTATTCCGGATATGCTTTCCTAAAACACGAAACAGATAGGTGAAATGGTGTTGAGTGTCCAGAGAGCAATCAGGCCGCAGGCAATTGTCAGCAGTGTGTTGCCGAAGCGCCAGGCCACCGCGAGTGCGATGAGGGCGGGCAACAGTCCTTGCAGGGAAAACTGCCCATGCGCCCCACCGGGTATGAGCAGCCCCGGAGTCATCAAGGCCGCCAGGACCGCTGCCGGGATGGGGCGCAGGATGCGGAAGAAAAGCCCGTTTTCTTGTGTCTGTCGCGTAAAAGGCATGAAGGCGAATCGGTAGCAGTATGTCCCCAGGCTCAAGACGATGAGCAGCAGCCAGGGAGTGGAGCCGGTGAGAAAGGTGTCCATTTTTATCTCTCCTTTGAACGCGAAGGAGCGTCGAGCAGGCAGCCCACGGCAATTCCCGCGGCGATGGCCGGCAATATGCCGCAGTTGTAAGGCAAGCCGCGGCACAGCAGGGCCACTCCGCCGGCGGTCGCCGCGGTGAGCAGGCCCTCGCGTTTTTTCAAAAGGGGCGTGAGCAGCGCCAAAAACGTCAGCGGCACGGCGTAGTGCAGCTGCATGGAGTCCGGCAGCCGCGTGCCCAGTATCGCCCCAAACGTTGTACCCGCGAAGAATCCGCCGAAAATTGTGAGGGCCGCGCCGAAATAATAACGTCCTTTGCTCCCGGGGTAGTGGCCGGAGGAGAAACGCGCCAAGGAGACGGCGTAGGCCTGGTCCGTCAGAAAATGCGCCAACATGCCCTTGTGGAACAGGGAAAGACCGTGAAGGTGCGGGGCGAGGGATGCGCTGTAGAGCAGCATGCGGACGTTAATCACAAGTCCGGCCAGCAGGGCCAGCGCAAACGGGGTGTCTTGGCTCAGGAGCTGGAGAACGGCGAGTTGCGATGCTCCGGCATAGATGCAAACGGAATTGAGCACGGCGTACCACCAAGTGAACCCGGCATCCACGGCTGTGGCGCCGTAAATGAGCCCGAACGGCACAACCCCGAGAAGCAGGGGGCTTGCAGCCTTCCCCCCGGCATACCAGTCCGCCTTGCGCACATTCCGCAACAGGCAGCTCATTGTGAGAATCCCATGCTGATTCATCAAAGCCTCCTTCAAAACAATCTGGTGAAATTCTCCGGAAAAGTGTGTTGATTGTACCCATTAAATTGACACATTGTGCTTGTCAATGTTAACATTGTCACCATGACAATGTGGAAACCGCACTTGCTGCCGGAAAAACCGTTGTATGTCGCGCTGGCGGACGCCATTTCCCGGGACGTGGCTTCGGGGTGTCTTCAACGCGGGGCGCGGCTGCCGACGCATCGCGAACTGGCCGAGGTTTTGGGCGTAACGGTCGGCACGGTGACGCGGGGGTACGCCCTGGCGGAAAGGCGGGGGCTTGTGACCGGAGTCACGGGAAAGGGCACGTTCGTCACTCCCGACGCGGCCACGGACTCCTCCCTGTTGGAGCCAAAAACGGCGGGCAACCGTCAGATAGAGATGGGGCTGGTGACGCTTGATAACAGTCCCGGTCCTGATGTGTCCAAGGTGTTGCGCTCAGTGGCGGCAAGCCCTTTGGCGCAACGATTGCTGCAGTACGCGGACCCTGCGGGAATCCCCGCGCATCGTGAGGCGGGAGCCCTGTGGTTGCGGCGTTTGGGGTTCGCTCCCCATCCGGAGGATGTCCTGGTTTGCGCAGGGGGGCAGCATGCCCTGACGTGCAGCCTGCTGGCCCTGGTTGGGCCGGGAGAAGCCTTGATTACTGAGCCGCTGACCTACCCGGGGATGAAAACCCTGGCGCGCTCCCTGGGTGTCCGGCTCGTCGCCGCGCCTGCGGATAATGAGGGTGTATTGCCGGCGGAGCTGGAGAATGTCTGTCGGCGTGAGGGCGCCAAGGCCGTCTATCTTATGCCCAGCGTCAACAACCCCACCACGCGCTGCATGAGCGAGCAGCGGCGTATGGCTGTCGCCGCCGTGGCCGAGCGTCTGGGGCTTTGGCTGCTGGAAGACGACGCTTATGCCTGCCTGCGCGAGGATCGCGGATCGTCATTGGCGCTGTATGCCCCCCAACATACCGTGAGTATTTGCAGTTTGTCGAAAATTTTGGGGGGCGGCGTACGTACCGCCTTTGTGTACGCCCCTTGCGCAGTGCGGGGGGCGATGTTGCGCGCCGTGCAGAATACGGTCTGGATGGCGCCCCCTCTTTTGGTCGAACTGGCCGTGCGGTGGTTGCAATCCGGTGAGGCGGACGCGGTGATCCAGGCGCGGCAGCGTGCGTATCGATCTCGTTGGCAAACGGCCGTCGACTGCCTGCAGGGGCATGAATTCGAAGGATTCAGCGGAGGATATTTCATCTGGCTGCATCTTCCGGCGCCCTGGAGCGGCCTGGCGTTTGAGGCCAGGGCGCGTGAGGCCGGAGTCGCCGTATTCGCCTCCGAGCGTTTCAAGGTGGCGCACGAGCCGGCGCCGGGAGCGGTGCGGCTTTCGCTCAGCGGGCCGGGAAGCGGTGAGGAATTGCGTCAGGGGTTGGAAATACTGCGCAGTCTGCTGCTGCAGGATGCGGCGGTCGATTTCCCGATCATGTGACAACTGCAAGGCTTGCGTCTGAAACAATGGGATATTGCTTCGGATAACTGAACAAGAGCATCTAAGCCCTTTTAAGGTGGACATCGCGACTTTCAGAGTGAAGCGTATGCCATAACATCTCGTAGTTATAAAAAAGCTTGGAAAAGGTGCTGTTCCGGAGTCCGGGGGCCTTCCCTGGTCGCCGTGCGATCGCGCCCTCCCCCGACGCCCGACGTTATGACGGACAGTACGGGGTGCATGTTACGCGACGCAAAAAGCGGCCGAGAGAGCGCTCCGGCATCGCCGTCCTGAAAAAGGGGGAGATCACCAGGTAAAATCGTTGTGCATATAAGCGAAAAAGAGCAACGTGGTGAACTGGCGCTCATAGCGTTTATCGTCGTTTTGCAGCTGCCGGGCCGCCTCTTTCGGGGCAATGGCTTTGGCATAGGGGCGATCTGTGATCATGGCGCAAAAGGAGTCGGCCACGGCGCATAACCGCCCCACCTTACTTATCTCCTCGCTGCCGGTACTCTTGCGGGGGTATCCGGAGCCGTCGAGCCGTTCGTGGTGCTCGAACACGCAGCTTTTCATCTCCTTGAACGTCAGTCCCAGCTTTTGCGCCATTTTCATTCCTACAAGAGGGTGCTGGTTGATCTTGCTCCGCTCGTCCTGGGTGAGAGGCGTGCTTTTCGAGCGAAGGAATTGCGGAATCTTGCACATGCCCATGTCGTGCAGAAACAGGGCCAAGGTGACGCGGTCCAGTTCGCGGCGTTCGAATTGCCCCGTACGCACCCGTAAATAAAGCCATAGCCCAAGAAAGCCGGTATTCACCGAATGGTTGACCAGGGTGTATTCATTGAGCAGGCGCTTCACCAGGGCCTTGATGCGCTGGCTGTCCTGGCTGAGGTATTCGGTGAGCACCATGATGTCCTGATAAAGAAGATCGAAAACCGGCTGCACGGCTTGATCGAAAAAATGCTCCAGGCGCATTTGCAACGCTTGAACTATGATATCGGCTATTTCACCTTCTTTAAGGTTCTTATCCACAAGGATGAGGTCGAGCTGTTTGCAGATGTGCTTCGAATAAACCGGATGATCCGACCGCGACACAAAAAGTAGACAGTCGCCGCACAACTGATTCACTTCATCCACCTGGGCGTTCGTCAACCGTTGTCCCTTGCGTGCGTAAGGCAGCAATTGCGCCAACTCCTCATTAAAACGAAAGAGATCCAGCGGGGGGCGGTATTTCGGAAAGCTCGCCAGAATGTCCGGATTGATTTGATAGTATTCCTCGGTGATATTATCGGGAATGGTAGTTTTAACTGCACACACAATAAACCCCTTCAGAGCGCATAAATAATATTCTCCCAGGCGTTATGACGTGTAGCGTGAAGAATAACAAAATAAAATTCTTGTAACACATGAATAGTGGAAGAGAACACGGAATGAATTTACATTGCAAATCGTCGCTTGTTGTGCGCTGTCATAGCGTAAATAGCTCTTTATTGCGTTATATACATATAAAAAAATCAAATTCCGCATCACGGGAACATGCCAGAAATATACTTCAAAAATGAGCGGAAGGACCGAGGCATGCCGTGCATATGCGGAGAACCAGCGTACTATCCATATTTAATAAAATAATAACCAGCATTGCTATCGAGATGCAAGTCTTTTGGTGATTTCTTGGCCGGTGGGCTTTATCGCACGTGTCAAGGGTGGGCGGATAAATATAATTCCGTGAATTATCAAGGTGTTTTTGGGAATACGAAACTCATCTGCATTACTTTGCTTGACATTGATACAAGAGTTTGAAAAATCATTTTCTAGAAAAATTCTACATATTATCTTGCGAAAATCTGCAGGCACCTTGACAGAATCAGTGGAATAGTTCATGGGGTGGTAAAAAGTGGTAAAAAGTGGAAACCTGAACATTTGGCGGACGCTCCATGTTGTTTCGCGGGAAAAGTCAGCGCAGCCTCGATCCCAAGGGGCGCCTCATGCTGCCTCCGGAATTCCGGGAGGTCATCCTTTCCCGTTGCGACAAAGGATCGTTTATGCTGACGTGTTATGACGGGTGTCTGGTGGGCTTTCCCAAGCCGGACTGGGACGATTTTGAAAACAATTTGCTTCTTATAAAAAATCCTTCAAAAAAATTACGTAATTTTAGAAGGTTGGTGATAGGTAACGCGGAAGAAATGGTCTTGGACAAACAGGGACGAGTGCTTATTTCGCCTGCGCACAGGAGTTATGCGGGGCTGGACGGCACGGTTGAACTTGTCGGGCAGTTGCAGAAATTTGAAATTTGGAATCCCCAGCAGTTTTCCGCTTTGATTGAAGAACAGGATTACGACGATGTGACCGCAGAGCTTGAGGCCAGCGGTATCGACATACCCCTGTAAACCATCGCGCCGGGAGGCGGACCGTGGGGCAGACCTGCATGGGAGTAGTATGCAGCATGTATCGGTTCTTTTGCACGAAGTGCTCCAGTGGATCGCGCCGCATCCAGGCGGAACGTATCTTGACGGCACTGTGGGGCTTGGCGGACACAGCGGGGCCATTTTGGAAAAAGTGGATGGCGACGCCAGGATTTTGTGTCTCGATCGCGACCCCTTCGCACTGGACCTGGCGCGCGGGCGTCTGGCCCAGTACGAAGGAGCCGCGGTTTTTGAACGCGCTTCGTACAGCGCTTTCCCGGACATTCTCGACGCCCTCGGCTGGGGGCTGTTGGACGGCGCGCTGCTTGATCTTGGGGTTTCCTCGCTCCAACTCGATGACCCTGAACGAGGATTCAGTTTTTTGCAGCCGGGACCGCTGGATATGCGCATGAGCCCCGGAGGGCCGGAGGCGCCTGCCAGCAGGTTGGTGAACAAGGCGGGAGTGGATGAATTGAAGCGTATTATCGCGACATACGGCGAAGAGCCCCAGGCGGGGCGCATCGCCCGCGGCATCGTGCAGGCGCGCGTCAAGGCGCCCATCGAGACCACGCAGGAGCTGGCCTCCATCGTGGAGCGGGCCTATCCTCCCGCATGGCGCGCAAAGGCGCGCAACCATCCCGCAACCAGGACGTTTCAGGCCTTGCGTATCGCGGTCAACCGTGAACTCGAAGAGCTTGAGTCCTTTTTGGCGGATATTCCCGCAAGATTGCGCCCCGGAGGGCGGGTGGCGATCATTTCTTTCCATTCTTTGGAAGACAGGCTGGTCAAGCGCGCTTTCCGGTTCGAAGCCAAAGAATGCAGGTGCCCCCGAGAGGTGCTCCAATGCCGGTGTGGAGGACCGCGATTGAAGATACTGACGAAAAAGCCCCTTACCCCGAGTGAAGAAGAGGTTCGGGGCAATAGCCGTGCTCGTAGCGCCAAACTGCGCGTGGCCGAACGCTTGGCGGCCCCCGAGGGCTGCGCCGGAGAAGACGCGGCATGCAGCAGATGAACAGAAGCTGGATGTTGCTTACCGGGGTGGCCGGGGGATTGACGCTCATGCTCGGAATTTTTTTGGTCTGGTTGAACATTGAACGCACGGATTTGGCGTACGGGCTGAAAAACAAGCAAAACGAAGTGCAGAAGCTGGAAGACCACGTGGCCAAGCTTCGTGTGGAGCGTGACAATCTGATAGCGCTTTACAGGTTGGAACGGTTGGCGCCGAAATATGATCTCAAGGTCCCCGCTGCGGGACAAGTGCGTAGGGCGGGAAACGAGAATGGCCAAGAATAAACGCGAGTACAGGGGAGCGAAAAAGCCTGAATCCCGGCTTGGGCTCGGGAGTGAGCGTCTTGCTCGCAGAACTGCTGCGGCTGGAGAAAAACGCAGTTGGGGGCTCACGGACCGCAAGGCCTACGCCCTGGGCAAAAAACGCAAACCCGCGCGTATAAAAAAGCATCCCGGCCTGGCCGGAAAGATTGTTTCCCGGAATCTGGACTGGAGCGGATTGCGGCTGAAAGCGGTGGCCGTGATTTTCGCGTTGCTCTGGGTTTCATTATGGGGGCGCGCCTACTACGTTCAGGTGGTGGAGGGGCCCAAACTCGCGGCGATGGCCGCCAGGCAACACCGTACCAGCGAGTTCGCCGCGGGCGAGCGTGGAGAAATTTTCGACTGCAGGGGACGGCTGCTGGCCAAAAGCGTGGCTATCAAGTCCATCTTCGCTGATCCTTCGCGCGTGCATAATCCGGGGGATGTGGCGGTCAAGCTCGCTTCCATTCTGGAGCTGGATGCGGCGGAATTGAAGCGGAAATTGACTTCTTCCGGTACACATGTCTGGATTGCGCGCCAGATCGGCGACGCCCCAGCCGCTGCGGTGCGTGACGCCAGGCTCCCGGGCATCAATATTGTCACTGAATATGCGCGGCAATATCCCAATAAGCACCTTGCGGGGCGTCTCATAGGGTTTGTGGGGTTGGACGACCGCGGTCTTGAAGGATTGGAAGCATCTCTCGACGAGCATCTTGCTGGCAAACAGTCCAATTACGTCGTGGAACGCGACGCCACGGGCAGCAAGCTCTATTATGACGACGCAGGGCATGCGATCGATATCGGCGGCAAGGACGTGCGCCTGACCCTGGATGTGAATGTGCAATACACGGCTGAAGAGGCCCTTGAAAAGGCGGTGAAAACCCACAACGCCAAGTGGGGGGGCTGTCTGGTCGTCAAGGTGGATAACGGCCATGTGCTGGCCTGGGCCGAGTATCCGCGCTTCAATCCCAATGCCTATAAGAAATACAACCCGGCGTCGTGGCGTAATCGTATGGCCATGGACCCCATTGAGCCGGGATCGGTGATCAAGCCTCTGCTCGTGGCCGCTGCGCTGCAGGAAAAAGTGGTGGAGCCGGACACCATTTTTTACTGTGAAAAGGGGCGGATGCGCTTAGACCGCAAGCTTATTCGCGATGTTTCGGCCAAGGACTGGCTGCCGGTTCGCAAGATTGTGCTTTATTCCAGCAACATCGGGGCGGCCAAAATCGCCATGGCCCTAGGGGCTGAAAAATACTATAACTATCTTGCACAGTTAGGTTTTGGACAGCGTATTGGCCTGCCTTTGGCCGGTGAAAGCGGCGGCATTTTGCGTCCTCCTGGAGACTGGGAACGTATCGATCTGGCCGCTTCGGGTTTCGGACAAGGCTTTTCCGTCACCCTGCCGCAGTTGGCCAAGGGGTTCATGTGTCTCGCCAATGGGGGGGTGCTCAAGCCGTTGCGTCTTGTTCTCGACCCCTATGTGCCCGTACAGGCCGAGACCCGCGTTTTCGAGCCCGCTGTGGCGCGTGAGGTCTTGCGCATGATGCGCAGCGTTGTGGATGAAGGAACAGGATCGAGGGCCCAGATTCCCGGCCTGGCCGTCGCCGGAAAAACGAGCACCGCGCAAAAGGCTTCACCCGAAGGGGGATACGGCTCAAAAGTCGTTGCGTCTTTTGTGGGGCTCTTTCCCGCGGAAAAACCGGAATACCTTATTTTAATATCTGTGGACGAACCCGAGCCCTCGCATTATGGCGGTGTGGTCGCCGCGCCGGCCTTTAAGGAGGTGGCGCTCAAGACCTTGGCCTTCATGGGCGGATTGCCGGACGCCCCCGCGGTGATGGCGAATAATGATACGATCCTGAACAATCCGACGCCGGTGCGGTTTTGCTCCAGCGCGGAAATGCGGGGCAAAGTGGACAGAACGTGCGTGATCCCCGGAGATGCGGTGCCCGACGTGCGCGGACTTTCCATCCGGCGGGCCATGGAAATTTTTGCCGGCAAAGGTGTTGTCCCCAGCCTGAAGGGCGCGGGCAGCATGGTGACCAGACAGGAGCCCGTTCCGGGCAAGCCGTGGCCGGTCGGCGCGAACCAATGTATATTATGGTTGCAAGACAATGCAGAACGTTCCTAATCAAAGCATGACCTATGCCGAGCTGAAGCGCAGGGTGGCGCAGGGACTCGTGGTGCGCACCAATTCCAGGCACGTGCAGCCTGGCGACGCTTTTGTGGCCATTCCCGGCCCCACCGTTAACGGCGCCTCTTTCATTCCGGATGCGGTGGAGCGCGGCGCTGCGTATGTTTTAATCCAAGACGATGCCGTGGTGCCTGCCGATCTGTCCGCCCAGGTGACCTCTTTTATCAGCCACCCGGATCCCAGGACCGCGCTGGGCGAACTGGCCGCGTTGCATTTCAAGACCGATTCCTTGCCCTTTCCTTTGTTGGGCATTACCGGGACCAACGGCAAAACCACCACGGTTTTTTTGGTCGAACACATTTTTAAAAGCGTGGGAAAACGTGTGGGCGTGCTGGGTACGGTGAATTATCGCTGGCCTGGGATAGTGCGCGATGCGCCGTTGACGACTCCCGGCTGTTGGCAGGTGCATGAGTATTTGTCCGAGATGCGGGCCGCCGGAGTCGAGCTGGCCATAATGGAGGTCTCCTCCCATGCCTTGGATCAGCGTCGTATCGCGGGTTTGAGTTTCGATGCCGCGGCCTTGACCAATGTGACCCAGGACCATTTGGATTATCACAAAGATATGGAGCAGTATTTCCAGGCCAAGGCGCAGCTCTTCAGCAAAGTGCCCCATGCGGATAAGAAGGTCGTGATCAACTGGGATGATCCATACAGCCGGAGACTTTTGGGGGAAATGCCTCACGCTTTGGGCTTTGGCCTGGGCGAGATTCCGGAGGGAATGCGGGAAAGGGCGCTGCATGGCACGATACTTTCCAGTTCCGTGGAAGGACTGGAACTGGAGATGCGCCTTGGATCCGAGGTCTGGCGTCTACATTCGCCGCTTATCGGAGGGTTCAACGCCTCGAACCTGCTCGCCGCCCAGGCTGTTGCACTGGCCTATGGCCGGACTCCAGGGGACATGAAGTCTCTAGAGGATTTTATGGGCGTGCCCGGAAGGCTCGAGCGTATCGCCAATAATCGGGGGCTGAATATTTTCGTGGACTTCGCCCACACGCCCGATGCCCTGGAAAATATGCTTTCCGCAGTCAAGGAATTGGATTTCAGACGCTTGTTCACCGTATTCGGTTGCGGCGGAGACCGGGACCGGACGAAACGCCCCCTTATGGGGCAGGCGGTGTGCAAGTATTCCGATGTGGCGGTTTTGACCTCGGACAATCCCCGCCATGAGAATCCGGTTGACATCATGAACGACGTGCGGCCCGGACTGCGCAACTGTCCCATGGTTCTGGAAACGCCGGATCGGCGCATGGCCATCGCCACGGCCATTCAGGAGATGTGCACCTCGGATGTGCTGGTTGTGGCGGGCAAAGGCCATGAAGCCTACCAGCAGATTGGAGATGAAAAACGCCCCTACAGTGATCAGCAAGTGATTCGGGAGCTGCTTTCGTGAAGATGGACCTGCGGGCCATAGTCGGCGCCATGGGCGCTCGCGCCGCTCTTGGAGATGCGGCCGGACGTGTGCCGTCCGGCGTGCAGACGGACAGCCGGGAGATTGCTGCCGGTGAGTTGTTTTTTTGTATTGCGGGAGAGCGCTTCGACGGTCACGATTTCGCGGCCCTGGCCCTGGAAAGGGGCGCCTGCGCGGTTGTGGCCGAGCGCGATATGCCGCATTTGCCCGAAGGGTGCGTGTTGCGCGTGGATAACGTGCTCCAGGCCCTGGGCAAACTGGCGCGCGCGCATCGCGACGCGAGCCGTGCCACTGTTGTCGGAATAACGGGTTCCGTGGGCAAGACCACGGTGAAGGAACTTCTGGCAGGCATATGCTCCCAGGTTGGCGTTACGGCGAAGAATCATTTGAATCTCAACAATCAGATCGGCTTGCCCCTTTCCATATTGCGCGCCACGGGTGAGGAACAATTTTGGGTTTTTGAGGCGGGCATCAATTACGACGGGGAAATGGATCTGCTTGGCGCAATTCTGGCGCCTGACGTCGCCGTTCTTGTAAATGTGGGAGGCGTGCATTCCCAAGGGCTGGGCGATGTGCGAAACGTGGCCCGGAATAAGGCGCGGTTGCTGCGCCACCTGCAGCCTGGAGGCCTGGCCGTTTACAGCGCGGATTATCCCGAGTTGGCAACCGCGGTGGAGGGATACGGCGTGCGCGCACTTTGCTTCAGCACCGGGAATGCGGACGTGGTCTGCACCGGGGCGTACGCCGGGCCGATCCCGGGGGGCAAAGGCCGCTATACGCTCCAGGTGGCCGGAGAGCGGTTTCAGGTGGACGTGCCCTGGCGAGGCGGCTTCATGGCCGAGAATCTCGCCGCGGCCGCCGCGGCCGCACACGGCCTGGGTATTGGAACGGCTTACATCCGGAGCGGCTTGGAAGCGGCGCGGCCTGTGGCCCGGCGATTCCAGACGTACGCGACGCGGCATTTTCTTTTGGTGGATGATTGTTACAACGCCAACCCCTTATCCATGGGGCCGTCCATCGCCGGCGCCAGGGAGCTTGCCGAAGAACGCCCCTTGATCCTGGTTTTGGGAGAAATGCGCGAACTCGGCGCTCAATCGGCGGCGGCCCATGAGGAATTGGGACGTGTCGTTGGGGGCAGCGGCGCGAAAGTCCTTTTCTGGCGCGGCGGACATGTGGACGAGATTGTACGTGGATTGAATCACTCAGGATTTAAGGGAAATTTCATTGCGGTGGGCAGTGTGGATGCATTTATTGAAGAATGGCGCAAACTGGCGTTCACACGGGGGCTCGTGCTTGTGAAAGGCTCCAGGTCAATGAAGATGGAACATTACTGCGACGCGTTGCGCGAGGAGTTGCACGCATGATTTACCATTTGCTTTACCCCTTGAGCGCAGACGTCAGTTTTTTTAATGTCTTTCGGTATATTACTTTTCGTTCGGTATGGGCGTTGCTTACTGCGCTGGTTGTCAGCATCCTGGTCGGCCCCCATATGATCGCCTGGCTGCGCAGATTAAAATTCGGGCAGTATATCCAGGAAGACGGCGTGGCCTCGCATCAGCAAAAGGCCGGGACGCCGACAATGGGCGGCTTGCTCATTGCGGTCGGCCTGCTTACCAGCGTGCTGTTGTGGTCCGATTTGAGCAACCATTATATTTGGTTGACAATATTTGTATATTGCGGATTCGCCCTCGTGGGCTTTTTCGATGATTTCACCAAGATCCGCAAACACCATAACAAGGGCTTCAGCGCGCGCACCAAGTTTCTTTGCCAGCTCCTTGTGGCCGGCATCGCCATGTTTATGCTCATCAACGAGCCCGCCTATTCCACCAAGCTGGTGCTGCCGTTTTTCAAGGAGGTCCAGCCCGATTTGGGATGGTTTTACGTGCCCTTCGCCATGCTGGTCATGGTCGGGGCGTCCAACGGCGTGAACCTCACTGACGGCCTCGACGGTCTGGCCATCGGCCCGACGATCATGGCCGGTATTTGCTTCGCGGTCTTTATTTATGTGTCGGGTCACGCGCAAATGGCGCGCTATCTCCAGGTTGCGCCCATTCCCGGAGTGGGCGAGGTGACGGTGTTCTGCGGCGCGCTCATCGGCGCCGGGCTCGGGTTTTTATGGTACAACGCCTACCCGGCCCAGGTCTTTATGGGAGATGTGGGCTCACTGAGTCTGGGCGGCACCCTGGGTTTTATCGCGGTGCTCGCAAAGCAGGAATTGGTGTTGACCATCGTGGGAGGTCTGTTCGTCATAGAAACCCTCTCCGTGATTTTGCAGGTGGGATATTACAAATTCAGCGGCGGCAAGCGCATCTTTCGCATGGCGCCCATTCACCATCACTTTGAACTCAAGGGCATACCGGAATCCAAGATCATCATCCGCTTTTGGATTCTGTCCATTCTGTTGGGATTGGCCGCCCTTTCAACATTAAAATTGCGTTAGGAGCATTTGATCGTGGGCAAAGTAGAGGCATTGGCACGTAAGCCCCTTACGGGGCGCATGGTGGCCGTGGTCGGGGCCGGACGCTCGGGCCGCGCGGCGGCTTTGATGAGTGCTGCCCTTGGCGCCCGTGTTCGTCTTTTGGAGAAAAACGTGCACACCCTGCACGCGGATTTTCTTCAGCAGGCCAAGGACAACGGTATTGAAATCGTGGGGGGCGACCATGCGGCGGAGCAGTTCGCCGATGTGGACATCGTGGTCATGAGTCCCGGCGTGTCCGTGGCTTCGGTCCGTTCGCTCATCCCCGCGAACGTGGAAGTCATCGGTGAATTGGAACTGTCCAGCCGGTACGTGTGCAAGCCCGTTGTGGCCGTCACCGGAACGAGCGGCAAGACGACGACGACCTCGCTCATCGCCGCCATGCTGGAACATGTGGGGCGCAAGGTATTTTTGGGAGGCAACATCGGCGCGCCGTTGGCGGAATACGTGCTCTCTCCGGAACGGGCGGATATTTTGGTGCTCGAGCTTTCAAGCTTTCAGTTGCAAACCACGGTGCATTTCAAGCCCTGGGTCGGCCTGCTTTTGAATTTTACGCCCAATCATCTGGATTATCACGCGGATATGGATGAGTATCTGGAAGCTAAAATGCGTCTTTTCGTCAACCAGGATGTGGATGACAACGCCATTTTGCCGTTAGGGCAAAAGGAAGAACTTGAGCTGCGTCTTCCAGGGCATGCCCGAGTGGTGTGGTACGCCCCGAAAAATAGATTTTTCAGCGAGTATTTGCCGGGCGCGCACAATCAGGAGAACATGGAGGCGGCGTATCAGGCTGTGCGTATTTTCGGCGTGACCGAGAACGAGGCCCAACGGGCCATCAAGGATTTCCGCCCCCCAAAACATCGCCTCAGCCGGGTGCGCAAAGTGGACGGCATTCTTTATGTCAATGATTCCAAGGCAACAACCGTGGATTCCTTGCGCGCCGCGCTCAGGAGTTTCGAAAGCCCTGTGTTGCTGCTGGCGGGCGGCAAATTCAAAGGGGGCGACTTGAGCAGCCTGCGCCCCTTGTTGCAGGAACGGGTGAAGGCCGTGTGCCTTTATGGAGGCAGCCGCGAAGCGTTCACCACTGCCTGGAACGGCGCCGTGCCCTTGCATTGGGAAGAAAAGATGGATCAGGCCGTCGCCTGGCTGCGCGAGCGGGCGAAGAAAGGCGACGTGGTGTTGCTCTCTCCGGCCACTTCGAGCTTCGACCAGTTCGCCAATTACGAAGAGCGCGGCCTGCATTTTGAAAGCATAGTGGAGAAACTCCCGTGAGGCTTAAGCAACAGCCCGATAGTCAAAACGTTTCATCGCGTTTTGACTATTGGCTGCTCGCGGCCACCTTGTTGCTGGCCGGGGTGGGCCTGATGATGGTGCTCAGCGCCAGCGGCGTCATGGCGGAGAAGTATTATTCCGACAAGTTTTTCTTTTTCCGGAAGCAATGTATGTTCGCGTTGGCGGGCATAGCGCTTATGGCCGTGGTGGCCGTGACGCCCATCCGGCGCATTTACGATTTCAAGTACTGGGCCTTGGGCATAGTGCTGTTTCTTTTGCTCCTGACCCTGTTCACGCCGTTGGGAGTGGAAGTGAACGGTGCGCGCCGCTGGCTGCACATCGCCTGGTTCAACATTCAGCCCATGGAGTTCGCCAAGATCACCCTGGTGCTGTACCTTGCCTGGTTTTTGAGCAAAAAGCAGGCCCTGGTCAAAACGTTCAGCGTGGGCGTTATTCCTCCTTTTGCCGTGACCGGAATATTTTGTCTCTTGATTCTGGTGCAGCCCGATTTCGGCGGCGCCGCTTTTATGGGCGGACTGTTGTTTCTCATGTGCCTGGTTGGGGGCACGCGGCTCGTTTATTTGTTGATGGCTATGATCATGGCCGCTTCGGCCGGATGGATGCTCATCGTGCAGTCTCCTTACCGCAGCCGCAGACTGCTTGCGTTTTTGGATCCGTTCAAAGACGCCATGGACGCGGGATACCAACTGGTGCAGTCGCTGTACGCCTTTGGCTCGGGCCAGATTTGGGGGCAGGGGCTGGGCGCCGGCAAGCAGAAACTTTTCTTCCTGCCCGAAGCCCACAACGATTTCATTATGGCCGTGGTGGGCGAAGAGTTGGGATTCGTGGGCGTTTCACTGGTTTTTCTGCTCATGGGCATGCTCTTGCTGCGGTCCTTTTTGGTGGCCTTGCAGCAGGATGAATTGCAAAACAGGCTGGTAGGCTACGGCGCGACATTGATTCTGGCGCTGGGCGCGGTGTTGAACATGGCGGTGGTGCTGGGCACCGCTCCTCCCAAGGGAGTGCCCATGCCGTTCATGAGCTATGGCGGCAGCAGCCTTTTGTGCTCTTTTTTATGTGTTGGATTGTTGTTGAACCTCTCCCGGCATAGAACATGGCGGGAAAAGGAAGCCGGCGAAGCATGCAGCGTGTGATTTTGACCACAGGCGGCACCGGGGGGCACATTTTCCCCGCCCTGGCGGTGGCTGAAGAATTGAAGACCCTGTATCCGCAGGCGCGAGTACTTTTTGTCGGTGGGCAGCGGGGTCCGGAAGCCGAGCTTGCGGCCAAGGCCGGGCTTGAATTCGCCGCGTTGCCCGTGCGCCCCGTTTTGGGCAGAGGTTTTCGTGCCGTGGGCGCCGGTTTCTGGCTGCTGCTGGGGATTTGCAAGGCCTTGCGGCTGCATGTGCGGTTTCGTCCCCAAGTGGTTTTGGGGCTTGGCGGCTATGCGGCGTTTGCCCAGGTCCTGGCGGCGTTGCTGTGCCGGACGCCCGCAGCCGTGCATGAGCAAAACAGTGTGCCCGGCATCACCAACAGGGTGTTGGGGCGTTGGGTGGATAAGGTGATGGTCTCGTTTCCCGACAAGGCCGGCTGGTTTCCACCGCGCAAGGTGGAGGTTACGGGAAATCCCGTGCGTGGCGCCATACGGCGCATGCGGAGGCAGCATGTCCGTAATGGCGGGAAACGCCTGCTGATTTTGGGAGGAAGCCAGGGGGCCATGGCGGTGAACAGCGCGGTCATGGAGTCCTTGCCCCGTTTCATGGAAGCGGGAGTGGACATCTGGCATCAGACCGGTGCCCGTGATTTCGAGCGCGTGCGCAAGGCCTATGCCGAGTCGGGAGTGAAGGCCCGGGTGGAGCCTTTTATAGAAGATATGGCCGCCGCCTACGCATGGGGTGACCTGGCGCTTTGCCGGGCCGGAGCGTCCACGGTGTTCGAGCTGGCCGTGGCCGGGATGCCTAGTGTGTTGATTCCTTTCCCGTACGCCACGCATAACCACCAGAGCGTGAACGCCGCGTATTTGGAAGAGGCTGGCGCAGGCAAAAGGGTGGAACAGAAGGACCTGCCCCAGGTTGATCTGGCGGGCATGGTGCTTTCGCTTTTGGATAATGACGAAGTCCTGGACACGATGCGCGCCAGGGCGTTGGAATTGGGCAAGCCCGACGCTGCCGCGCGCGTGGCTTCGGCTCTGGGTGATATGATAAAGGACAAGGCGGCGTGATGACGTTTAAAGAAGCCCAACACATGCAGGACAGGGTCAAGAAGATCCACATGGTCGGCATCGGCGGCTCGGGAATGAGCGGTATTGCCGAAGTGCTGCTGAATCTGGGATTTTCCGTATCCGGTTCGGATCTTGCCGAAGGACCCGTCGTGAAGCATCTGCGGTCCTTGGGGGCGGATATCTCCATAGGCCATGCGCCGGAGAATGTGCCCCATGGCAAGGATGTGGTGCAGGTGGTGGTCAAGTCCACGGCTATCACCATGGACAACCCTGAGATCAAGGAGGCGCAGGCGCGCGGCATTCCCATCATACCACGCGCCGAGATGCTGGCGGAACTCATGCGTTTGCGCCGGGGAATCGCCGTTGCGGGCACCCACGGCAAAACAACGACCACCTCTCTTTTGGCGTCGATTTTCGATGAGGCCGGCACCGACCCCACGGTTATTATCGGCGGCAGGCTCAATGCCTACGGCTCCAACGCCAGACTCGGCGAGGGGCAATACCTTATCGCCGAAGCCGATGAATCGGACGGATCTTTTCTCTGTTTGCTGCCGATCATGACCATCGTCACCAACGTGGATGCGGACCACTTGGATTATTACAAAGATATTACTCAGATAGATGACGCATTCGTGCAGTTCATGAATACGATCCCGTTTTACGGCACGAATGTGGTCTGCGGCGACGATCCCGGCGTGCAGCGGCTGTTGCCGCGAGTCAAACGCCCGGTGTTGACCTATGGGTTCGGCGAAGGCAACGCCTTGCGGGGCAAGGTGCTCGATTGCGGCGCGGTGAGCCGTTTCGAGGCCTGGTACAAGGGCGATTCCCTTGGCGAAGTGAGCTTGAAGCAGCCTGGCCGCCACAATGTCCTCAATGCGCTGGGCGCCTTGGGCGTGGCCCTGATGTCGGGCATCAGCGCGGAAGACGCGATCCGCGGCCTTTCCAAATTCCGCGGCGTGGGCAGGCGGTTCGAAGTGCGGGGCGAACGCAACGGAGTTTTGGTTGTCGATGATTACGGCCACCATCCCGCAGAGATCAGGGCTACCCTGGACACCGCCCGCACCTGTTTGCCTGAGCGCCGGCTGGTGGTGGTCTTCCAGCCGCACCGCTTTTCCAGGACCCAGGCCTTGTTCGGAGATTTTTGCAAAGCCTTTTCCGGCGTGGCCAAGCTCCTGCTCACGGAGATCTATCCTGCTTCGGAGGCCCCGATTCCCGGGGTCAGCGGCATGAGCCTCGCTGAAGGCATTCATCAGGTGTCCGACACGGATGTTACATTTTTCCGGGATTTCGAAGCCGTGGAAAAAGCGTTGCCGCAGATCCTCAAACCGGGCGATCTGCTTTTGACCCTGGGCGCGGGAAGCGTCTGGCAGGTGGGACAACGTTACCTGGAGGCATCGTGAATGACGTTCACGGTTATGCCCGGCCCGCTTCTGCGCGACCGTACCACCCTGCGGCTTGGAGGCCGCGCCTTGGCCGAAATACTTGTTTCGGACACAAAGGACGTGGACAGGTTGGCGCTGCAGCTCAAAGAACTGGGGGGGCAACCCCTGGCTCTTGGACGCGGGAGCAATCTGCTGGCCAGAGACCGCGATTTGCCCCTGGTCCTGGTGCGGATGCGGCAAGAGCCTCGGCCGGAGATCGTATCCCGGGAGGAATCCGGGGTCTTGGTCAATGCTCCCGCGGGGATGCGTTTGCCGCGCTTGCTGCAATGGCTGTGCGCTCGCGAGCTTTCCGGGTTGGAGGGACTGAGCGGCGTTCCGGGAGACGTGGGGGGCGCTGCGGCCATGAACGCGGGCAGTTTCGGCTGTACTATGGGCGCCTGTCTGGAACGGGTGCAGATAGTGCGCCACGGAGATGTGCGCTGGGTGTCCCGGTCCGGCTTCACGACCGCCTACCGCAGTTTCAAAGTGGAGAATGATGATTCATTTTATATGATAACGGCCGTGATGTTGAGGCTGCGCCCGGGCAATGGCCGGGAGATGAGAAGAACCATGCGGGAATACATGAAAACCAAACGCGCCACACAGCCCATTACAGCCTGGACTGCCGGGTGCGCCTTTAAGAATCCCGCTCCCGAGGCGCCCGCGGGCATGCTGTTGGAGCGGGTAGGACTGAAGGGCTATGCGATGGGCGGCATGCGGTTTTCCCCTGTTCATGCGAATTTTTTGGAAAACACGGGCAAGGGCACCAGTGATGCGGCTTTGGAATTGCTGCAACTGGCGCGCGAGCGGGTGCGCGAACGCTTCGACTACAACTTGGAGCTGGAAGTAAGGATATGCCCTCACGATTAACCGGTACGCAACGCGGTACCCGCTTCAGCATGGCTGGCAGCGGCAACCGATATCGCCAGCAGCGCAAGAGCGTCAGTCTGCCCTGGAACAAGCTGGGGCGGTATCTGCGTATCGGGGTTTATGTTTTTCTTGGGGCCAGCTTTTTTCTGGTGTGCAGCCTGGGATTGCTTGCCTCCTACCGCTGGATGACGCAGAGCGATTACTTCGCATTGCGGCACGTGGATGTGAGCGGTATAAATTATATCAAGTATGACGAAGTGTTGCAGACTGCGGATCTCTCAACGGCGTCAAATACCCTGGCCTTGCGCATGAAGGATGTGGAGCAGGACCTGCACCAACTGCCCTGGGTCGAAAGCGTGGCCTTGAAACGGGAGTTGCCTGACACACTGCGTATAGACGTACGTGAGCGGATTCCCTATTTTTGGGTGCAGAAGGGCGAGCAGCTGTTTTTTGCGGATAGAGACGGAGAGGTGATCGCTCCTGTTTCGCGGGATACGTTCAAGGCATTGCCCCTACTTTACTGTGAGGACGGGGCTATGGAGATGATGGACGTGTTTCGCAAGTTCAGTACCAGGGCGCGCGCCCTGCATGCCGCGTTTGATCCCGCACAGGCGGCCTGGGTGCGTTTTAAAAAAGATCATACCCTGGAATTGTATATTGAATCCCGTGATTTGTGCGTTTCCCTGGACGCGCGGCACTGGGAATTGAATCTGGATTACTTGCGCCGCGTCTGGACGGATTTGGTGCAGCGCGGCGAGCATGAACAAGTGCGTGCGATGTCCGCGCACGGGGCCAAGGTCTGGGTGACCAAGGGACCAAAAATACGGGGCTAGGCGCCACATAGCTGGTCCTGAAGCCAGGCAAAGGGAGAAACGGATATGGCCAAGCCGGAACTGATCGTCGGCCTAGACGTGGGGACAACCAAGATTTGCGCCGTAGTGGGCGAGCTGACCGACGGCGGCGTCGACATCGTGGGCATAGGCACCAGCCCTTCCACAGGCCTGCGTAAAGGCGTGGTGGTGAATATTGAGCAGACAGTGCAGTCTATCAAGAAAGCCCTGGAAGAAGCCGAGCTCATGGCCGGATGCGAGATACGTTCGGTGTATGCCGGCATTGCCGGCAGCCACATCAAAGGCTTCAACAGCCACGGCGTGATTGCGGTGAAAGGGGGCGAAGTCGGCCCCAAGGATATCGAAAGGGTTATCGACGCCGCAAAGGCCGTGGCGATTCCCCTGGACCGCGAAGTGATCCACATCCTGCCTCAGGAATTCATTGTGGACGACCAGCGCGGCATTGCGGACCCCTTGGGCATGGCCGGCGTACGCTTGGAAGTCAAGGTGCATATCGTGACCGGCGCTGTGACCAGCGCCCAGAACATCGTACGCTCCTGCCACCGCAGCGGATTGGATGTGGACGACATCGTGCTTGAAGCCCTGGCTTCGGCCAAAGCCGTGCTGACCGAGGAAGAACGTGAAATTGGCGTGGCCCTTGTGGATTTGGGCGGCGGAACATCGGATATCGCCATTTTTTCCGATGACTCCATCAAATACACCGGGGTGCTGCCGCTGGCGGGCGCCAATTTGACCAACGATATCGCCTTTGGGTTGCGCACCCCCATGGCGGCGGCGGAAAAAATTAAAATCCGTTACGGATGCGCGCTTGCCGAACTCGTGCGCAGTGATGAAACCATCGAGGTTCCCAGCGTGGGAGGGCGCGAACCCAGGCTGCTCTCCAGGCAGATTCTCGCCGAAATCTGCGAACCTCGGGTCGAAGAAATTTTGAGTCTGGTTGATCAGGAGCTGATTCGCTCCAATTGTAAAAATCTTATTGGCGCCGGAGTGGTGCTCACGGGGGGCACTTCCCTGATCCAAGGCATTGAGGAATTGGGGGAACAGATTTTCAACATGCCGACACGCATCGGATTTCCCAGAGGCATCGGGGGCCTGCGTGACGTGGTGAATAGCCCCATCTTTGCAACCGCTGTGGGATTGCTGCTCTATGGCGCCGAAAAACAGGGCGCCGCGCAGAAATTGCGTATCAGAGACGCCAATGTATTCAATCGTATCCTTTCGCGGATGCGTAAGTGGTATGCGGATATTTCCTAGGCCGACCCGCAGGCCTGGATGACCACAATCGGGTGGGGAAATAAGGAGGAAGGTTATGGAATTTTTGGAACTCGAAGGTGAAGCCAATGCGAACATCAAGGTTTTTGGTGTTGGCGGAGGCGGCGGCAATGCCGTCAACAACATGATCAGCTCCGCACTGCGGGGTGTGCGATTCGTAGCCGCAAACACGGACGTGCAGGCACTGAATCGCTCCAAGGCCGAACATAAATTGCAACTGGGCGATAAACTCACCAAAGGCCTTGGCGCAGGCGCCAATCCCGAGGTGGGGCGCGATGCCGCCTACGAGAGCATTGATCAGATCAAGGATCTGGTGAAAGAATGCGACATGGTTTTCGTGACCGCCGGCATGGGCGGCGGCACCGGAACAGGCGCGGCCCCCGTCATTGCGCAGACGGCCAAGGACGCCGGTGCTCTCACCGTGGGCGTTGTGACGAAGCCCTTTTACTTTGAAGGCAAAAAACGCCGCGAGTTGGCTGAGGCCGGTATTTCGGAATTCCGCAAATACGTGGACAGCCTGATTTGCATTCCCAACGACAGATTGCTGGCCCTGGCTTCGAAAAAGGCGACCTTCATCGATATGCTGAAAAAGGCCGACGAGGTCCTTTACTACGCTGTTAAGGGCATCTCGGACTTGATCATGGTTCCCGGCCTTATCAACCTGGACTTTGCCGACGTCAAAGCCGTGATGAGCGAAATGGGTCTGGCCATGATGGGCACAGGCATCGCCAGGGGCGAATCCCGCGCCAAGGAAGCGGCCATGAAGGCCATCACCAGCCCGCTGCTGGAAGATGTTTCCATTGACGGCGCCATGGGTGTGTTGATGAACATCACCTGCGGACCCGACTTGACCATCGACGAAGTGAGCGAGGCCGCCAGCACCATCCAGGAAGCCGCCCACGAAGACGCTAAAATTTATTTCGGCACGGTATTCGAGCAGGATTCCACCGACGAGATGCGTATTACGGTCATCGCCACGGGCATTGACGCGAAGGATATGCCCATGACTCCCGAGAAGACCGGTTCCGGCAAGGTGACGCCGATCCGCAACCGCGGGCAGCGCACGCCTACCCACATCAATGCGCCGCAACAACAAACGCAAAGTGCGCCCCCGCAGAATGTTCGCCCAAGACCCCGGCCGGCTTCTCTTGCGGGAATGGATGATGATCTCAATATTCCCACATACCTGCGCAAGAAAGGACCGGAAGAGTCTCCCAGGCAGCCGCAACAGCAGCAAGCGGCCAATAACGGCGGACATGCCCCCGGTGAGGATGATTTTATTTTTGAAGACGAGTTCGAGATTCCTTCGTTCATCCGGAAACAGGCAGACTGATCCCCGGCCCAGTCTTCGGATAGACGAACTATCTCGGGCGGTTTTCGTAAACCATAACCTCCACTCCCCTCCACAGCCCGGTGCCGGGGCGGGGCGCAACCCGCCCCAGGCATCGGATGCGCAGGGATTTATGTCGTATCGGAGCGGGCGAAGGCTGGAACACCGAATGCCGCTTGGCCTTGTTTCAAGGCGAAAATGCGCTAGGGCATGTATTACGACTTTCGGACTTAAAGAAAAAAAGAATAAAGTCGCGGGCTTTCGCGCCCGCACGACGACCAGGGGAGGCTCCTGGACGCCGAAAAAAAACTATTCAATTATTGTTTTTTCAATAAATATACAATGTTATGGTGTGCGCTCTGCTCTGAAAGTCGAGGCATGTATACTTTGCAAGGGAGTGTGTTGGGGGAGCCGCCACAATCACCGTCGAGGGGAACGCCCCTGGATCTATGAATGTCATGTTTATAATTATTAATTGTATATAGTTATATTAGCTGAAAAGTTTTGGAGATCCTTAAGAACCTTCCAAAGGGGGCATAAGCCGCCAGAGGCAGGTTAAATTCAAAGTTGAAAGTGCGTTAGGAGAGGCGGAGGAGGTGCCGGCCTGGCTGCAGCGGTAATCACAGCGTGGCCTTGTGCGTATCGCATTGGTTGAGATGCGGGAAACATCCTTTGCATGACTGAGCGCGCCGTAAACGGCACAATTCGATAACAGTCCGTCTTTTTCGGTATCCCCTGGATTAGAGCATCTCACGCTTGAAAAGCGCTAGAGCATCTCACGCTTGAAAAGCGCTA
>CAZFCK010000033.1:26082-29003 GCA_964517355.1 uncultured Desulfovibrionaceae bacterium | reverse complement strand
CCAGGGGAATGCATAAGAGCATCTAGCGCTTTTCAAGCGTGAGATGCTCTAGAACGTATCGGCTTTGAAGCAGGAAGGCCTCCGTCGGATCAAGAACCTTTTGAAAAAGGTTCTTAAGAATCTCCGAAACTTATTTACTGGCATTGAATTATCAGCAACTATAATAATACGTAATATACTGATCGCGGGTCCTGGGAGACATCCCCCCTGGCGGGATTTGGGACGGAGCCCTAATATTTCCCAACGTGAAGATAACATGCTCTGTGAAGGAGAATATATGGATTTCAGGCTGCTTGTCACTGTCAGCGATGCCCGCGGCGCCCTGCTCGGCATCCGCTTTTTGCACCTTTTCTTTCATAGCAAGGCGCGGCTCCGGCTTACGCTGTGCCGTATCGAGCAGGATTCCAATGGCGACGCGGGCATAGACAATACCACGGCCGTGAACGCCGTGCGCCAAGACCTCTGGCAATGGGGCTTCGATCCCTCGGCCATTGATATTGTCACCCCGCCATGTCACATGCCTGTGGCCGAATCAATTCTGTGGCAAGCCGAACAGGGGCACTTCGACGCTATCGTGCTAGGCAAGCAAGGGCTTTCCTGGTTTGAGCGCATGCTTTCCAAAAATTCGGGACTTGAACTGTTGCAGCACAACTCCCGCTTGCCCTATTGGATCTGCCGCCCCATGACGGAACAACAGCGCAACATACTGCTCTGCGTGGATGAAAGCGGACACAGCCAACACATGATTGAGCATGTCGCTCAGATTCTGCGTATGGAGGAACGCCATCGCGTCACTTTGCTGCATGTGGCGCACCCCGCGATGACCGCTCTGGACAAGCAAGAGCAAGCCTTGGACAATGCCTGGACATTGTTGGAATCGCGTGGAGTGGCGTCTTCAAGAATCCGCTCCCGGGTCATTGAAAGCTCGGACATCGTACGCGCCATCATCCACCACGCCGCGGCGGGCAACTACGCCACCGTGGCCGTGGGCAGAGGAAAACCGCAAGTCGATGCCACCGGACTGAAACGCTTCTTCATGGGCTCAGTGTCCATGGGGCTCTTTCGCGGCATGAAACACCAAAGCCTGTGGGTTTGCCACTAGCGCATTTTCGCCTTGAAACAAGGCTCTCCCCTGAAATAATTTTCAATTGTTCCAGGGAAATGCATAAGAGCATCTAGCGCTTTTCAAGCGTTAAATGCTCTAAAGCATGGGAGGGCGTTTTACCTTTGAGATGGGTTAGTTTGGGCTCCGCACCAAACCCCGCCAGGGTGGAACGCCCCTCTGAACCCGTGAGTATTATGGATCGAAAATATAAACACAACAATAAGCTATGCTAATAATCCGTTTTGGTGATTCTTAAGCTACCGGAGGCATTCCCGTTTACAATGTCAATACACTCCAACGCTCCGGAGTTCCATTTTTTTCTCCGAGGGGAAAATTTCGCATAACCGTTCATCCCCTCGGAGAACTTATCTTGAGCTATTCCTGCTTCCCATCACCGTTGCCGGCATAATCCGTGTCCCCAACCAAAGGCGGCGCGGTATTCATATCGGAAGCACTCACAGGCCTCCATACCGGGTTGACCTGCTCAAGCAGCGCATAGGCGAGATGCGTGAAACCATTCATGTATTCCACATACAGATTCCCCAGGGCCGGATAGTACCAGAGAATATCCGTATGGCCGTCATCGTCCACGTCCGCGGCGCCCACGGCCCGGAAGGTGAGTTCGCTGATCTCCTTGATCAGATGCACCCCTTTCACCGCGGCGTTATCCATAGTGATGACGGCATTCTTGCCGTTTGAGCTGTTCCGGAAAAGCAAATCATCCGTGCCGTCGGCATCAAAATCGCCGGCTCCAACGGGACTCCACGCCAAATTTCCCAGAGTCAGGACATATTGAAATCCGACATGTTCCGTTCCATCGTGGATCTGTACGTACATCGCTCCGGTATTCGCATTGCGCCACAAGATATCCGAATACTTATCTCCGTTGAAATCGCCGAAAGCCACAGGCTGCCAAAAGACCGGCAGATGCAACTGACCGATAAACGTCGAGTGCTCCCATCCAATGAGCAAATCAAGAAGCGCATCGCCGGTGTTGAGGTTGCGCCAATACGCATCGGGAGAGTCATTCTTGTTGAAGTCGGCCCAGCCCAAAGGCTGCCACGCCTGATTGGAGACAAGAAGAGACTGATGCGAACTTGTGGGATTGTTTTTCTCAAAATACTGTATGAGCGTCATTCCGTTTGCGGTGTTGCGCCACAAAAGCCCCCAGTTTTCGTCTGCTGTCGGGCCCGCCAGCGTCGCGGTGGCCACATCGTTACCGTAGGCGGTGCCGGAACCGTTCGTGGCGTAGGCACGCAGATGATACGTGGTCGCCGGAGCCAGATCTTTCAGTGTGGCGACAAATGACCCGGTTCCATCGCCGGAAGCGACACACGTAGCCCCCAATGTCGGAGAGCCGCTTGTATTGTAGCACACCCCACGGGCGGTGACGGTACTGCTCCCCTCATTGGTGACGGCGCCACCGCATTGCATGAAGTTCGACATGACCACAGTGGGTGTCGCCGTTGTCACCGTGGGCAGACCGGAACTCACCGTGGTGAAGCTCACGTCGTCGCCGTAGGCCGTGCCCGCGCTGTTGGTGGCGTAGGCGGCCGCATAATAAGGAGTGCCCGCGCTCAAGCCGCTCACAGCCACGAAATACGTGCCGGTTCCCACGCTGGAATCCGCCACGCACGTACTGCGGGGGGCGCTCGTGGTCCCGTAGCAGAATCCGCGTTCCGTTACGTCCGCGCCGCCGTCGTCCGTCACCGTACCGTTCAACGTCGCGCCGTCGCTGGTCACGTCGCTCGCCTCATAGGTGGCGACGCTCGGCACCGTGGGCGTGCTTCCGGACTCGGTGGTGAAGCTCACGTCG
>CAZFCK010000033.1:0-25982 GCA_964517355.1 uncultured Desulfovibrionaceae bacterium | reverse complement strand
GGCGACGCTCGGCACCGTGGGCGTGCTTCCGGACTCGGTGGTGAAGCTCACGTCGTCGCCGTAGGCCGTACCCGCGCTGTTGGTGGCGTAGGCGGCCGCATAATAAGGAGTGCCCGCGCTCAAGCCGCTCACAGCCACGAAATACGTGCCGGTTCCCACGCTGGAATCCGCCACGCACGTACTGCGGGGGGCGCTCGTGGTCCCGTAGCAGAATCCGCGTTCCGTTACGTCCGCGCCGCCGTCGTCCGTCACCGTACCGTTCAACGTCGCGCCGTCGCTGGTCACGTCGCTCGCCTCATAGGTGGCGACGCTCGGCACCGTGGGCGTGCTTCCGGACTCGGTGGTGAAGCTCACGTCGCTGCCGTAGGCCGTGCCAGCGCTGTTGGTGGCGTAGGCGGCCGCATAGTAAGGCGTGCCCACGCTCAAGCCGCTCAGTGCAACGCTGAAAGCGCCCGTCCCTCCGCTCACATCCGCGACACACGTGCTTCGGGGAGAAGGCGACGTGCCGTAGCAGATACCGCGTCCAGTGACGCCGGCTCCGCCATCCTCCGTCACGGCGCCGCCTACCGTCGCCGTGGTGGTGGTGATCGCGGAAACCGCCCCTGTGGTGACACTCGGCACAGTGACGGTGCTCCCCCCCGAATCGCGCCAATTGGCCACAATGACATTGGTGTTGTTCATCGAGAGGGTATTGTAAGCGGAATCCGTAGCGGTTTCGGAAACACCCATGACCTCGCCGTTGCTGTAGGTCACATTGGGATTGGACCAATAATTCACCCTGCTGCACCCTGAGGGGCAATTATAGGCCATCACCGTGCGGAATGCGGAGGTGGGGCTCTGGTAGCCGTAGGAATACGAAAACACGCCCGGCCCGGAGGCATTGGCTCTGTCGTGATGCGCTCCCTGGTTGTGCCCCATTTCGTGGGCAAAACTGTAATACCCCGTGGCGCAGCCGTAATGCACCACGCTGAAGCCACGGCTGGAAAAATCCGAAGCGGTGCTCGTCATAAGCCAGGCCAGTCCGCAGTAGTCGGTATTGTTGATCCACATGCTGACCATGTCGGCCTTGTAGGTATCGCGCCACTCATGCACCACATCGAGCTTGCCGTCGCCATTGTTGGTGACGTCATTGAGCGTCTGGCTGAAGCCCACGGATTCGTCATACTCCACCTGGGCCTGATGCACGATATTGAGGCGTTGCGTGATGCCGCTGTTGGCATAGCCCATGTTTGATTCCGCAAGGGCGGTCGCGACCCTGCTTTGCATCGCGGCGAGCCCGCCCACCGCGGAAACCGCGGATTGCGTATACACGACCATCACGTCAATGGTGGAACCATCGTCCGCCATCGCTCCGTCCTTGTCGCGCCGCTGGGGCAGGGATGCGGGGTCAACCGGCAGCGGCTGCATTTCCTGCGGGTAAGCCGTGGTATCGACCTGCCGCACGACATAACGATCCCCGCCCGCGTACGCGATCTCGACCAGATGCCCCTCGTCGGTACGCAGATTGCCCATGGCGACGCCGTCCGTTACGGCAAGCACTACGGAGCTGTCCGGCTGTCCCTGAATTTTACCTATCCAGACGTTCGACGTTCCGTGCGTTTCGCCTTGCAAATAGGAAACCGGTACGTTCAATCCGGGAAAAATGTTGAAATTCAAGGTGGGGTGCGTTTTTTCGGAACGGTCCAGATCAAAGAGGGAAAGATCCAGCGTGACGAGCCTGGAACGCAGCTCGAGTGCGGGAGAAAGTTCGGGAATCACCGTGGAGTTGGTCGCTTCCGCGGAGGTGAAAACAGCGGGGAGGGAATTCCCTTCCATAGCCGAGGCCTCCACAGACACCAGGCCGATGACGAACAACATGATCCCCATAACCCCCAGGAACGAAAAAACGGCCCTTGGTACCCGTGTCTGTAATTGCAGCATGACAATCACCTCCCGGCAGCCGGCACTGCCCTTTTTCGAACTATTCTGGACTGCTGGATACAATTTTCCTTACGGAAAACCTGCTCCGCGCGTCATACTCCCACCCTGTGCTGACGGACTAAGAAAAAAAGGCTACGTTTTCTGATAATTTCAAATATAACTCAGAGTTGTAAGATAAACAAGCCCCAGGGCCGCAGAAAAAAAAACGGCGCGACTCCCCGCCTCCGCGAAAGGTTTTTTGCCGATCGGCGTAACGGGGGAATCCAAGAGGACCCGATGTCTTCACTCGCAAGGAAGGTCAAGCAGATTGTCCACATCTCTGGCCAACCGCTCCAATTCATCGGCAATAAGATCGAAATCGACTACAGTAAGATTTTCCGGTTCCGTATTCAGAAAAAAATCGGCGCGCTTGCGTAGCCGCAAGCATACACTGGCAATAAGCTTAAGGCGTTCTTCTTCGGTGAGGGGACGTTCTTCTTTTGTTGTGGCTGTCGCTTTTTTGGGCATGCAGGTGTCTCCGGTGGTTGAACCGTTGCTTTGAATGCGCAAACGGCCACTTGTTTCCCTGTGTTCATCCATACAGGAAACCGCAAACAGCTTCAAGGCAAACGCTTGTATTGCATGCCACTTTTATATAACGGGGTTAGCATGCTTCAGGGTTGCAACACTTCCCGAAGCACGTTGAGCACAATATCTTCTTTGTGGATGCTGTACGTTCCCGCGGCAACGGCTTTTTTGAGCGCCTTGATCCTCAACCGGCGCTCCTGCTGTTTTTCCCTGTCCACTTCCTGAGCGGAGATGCGTTTTTTCCCGTTACTGGCCATAGTGATTGCCCTGCGCGGCGGTTCTTGGCTTAACCGCTTCATGCGGCGCAATAGCCGCGCATTACTCCATCTATCGGCAATGGCAGCACGCCCTTTAGCCCTTCCGGAGGACGAATGGCAGAAATCGTGGGCAACAGCACTTTCGCCGGATTTCCAGACCCCGCGCCTTTGAACGCGGCATTCCCAGCGCACCCGGGCGCGAGCCCGGCGGTTTTATGATGTTTACCGTTATTTTACGCTCCCATTGTTGTTTTCCAGTCCGCTATGGGCTACTCCTTACCGTGAGAAGTCCGGCGCCTCAATCTGTCGCACGCCGGACACCATGAATTTTATTCGATTTCTCAAGGCAACCTAAGGAAACGCTGATTAATTACATTTTCTGGAAGTGCTGTAGAATTGTTCGCTGGCGAGGCGCAAGGAAAAGGCAAGGCCGTCGTGTATTTAGACATACACGAGGATTTGCCTTTTCCGCGGCAACAAAGCCAGCGGGCAATTATGCAGTGCTTCCCCAACGAGTGCCCCATGGTTTACGAATCCCAAGTACGGCGCATGCCTTCCTCATCTTCCTTTGCCGGCGCCAGACAGACGCTGGAAACCCTGGCAAAAAACATCGAGTCCGTCATCATTGGGCAGCGGCACGCCGTTCGCAAGCTGCTGGCCTGCTTTGCCGGCAGCGGTCACGCCTTGCTCGAGGACGTGCCCGGCACGGGCAAGACCACGTTGGCCAAGACGTTCGCCCGCTCCATGAACGCGGCCTACACCCGCGTGCAATTCACCCCGGACCTTCTCCCATCCGACATTCTCGGGGTTTCCATTTTCGACCAACGCGACCAGAGCTTCAAACTCCACAGGGGGCCAATTTTCACCAATATCCTGCTCGGCGACGAAATCAACCGCGCATCGCCCCGCACTCAATCCGCGTTGCTCGAGGCCATGGGTGAGGAGCAAGTTTCCATAGACGGCGTTATCCATCTGCTTGCGCAACCCTTTTTCGTCATCGCGACCCAAAACCCCGCGGATTTCCACGGCACCTATCCATTGCCCGAATCGCAGATGGACCGCTTCGCCATGTGCTTTTCCATGGGCTACGTCGGCATTCGGGATGAAGTGGCCATACTGACGTCGCAACTGCTTGAGCATCCCCTGGAAAAATTGAGCGCCTGCTGCGACCTTCGCGACGCCCTGGAACTGCGGCGCGCAGTGCGGCACGTGCGGATTTCTGATGAAATCAAGAACTACATCGTCTCCCTGACCGCAGCCACGCGGATCGCCCCCGGCGTGCGGCTCGGAGCAAGCCCGCGCGCGTCTCTGGCGCTCATGCGTTGCGCACAGGCCTTCAGTCTCATGGACGGCAACGACTTTGTGACGCCCGAAGCCGTACAGGAAGCGGCTCTGCCCGTTCTGGCCCATCGTTTGGGCATGGAGCGCCAGGCGCCTCACAGCCGGGAAAGCGCCGTGCAAAACGCCATGGCCTCGCTGCCTGTGCCGTCCTGAGCGCCACAGCCGGAGGTGTGATGTGGTTTAGCGATTTTATCATGCGCCGCGCTGCCGAAGCGCCCCGCCTTACGCGGCTGCTAACGCGCCTTGCAGCGGTTTACGCATCCTTTCGGCTTGTCGGCAGCCGCTCCATGCAACGCTTCACCCCACTGGGCAAATTGCTGCTCGCAACGTACGGCTTGTCGCTGTTTTTCGTGATGGATACGCGCAGCACCATGAACTTTCAGATGTTCGCTTTGCTGTTGGTACTGCTCGTCGTCTCCTTTTGCCTGTCGTACTGGTTCGCCCCCCACGTTCGCGGCATAGAGCTGCAACGCATCTTTCCGCGCAGCATCCAGGCCGGCACGTCTTTGGAATACGTGGTGTTGCTCCGCAACACCGGCGACACCACGCAAAAAGGTTTGCACGTCCTGGATCAACTCCATATGTCTCGCGGGCAAACCGGCAGGCCCCCGCCGCCATCGTCGTCTCCCGTCCAGACTCCCGCCGTCCTTGGCTGGAGCAGGCTGCTCCATAACCACGCGGCGCCCTTTTATTGCGAGGCCGAGGCGCCCGTGTTGCCACCCAAGGGCGAGGCGCGTATCTGTCTGCGCGCGCAAGCGCCCCAACGCGGCGTTTTGCATTGCAGGGAAAGCGCCCTGGCCATGCCCGATCCGCTGGGCATTTTCCGCAGCTTCTCCCCGGTTGCAGCAGGTGAAAAAATCCTCGTCGTACCCGCGCATTTCCCCGTGCCCGAATTTTCACTCCCCGGGGGGCGCAGGCACAACCCCGAAGGATTGCGCCTGGCCAGCAACATCGGCGAAAACGGCGAATTCGCCTCCTTGCGCGAATACAGAAACGGCGACCCCCTGCGCCATATCCACTGGCGCAGCTGGGCCCGTTACGGCAAGCCCATTGTCAAGGAATTTCAGGAAGAATACTTCACCCGCCACGGGCTGGTGCTGGACACCTTTCCCAACCCGAACCGTGTTCCCGGCGCACGCGACATCCGTTGTTTCGAAGCGGCCGTGAGCGCGGCCGCCTCTTTCGCCGCAGCGCCCCTCGATCAGGACGCGCTTTTGGATCTGCTCTTTGTGGAAAACGTCGCCCACTGCGTCACCACGGGGCGCGGACTGGGCAGCAGCGAACAAATGCTGGAGATCCTCGCCGCGGTGCTCCCGTGTCTCGAAGGGGGCGCTCCCTCTCAAGGCTTCGCCCGGCTCGCGGCGCTGGTCCTTTCCCACGCCGCGCGCATGAGTGGGTGCATCTGCGTTTTGCTCGGTTTCGACGACCAACGGCGGAACATGCTCAACGCGCTCGCGGCTCAGGGCATCGAGACCCTGGCGCTGGTGCTGCCCATGCCCGGCGAGCCCATGCCCGAAACGCCCGCTCCCGGCATCCGCGTTCTGAACCCTGAAAACCTGCAGCAGGAACTTGCCGAACTATGAGCGACAGCGCAGCCCTTGTCCCGCCACGCCTCTTGCTGGGGGCGATCGTGCTGTTTTGGGGGTGGCAGTGCGAGCTGTACGTCCAGGCCGCCGTCATGGCCCTGTGCCTGGAAGCCGCCCCTCTGCTGGGGGTGCGTTTTTCGCTCACTGCGCGGGAATACGGCAGATTTTCGGACTTATGCGTGGTTTTGCTTCTGGGGCAGGGGCTCTATCTCTACCTCACGCCGGATCGAAGCGCCCCCTTGTTGGTAGTAGGCCAATGGCTGCCCATGACGTTCTTTCCGCTGGCTCTGGCTGAAGCCTTTTCAGAAAAACGCCGCATCACACTTGCCGCTTTTTTCTCTTCCCTTCGCAGAAAACGCGACCTGGCGCGCAAATCACCCTTAACCTTTTCCTTCTCTCCACTTTACGCCTTTGCCGCACTGTTGGCAGCGGGGTGCGCCAACACGCGCTCCCCCCTTTTCTATCCCATCATGGGCGGTCTGGCGGCCTGGTATCTGTTTTCCCGCAGACCCGGGCGCTACAGCCTCGCCGTGTGGTTCAGCGTCATCATCCCCGTCCTGCTCTGCGGATATTTCGGACAACAGGGGATACACGAAGTGCAGCAGGCGGTACGAGGCTGGGCGCGCCAGGACCCGTTCAAACGCTCGACCTCCATAGGCAGCATCGGCCGCGTAAAACTTTCCCGGCGCATTGTCCTGCGCGTGCGCACGCAACACCCCATACACAAGCCGCTGCTGTTGCGCGAGGCCAGTTATAATTTCTTCGATGGGCAGAACTGGCACGCCGTCAACGCCGAATTCACGCAGCTGGCGGCCGCACCAGACGGCAACAACGCCACGTGGCGGCTGCTCGACTACGCACACACCGGCAACGCCCCCGATACTACGCAACTCACAAAATCAATAACCGTGTTTCAGCCTTTTACGTGGCGCGGCGGCCTTCTGTATCTCCCTCTTGGGGCGCAACGCCTGGACAAACTTCCCGTGGGTGAACTCGCACAAAACGGACTCGGAGCGGTCATGGTGGAGCAGCCCCCCGGGCTCGCGGGATACCAGGCGCGCTATGATCCGGCCCGAAGCCTGGACGCGCCCCCGGGCATTGTGGACAGGGTTGTACTCCCGCAAGACAAAAAACGCCTCGCGCGTCTGGCCGAGGACCTGGAACTGGACAAGTACGCCCCAGACGCGCGCATCCGCCGCATTCTCGATTATTTCAGAGGCGGAACGTACCGCTATTCCCTGGTTCTTGAACGCGAACACCCGGAACTTTCCCCTTTGATGGAATTTCTGGAGCACACCCATGCGGGGCATTGCGAATATTACGCCCTTGCCGCGGTCTTTCTCCTGCGCGAAGCAGGCATACCCGCGAGGTACGCGACAGGATACTCAGTGCAGGAGTTCAGCCAAAGCGAATCATTATACGTCGCTCGCGAACTCCATGCCCATGCATGGGCTCTGGCCTGGACAGGCGGCGCATGGCGAGATGTGGACGCCACCCCTCCGATATGGAGCGCTCTGGACTCCGGGGATCAAACGTTGTGGGGCCGCCTTGGAGATTTCAGACAACGCCTGGCCTTTGCTTTTGCCCGCTGGCGCTGGTTGGGACAGGATGCGCAGACGCGGCGCATTATGCTGTGGACGGTCGGCCCGCTGCTGGCCTTTCTGCTCTACCGCCTTGCGCGTCATCTGCGTTTGCGCCGCTCACGTCCTTCCCCGGCAAATGTGGCGGACGCCTTCGCTCCCGTCGTGCGCCGGCTGACCCGCCAAGGATTCGTGAGGCGGCTATCCGAGCCCCTGTGCCGGTATCTTGAGCGTAGCGGCGCGTCAGAACTCCTCCCGGCCGTCAGAATCTACTACAGGCAGCGCTTCGATCCCCTGGGCGTCAGTGACGCCGAACACCGTGAGATGGAAAGAAGCATCCGTTCCTGGCTGGACAAGTGATGTTCACACACGCGATAAAAAAAAGGACCGGAGGCCGTAAAGCCGCCAGTCCTTGACGATAATGCCCTATTACGCCAGCGATCGGACTGCGTAAAAAATTATTTGAAAAATCGGGTATTTTCTTCAATTTTCAGAACAATGGGCACCAGCAGAAACAACACGAGAAAGACAAGGGTGCTCACAATGAACAACAGCAGATTTGTGCGCTCCTGATGCGAGGCCTGCCAACGCAGCTCTTCCTTGCGCAACAATTCCGTAAAAATGGCCTGATATTTCCTGGCCATATCATTATATAACGCCCGGGTGGCCGCCGCATCAAGCTGCAATTTTTCCTGATTGTCTTCCAGCCAGTCCTTAAAGCTGTCCAGAAAAGTATAAAAACCGTCGATAAACCGGGTACGCCTGTTCACGGGAACTTGCGTCATCCAGTCCACAAGCTGGGCATAAAAGGCGGTTTCGTAATTGAAATCCGTGACAATGCGCTTCATGTGCTCGTCATACTTGTTCTCAATGGCCCGCTTGGTGTCGATCTTGGAAAAATCCTGATCGACAACGCGCTCCCCGGGGAGGTTCAAGTACGTGAAGAAATTGTTGAATTCAGGGGATTGGAGTCTGTCTGGAGCTGCGCCGATATAATTGATGATGCCGATGACAAAAGCGATGCAGCAGACCACCACCATAAAAAAAGATACACCCTTGCCGAACGTGAAAAGAATCCTTGATAACTTGTCTATCTTTCCGGCGTCGTACATGCCTTTACCTCCAGATATCGCGCTCATGAAATGGATTGTGTAAGGAGACCATAGGCGCGATCCTTGAGTGTTTCATGATCGCAGGCGCTTAATAGAAATTTCAGCCTGAACGCAATCAAGCGGGGGTTAAAAATTGACACAGCGCATGCTGCGCGTCAATCCAAACTGAATTCTCTATGCGCTTTGCAAACACAAATCAAGGGCGTGTCTTTCACGACAATTCCCGGTCAGGAATTCTTTCCATCCGGGGCGGATTCATCACGAAAGGTGTGCCACACCGCATAATAAGGCATGCCCGTCAGTAGGCTTGCAGACTTTGATACCGGGCGAGCACGGTTTGCACGTAGCGCCTGGTTTCCTCGTAGGGCGGAATGCCGCCGTAGCGTTCCACACAGGCAGGTCCGGCGTTATAAGCCGCCAGGGCCAGCGAAATATTTTTGAAACGTCCCATGAGTTGCTTGAGATAGCGTGTGCCGCCATCCAGATTGGCCAGGATGTCGTAAGGATTTTTCACGCCCAAGAGTTGTTGCGTCTCGGGCATGAGTTGCATGAGTCCCTGCGCCCCTTTTGGCGAAACGGCTCTGGGCTGGAATCCGGATTCCTGTTCAATGACGGCGTACAGCAGGTCGGGATGCACCTTATGCTTTTTCCCCGCTGCGCGGATAGCCAGCAGCAGTTCCTTGCTGGGGGCGCTTTTCCCTTTGGGATTGATATAGGGCTTTGGCTTCCAGGCTTTGACGTGTTCCTTGATCCAGGCATCCTTGTGCTCGGGGCTCGCGCCTCCGCGGCTCTGTATGAGGCGCTTGATGGCCGCGAGGCTCAGCTTCGGGCGCTTTTCGCCGGAGTAAAGCAGCACGTAGCGTTCGGAGATGCGCTTTTCCTGAAGATGGATTATGCCGTATTCATCCTCATAGCCGTAGAGGGTATAGGCCATGGTCTGGGACACGTCCCACACCATGCAGAGGCCCGACAGCGCCATCACGGCGACGAGCCCCTTTATCGTATTATTTCGCGCAGCCACATCCGCCCCCTCTTTCCGTCCGGGGTCTTTCAGATATCGCGCCCCAACCAGACCACACGCCCGATCACGGCGATCTCCGAGCCTGGAAACGGGACTTCGATGGGCTCGTACAAACTGCGGTTGTCGCTGATCAAAACAAGACTTCCGGGCTTTTTGGCCAGCCGCTTGACGATCATTTGCCCATCCATACGCAGTACGTAGATATTTCCCTCGACCACGTCTTTCTGCGCCGTGTCCAGCAACACCACGTCCCCGTCCCGCAGCGTGGGGTACATGGCCTCTCCCATGATGCGCAGCAGGAGAATGTGGTCCGGCGCTCCGCGCTCCTCCAGCCACGAGACGCTGAAACGAAAATACCCGCACTCCTCGGCCAATTCAAGGCCTCCGTCGCTGGCCGGCCGCGGCCGGGCGACGGGAACGGCCATGAAATCCGCCTCGGGCTCTTTGCCGTATGCCGCCCTGTTTTCGGCGACCACCTGGTGATCGGCGCCGCCGTCCTGAAGGCGCATGGACCCGCGGCCGGTTTCAAGCCACATGGGATTGAGCGAAAAAGGAGGTCTGCACAATTTTAAAAACCAATCCGAGGGTACGATTTTCCGGCGTTTCGCATCGGAAATGGCCGCCTTCCCGATATCGAGAACCGCAGCAAGCTCGGTCTGGGTCTTCACGCCAGCCCCAAGCAGCATGCGTTCAAGCACCGCGTGTACATCTTCCGATGCGTGGTGGGCTTCATGGATCATGGCTGCGCACTGTATATTTTTACTTGACACGCCTAAAGCTCTCTCGTACTTTTCAGGCAAATATTACTTCATTTCCAGCAATTTCGTATCACTTGACATCACAACGTACACTAAGAACCTTGAAAGTCAAGAAATTTAAAACGCCGCAGAGGCTTCTTGCCCGCCTGAACAAGGCGGACGCGACAGACGGCGCGCTTTCGATCAGGCACAGGTCAATCGAGGATACAGCACTATGAACAAGCTCGTGATTACAGGACTGGACAACATCGCCTATGCGCTGGGGTGTTCCAAAAAAACCTTGTACAAATGGATACGTGAACGGGACTTTCCGGCGTTCAAGATGGACGGCGTATGGCGTGTGCTGCCCCGCGACGCGGAAATATGGCTTGCGATCCAACGCGGGGCGGTAAACAACCGTTTATGGCACTAGCGCATTTTCGCCTTGAAACAAGGCTCTCTCCTGAAACAATTTCCAATTGTTCCAGTGAAATGCATAAGAGCATCTAGCGCTTTTCAAGCGTGAGATGCTCTAGAACATTTTGAGATTGATAAGCTCTAGAGCATGTCAACTTATAGATGGGTTATTTTGGGGCTCCGCCCCAACCCCAGCCAGGGGGGAACGCCCCCCTGGACCCGCGACTATCACACATATAAAAAACAACCATGCCAAAGAGTTATACAAGATAAAAATGATGGATACTCTTGAGCACCTTTTTCAAAAAATTCGCAAACCGCCGGGGCATCCCCGTGCGTCTTTCAATCATCTCGGCCTTCTGGGTACGGCGCGCGCCCTCAGCTCAAAGCCACCACGGAGTTTTCGCAATTGCCCACGGAGTTGAACTCGTAGCGATCCGCCTCCCAATCATTGATCCAGTCCTTGCCATCGACGACGTATCGAAACTGGTAGTCCTTCCCTGTTTCTATATCGATCTGCACGGAAAACGAACCGTCCTTGTTTTTCTTCATGGGTGTCACATCAATTTGCCAGTCGTTAAAGTCTCCGACAAGATGTACCTCTTTCGCCGAATCCACAGCCTCTTTGGGCAGCTTGAATCTTACCTTACAAATGGGTTTACTTTTTAGAAATTTTTTCGTCAGTGCCATGACTGTTCCCTCTGCGTATGTCTCGTGGTGTACTCCGCCCCGCTTTTTCCCTTGTCATTGGTTTCTCGTTCCAATCTACACCACGTGCGCATCGGACTGTCAATAGCCAAAAGAAATCATTTCCACAACGCAACGAAGACGGCTTCTCCTTCCAGAGGGATTCTTTTCATGGGTATAACGGGGCGGGTGGAGGCCCTCCGCCAAGAGAGCGCTCCCCGAGAACACGGCCCCACCAATACAAATCATTTATCCTCCATAAGCTGCTCCACTTCGTGCATCTTTCCCAAGGCGAGATATTCCGGCAACAGAGCCGTGCCGCACTTCCGGCACGCGAGCAGAGTGATGGAAAAGCCGCCGTTCAAATAAGACACCCGCACCGAGGCCGGCTCCAGCGCATCGCCGCACCGGACGCACCGCCATTCACCGTTTTCAGGCAAATAGCTCATGGAGACGTTTTCCAGCCGCGCCTCCCCGTCGATGCCGATAATCTCCATTCTATGGGAATAGGCATTGCAAACCACGGCCGTGCCCTGCTCCATGCGGTATTCGATCCAATACGTCACCCGCCGCGGCCGCTGACACGCCAGGAAACTATCCTTCTCCAGATCATGGAACTTGATCCCGCTCTCTTCCGCGAAGGCGATCACGTCTCCCGCCTCGCGGGCCAGAATGCGCCGTTCTTCCATGCGGGTTCGCACAGCCGGGACAATGTCCAGGTTGCACGCAGGCGCTTGCGCCTCGCCGCTCTCTTCTCCCCACACCGTGGCGAGTAGGGTGCGCTTCAGGCGTGCTCGTTCTTCACGCCTCCCGGAAAAACCCGGGTCAGGCCTCTCGGCCGGATCGCCGCAGCTTCCGGGAAAGAGCAGATCCAGCAAATGATATGTGCGTTTTCCGCTGCGCGCCAGCCTGTCGCGGCACATTGCGCATGTGGTTACGTAATCCAAGGGACTTTCGGCGGCGCGCCGTGCGGTCATGTCCCAGGCCAGATCGGGATTCGCATTGCCCACAAGCCCCCCGAAACCGCAACACTCCGTGTAAGGGCCGGACCAGGGCAATTCGTCATACGCCGCGCCGCATGCGCCGAGAATAGCCCGGACGGCCATCTGCGATTCCCTGTCATACCGGGATGTGCAGGGATCGTGCACAGCCAATCTGTTTTCGGGGTCGCATATCGTCTTACCGGGGAGGCATATTTCCTTCGCAATGACGCGCCACAAGGACACGGCCGGCATGTCGGGGGCATATTCAGCGAACACGGACTGACAGGAGGCGCAGGACGTGATTATGCGCGGCTTGCCCAACGCCGCCCATTGGGAGCGGAACGCCTCGAGTATGCCTTCAAACCGCTCCCGCCTACCGGCCCACAGCGCGGGCACTCCGCAACAGCCAAGCGCCAATCCCACGCCCCCTTGCAATCTTTCGCGCAAGAACGCATAGACTTCCGGTACCTTTCCATCTGGCTCGCCCCCCAATTGACATCCCGGAAAAAACAGATGCGCGCAGGCCGCCTCCCCCGGAGCCGCGCGCATCAGCGCGAATTCCGGTCCATTTGAAAATTCCATATCCTCGAGAGCGAATTCGTGTGCCGAAGGCGGCATATTGCCGCTATCGACCATTTTTTGCCGCGTGGTGAGGCACAGTTCGGACATGGAAAATTCCTGAGGGCAAATCTCCGTGCACAGTCCGCACAACGTGCATGAATTGATCATTTTATTTTCGGTATGATTGCCCTGCACTATGGAAAGATTGTTGTAGATGTGGCGCGCGCACGACTTGGGGTAGGTCTGAAACCGTTCCAGAAAGACACAGCGCTTCACACATTCCAGACATTGGCATTGCAGGCAGCGCCCCGCCTCGGCCACCGCTTCTTCCAAAGTATAGCCCACCGCCGGATCATAACACACCACACGGGGGGCGGATCGCACGTTTTCCACGCTGGTAAAAAGGCGGGTCGATCCAGCTCCCTCCTTGTCGCGGGCCACGGTCAGTGAAACCCCGGACATGTGCCGGTCCATGGAGATCCCAGCCTTGCGGCCGCAAGCCGCTTCACGCACGGGGGAAAATCCGTTCCCTTCCGGCCGGGAACCGCAGAATACGCCCGGATATTTCGTGAGCAGGGTGACGTCATCCACCTCCTCACTGAGAAACATCCCCGCCAGGCCCGTCTCGCTCAATTCCACATACACGGCGTCGTATTCGGTGCGCACAGCATCCAGCAGGGCGGCGTCGAACGCCTCCACAATCTCCACGTGAACGCCCAGGCGCGTCATCTTATCAAGTTCGCGGTCAAGAACATCGCGAGGCAGCACTGATTCCGGGATGTCGAGCAAGCGCCCCCCCAAGCCCCTCTCCCGCACATACAGCGTCACGCCGTACCCTTTTTTCCCGAGGTCAAAAGCCGTTGTCAGGGCGCTGAGCCCCCCGCCCAACAAGGCCGCGCGCCCGGTCTTGCGCGGCAGGAACATGGAGCGACCCGCCGCCTGGCTGTTTTCCACACAGGCACGTTCAAGGCGGCCGATGGCCAGAGCCCCGCCTTTTCGCCCCCGCAGGCATGGTTCTTCACAAGGGTGATCGCAGATGCGGGCCAAAACATTCACCAGCGGCATGGAGCGTTCGAGGATTTTTCTCCCCCCCGCCGCGTCACCCGCCGCCATGCGCGCCATAAACGTGCGCACGTCAACACGCAGAGGGCACGCGGCCTGACACAGGGGCATGTCCTCCTGTGTGCAGCGGCTCTCTATGGCTTCCAGTTCGCGTTTATCCATATGGTGCTCCTTATGAACAACGGGGGTGGACGCATGGCGCCCACCCCTGTCAATGGAGTGAAGGATGGTTTCTGAGCAATGCGGGACGGAAGAGCCCTTCCCGCATTGGGTTGCACGTTGGACCCCGCCAGGGCGGAGTGTGCGGCGAATGCCGCGGGAGCGCGGCGGTAGGTATTTTTTCGCTCCCTTTCCTTTATCATTCGGAACAGCGCGTCTAGAGCATCTCACGCTTGAAAAGCGCTAGATGCTCTTATGCATTTCCCTGGAACAATTGATAATTGTTCCAGGGGAGAGCCTTGTTTCAAGGCGAAAATGCGCTAATGACGTGCCGTTCTCCCGGCTTTGGTTCGCGTCCCGCCGCTTGTCGCGGCTTTGGACGTTTGGCTGTTTTCAGCCTGGGGGCGCCCGTTACCGGGCGCCCCCGAGGATGTACTCATTACGACAACGCGCGGCGTCTGCGTTGCGCGTCACCTGTGTCAGGAAAGCGCCTTGAGACCCGCCAGCACCTTTTCCGGGTATGCCGGCAATTGGCGGATGCGCACGCCGCATGCGTTTTTCACCGCGTTGATGATCGCCGCGTGCGGTGCGCACAAGGGCATCTCTCCAATGCCCGCGGCGCCGAACGGGCCGAACTCGCGCGGATTTTCCACATAGATCAATTCCATCTGATCCGGTACGTCCTTGATGTAGGGGATGCCGGCGCCGGCCATGGAGGAGTGTTTTTGGATGTCTTCAAAATCCTCCGACAACGCCAGCCCGATGCCTTGGGCGATGCCGCCCCAGTTCTGCCCGTCCACGACAAGCTTGTTGTTGATCTTGCCGATGTCGGATACCAGGGTCATTTTCTCGACCTGCACCTTGCCGGTCTTCGTGTTCACGGCCACTTCGGACATGAACACCCCGTACATGTAGACGCAAATGGGATTGCCCTGGGCCTTTTCATCCGTGGCCTTGCAGGGAGTGGTCCAGGAGCCCTTGTAGCGCAGGGGGAGCCCTTCCTTGACCATTTCGTCATACGAGCGGTACGTGCCGTCGGCCTTTTTCAAGGCGGCAATGAGATTTTCACAGGCGATGCGGATGGCGTTGCCCGTGACGACCTGGCTGCGGCTGCCCCCCGCGGGCCCGCTGCACGGCACTTTGCTGGTATCGTTCTTGACGTTGCGGATTTTATCCGCGGGCACGCCCAAGGGGCGCAGGGCTTCGTGGGCCGTGCCCAGAGCGCCGATATCCGCACCCTGGCCATGGTCTTCCCAACAATCGTAGATCGTCACGCCGCCGTCGGCGTTCAGTTCCACGTCGGCTTCCGAGGAATCCGGCCCGTCCAGGCCGCAGCCGTAGATACCGATGGAAACGCCCACGCCTCGTTTCACCTCGTCCGTGGAGTTGTTCTTCGCCCGGCGCAAGGCTTCCTGGTATTTGGGGCGCATGATATCGATCTGCTCAGGCATGCCGTAACAATCCGGAGCATTGCCCGTGGGCGTGGTGTCGCCCTTGCGGTAGACGTTTGCGTAGCGCAGTTCCAACGGGTCCCAGCCCATTTTGTCGGCCAGTTCGTCCATCAGGGACTCGGAGGCGAACATGATTTCCGGGGAGCCGTAACCACGGAATGCCGCGCCCCAGGCGTGGTTCGTGGCCACGCATTTGCCCACGCCGCGCTGGTTGGGGATGCCGTAACCGGCGGACCAGTAATGCGCGCCGCGCGCGGTCAACAGATCGCCGAACTCGCAATAGGGGCCGTGATCGACAATCCATTCGCTCTCCGCAGCCATGATCTTGCCGGTTTTCTTATCGGCGGCGTAGCGGCCCTTGACGAAGAACGGCGAGCGCTTGCCCGTGTAGTACATCTGTTCCGCGTAATCGTAATGCAGGTGACAGGGGCGCCCCGTGGCCAGGGTGGCCGCGCCGACCAGGGCTTCCATGGTCGGGCTGAACTTGTAGCCGAAGGTGCCGCCCGCGGGGTTCTGCACGGCGGCCATATCTTCCAGCTTCACGCCCAGACCGTCGGCGACCATGAGCATATGCAGATGCAGGCCGATGGATTTGGAATGGATGACCAATTTGCCCTCGTCGTTGATGTAGGCAAAGCCGACATCAGGCTCCACAGGCAAATGGGGCTGGCGCTGGGTGTAATATTCTCCCTCGGCGACGACCAGATCCTTGTTCTCAAAATAGGGTTTGGTGTCCTGGCCCTTGATCAGATCCTGGGAGAAATACACGTTGGGCGTGCCGGGGTGAATCTCAATGGCGTCTTCGGCCATAGCCTCGGGCGCACTCATATAGGCCGGCAGCACTTCCAGCTCCACTTTCACCTTGTCCGCCGCGGCGCGGGCGTTTGCCTCGGAATCCGCACACACGATGGCGATGGCGTCGCCGTACTGAAAGACCTTTTCATCACAAAGGATGGGACGCTCCCAGCCGTCGCCCTTGGTCCAGGGGAAGGCGATAAGGCCGTTGATCCGGTTTTTGCCCTTGATGTCCTTGTGGGTGACGACGCGCTCCACACCGGGCATCTTCAGAGCTTCCGAATAATCGATACTCTTGATGTTGGCATGGGAGACCTTGGCGTGAACCAGGGCCAGATGCAGGGTTCCCGGAGGGAGATTGTATTTCTGATCGTCGCCGAAATCCCACTGGCCAAGGACTTTGGCCACACCTGTGGGGCGCGGGTAGCTCGATCCCCACACGCGGCCGTCAGCCGGAACGTTTTGCTCCAGGCGCAGAGTTTTTTCCCCGCGCAAGGCCTTGGCCGCATCCATGACCGCATCGACCAGGGGCACGTATCCTGTGCAGCGGCACACGTTCTTATGCTTCTGGAACCAGTCGCGCACTTCTTCCCGCGAAGGATCGGAATTCTCGTCCAAAAGCCCCTTGGCCGACATGATGAAGCCCGGCGTGCAGAAACCGCATTGCGCGCCGCCGTTTACCACCCAGGAGGTTTGCAGGGGGTGCAGGTTTTCCTTGGTGCCCAGCCCCTCGATGGTGTTGATGGCCGCGTAATCGTCGATGGTGCGCATCTTCGTGATGCAGGCGCGTTTCACCTTGCCATCGATGAGTACGGAACACGCGCCGCATTGACCAGAAGCGCAGCCGACCTTCACGCCCAACAGGTGCAGCTGTTCGCGGAGCACATCGGACAGCTTGGCGTTGGCGTCCACAATGAGTTTCCGCTCAATGCCGTTCACAATTAACGTTTTTTGGATCATTTCTTTCCCCTTCATCTCGTTGCTAAAGGTTGATTCCTTCCAACGACCGCCGCGGGCCGGAATCCTTATGAAAGACGAACCTTGTCGTATTTGCCGTTTTTCTTGCGTTGCCGGGACGCACCGCTTCCGCCGTCGCACCCCAGGATCGTGGGCGGTTGCCCTGCACGTCTTCATGCACCGCGTTATTGACGCATGGGCGCAGGAGGACTGTTCATGGGTGCGTTGCGCGCACTCATATCCTGATGTTCACAAGGTGGCCGGCGAACCGTCACGGTTTCGGACCGTGAGGCACGGCGCAGCCGTTGCTAAAAGTATTGAGAAAAATTGAGATATTCAGGTTTGAAGGCAAGTTGCATCAACAAAGTGGACAATGCGATGCCCGCTGCCGGGGGATCAAGGTGATTACTGCCGTGGTTGTAGAACATTCTTGCGGTCAATTCCTGGATAAACGCCGCGCACACGCCGAAGACCATGGCCACGACAAGCGATTGCGTTTGCAGATATCCCCAGGCGCCCATAATGGCTATGCAATGCGTCACCGGTGATTTCTGAATCGTTCCCTGCCCAAAAGTCAGCATGGTGAGCATTGCCGCTGACAAGCCCCAGCAGAAGATCAACGGCGCGACAAACGCCGCGGCTTCACTGACAGTGCCCTGCTGCGCCATGGGCAGGAGCGCATGGCGGAAGCCCATGGCCACGCCGCCGGACAAGAGCCCCACGCCCGCGCCCAAAACCACCAGGCGCGACGGTCTGGCCATCCACCCCACCCAGGATATGGAGTAATCGCCTGTGCCGAGCCAGCCGTACTTTTTAATGGATTCCTTGTCTCCCCAAGGCATCTGCCTTTGAAACAGCAAGCGCGCGACCCAGATGTTGATGACGATGGAAAGCGCCAGCATATCCGAATCGCGAAGTATGGGAATATGTTGAAGAACAGGGACGAGCACCAGCCCGAATACGGCAGCCACCCCCCCCACTACGAGCACATCCCAGGATGTATCCACAAGTGGGGAAAGTATGTCTTTGGCGTTGCCCGTAGGGTGGTTTTTGCGCACTCCCGCGGCATAGGTGGCTGCGACCACTCCAGCCACAAAACCGCCCGTATGCGGCCCGAACACAGGCCCCAGCCCCACTTGCAGCAGCAAAAAATCCGAGCCTCCGGCCAACACCGCGATGCAGCCCAATATCGTTAATAAACCGCACAGACAAAAGGACCACAATCCTCCCAAACTGGCGCCGAACATACCGCCGCCAAAGGCCAACAAAATGGCGTTCAAGCTCCACGGATCCATCGTCATGCTCCTTTGGCGCCTTGCGTGTATGCGCCAACCTTTTCCGCATCCACGTACAGGGACGGCTCCGCCCCCCCTGCCTGCCCCTGCCTTGGGCCGCCCCTGTACGTGAAGAGGGGCGGCCCAGCATCATGGCATCTAGCGCATTTTCGCCTTGAAACAAGGCTCTCCCCTGAAATAATTTCCAATTGTTCCAGGGAAATGCATAAGAGCATCTAGCGCTTTTCAAGCGTGAGATGCTCTAATCTTCAGTGCAAGCCTACATGGCAGCCTTAAAGAGTTCGATGATGTCGTTAACGTCGCCTTTGCGCGGATTACAACCGGCGTTGCCGTCCAAAAGGGCTTGCTTGGCCATGGGCTCAAGGTCGGAATCCTTGACGCCGAGTGCGGCCAGGCTCTTGGGAATCCCCACGTCGGAGGACAGACGCTCCATGGCTTTGATCGCGGCTTCCGCCGCTTCCATCTTGCCGAGACCCTCGATATTTTCGCCCATAGCCACAGCTATCTCCGCGAACTTCTCGGGATTGACCATGAGGTTCCAGCGCTCCACATGGGGCAAAAGAATGGCGTTGGCCACACCATGGGGCATATCCAACATGCCGCCCAACTGGTGCGCCATGGCGTGCACATAACCCAGGCCGGCGTTGTTGAAGGCCATGCCCGCCAGCAGGGAAGCATAGGCCATGCCTTCACGCGCTTCGATATCCTCGCCGTAGGCGACGGCGCGACGCAAATACTTGCTGATAAGGGAGATAGCCCTGATTGCTACGGCGTCCGTGGCTTCGTTGGCCGCCAGGGTCACGTAGCATTCCACGGCGTGGGTCAGAGCGTCCATGCCTGTGGAAGCCGTCAGGGCCGCGGGTTTGCCCACCATCAGCTCAGGATCGTTGATGGAGACTTTGGGCAGATTGCGCCAGCTCACGATGACGAACTTGATCTTGCGTTCCATGTTGGTGAGCACGCAATGGCGCGTCACTTCACTGCCGGTGCCCGCCGTGGTGTTGACGCTGATGATGGGGGGCAGTTCATTGGTCAGCTTCTCGATACCGGCGTAATTATCATAAAGATCGCCCTCGTGCGTGGCCGCGATGCCGATGCCCTTGCCGCAGTCATGAGCGCTGCCGCCGCCCACGGTGACAATAAGGTCGCAGCCTTCCTTTTTGAAAACCGCCAGTCCGTCTTCCACATTCGAAACCCTGGGGTTGGGCTCCACGGCGCCGTACATGGCGTACCCGACTCCGGATTTGTCCAAGCGTTCCTTAACCTTGTCCACGGCGCCGCCAGTCTGGCTGGCCATAAACTTATCCGTGACGATGAGGGCCTTTTTTCCAAACATGGCGCAACGCGGCCCCACTTCGTCCAAAGTTCCCTTGCCGATGAAATTCACTGCCGGGCACAGAAAGTCAGCCATTTCGACCTCCACGGTTTAGGTTGTTATTCGACGCCTGGTAATGCGGCGATGCCTCGAGAACGATTACCCGACGCCTGGCAAGCGTGTGCGAATCCAGCTTTTTCCATGAACAAATTCCTTTATGCCTACGTATCCAAATTTATACTTAAATTAAAATATATGGCTATTTTTAACACACACGTTTTTTTACTTTTCACCCATCGTTTTTGCTCTTGTACGTTCAGCTCCGCCCCTTGTCAACCATATTTTATAATATATGGTCATTTTTTTTTGCCGGAGCTTCAGGGAGGGGTGAGGTCCCGGAAGCTCCGGCCGCAGATGGGAGGGAGTGCTCGAGGATTACAATTCGCGGTTGATGGTTCCTTCCCAGGTGCTCACGCGGGCCTTGCCCGATTCCTGGGGGGAAACCCATTTGGTGGTCACGGTCTTGGTACGGGTATAGAAGTCCCAGCCTTCCCGGCCCAGGACATGCAGATCGCCAAAAAAGGACCGCTTGTTGCCGCTGAACGGGAAAAAGGCCAGCGGAACGGGAATGCCGACGTTGACGCCGACCATGCCGCCATCCGTGCGGCGGGCGAATTCACGGGCGTAATGGCCCTTGGTCGTGAAAATGGAAGAACCGTTGGCAAAAGGATTGGCGTTCATCAAGGTGATGCCTTCCTCAAAGTCCTTCACACGCTTGATGCACACCACGGGTCCGAAGATTTCCTTGTCGCCGATTTCCATCCCGGGTTTTACGTGGTCGAAGATGGTGGGCCCAACGAAATAGCCGTTTTCAAAGCCCTTGGGCGCGCACTCCCGCCCGTCGAGCACCAGTGTGGCGCCTTCTGCAACCCCTTTGTCGATCCAATTGACAACCGACTGCTTGTGTTTCGCATTGATAACGGGACCAAGCTGGGTATTCGGATCATACGCGGCTCCTATGACGAGCTTTTCAGAAAGACGCTTCAGGATTTCCACGAACTTGTCCGCCACCGACTCCTGCACCACGACCACGGGCAGGGCCATGCAGCGCTGACCTGCGCAGCCGAAACAGGAATTGATAACCCGCTGCGCGGACCACTCCAGAGGGGCGTCCTCCAGCAGCAGGGCATGGTTCTTGGCCTCGGTCAGGCACTGCACGCGCTTTCCGGCGGCCGCGGCCGTTCCGTACACGTGCAGGCCGACGGAGGTGGAACCGACAAAGGAAACGCCCCTGATGTCCGGATGCGAAAGTAAATTGGTCACTTCGTCCCGGCTGCAGGTCACAAGGTTGACGACGCCCTTGGGCAGCCCGGCTTCAATGAGCAGTTCCAGGCAGCGCATGCCGGTTTGCGGCACCATGCTCGCAGCCTTGAGCACCAGGGTATTGCCCGCCATCAGGCACAGAGGCAAAAACCAGCCGAAGGGTATCATGGCCGGGAAATTGTACGGCGCGATGCCCAAAAACACGCCCACGGATTCCCTGTACAGCGTGATGTCATGGCTTCTGGTGGCTTCCATCAAGGAATAGCCTTGCCCGGTCATGGGAGCGCTCACCGCGACCTCGCAGGCCTCGCACACCTTGTGGATATCGCCCCGCGATTCGTTCAGGTTCTTGCCCATCTCGGTGGCGCACATCACCGAAAGTTCATCAAAATGCTTGTTGATCAATTCCCTGAACTTGAAAAGGAGCTGGGTCCGCACAGCCACAGGCTTGGACGACCACTCCGGATAGGCGTCCTTGGCGGCCTGCACCGCGGCATTGACTTCATCCACCGTGCAGACGGGAGCGGCGGCGATCTGCTCCCCCGTGCTGGGATTCATGACGGGCGTGTATTTGTCCGTAACGGACTCACGCCACTCATTGTTCACGCAATAGCGAAGCTTTTTCACGCCGGAACCGCTTTTGCAATCTGCATACGTTGTGTGATCACTCTTCATTTTACACCTCAAGTCTGTATAAATGTAGCGACAAGTTTGGGTTACGCCTCAATATATCTTATAAAGCCGCGTAATAGAGACTGACGATCTCCTCCTTGCTGGCTTGCTTGGGATTATTGCCCGGGCTCCCGCTCGCCAGCGCATCAGCGGCCATTTTTTCAACAACAGGTTCAAGCTTCTCGCGTGTCACTCCGAGCTGCGTGAGGCTCGGCACTTCCAATTCTTTGATCAGATTCTTGACCTTTTCCGCACCGGCCATGGCGACCTCTTCATCCGTGGCGCCGGGCGCGACCTCCAAGCCCATGGCGCGCGCGATGTCCGCATAACGCCTCATGTTCCCCGGCAATGAATACTCCATGACAACGCCGAGCAGCGCCGCGTTCGAGACGCCGTGGGCCACATGGAACAAGGCGCCTATGGGGCGCGACATACCGTGTACGAGCGCCACTGAGGCGTTGGAAAAAGCGATTCCCGCCTGCAACGCGCCCAGCATGGTCTTGGCCCGCGCCTCGCGGTCCGCGGGATTGCGCCAGGCGATGGGAAGATTCTCGGCGATCAAGCCCACGGCGGACAGCGCCAGCACGTCGGTCATAGGCTGGGCCTTGACGGAAACATAAGCTTCAATGGCGTGCGTCAACGCATCAAGGCCCGTGGCCGCCGTCAGCCCCTTGGGCATCTTCAACGTCAGCGTTGAATCCACAAAAGCGGCCTGCGGCATGAGCAAGGGGCTGCCGATGAGCATTTTCACGTTGCGCAGGGTGTCCGTGATGATGGTGATCATGGTGGCTTCGCTTCCGGTCCCCGCGGTCGTGGGCATGGCGAATACGGGCAGGCCCTTGTTCGGAATCTTGTCGAACCCCATAAAATCCTGGATGGCATTGCCGTTCGTCGCCAGAACGCTGATGGCCTTGGCCACGTCCATGGGACTGCCCCCACCGCACCCCACGATGAGATCGCACTTCTTTTCCTTGACGATGCGCAAGGCTTCCTCGACATGTTGCAGTGTCGGCTCGCTATCCACGCCCGCATACATTTCTATGGCGAGACCGGATTCCCGCATGGAAGTCAGCGCCGGTTCAATGCACCCCGTATCCAGAATGTTCTTATCAGTCACGATAAGCGCACGTTGCGCGCCGATACGCTTTGCCTCCGGCCCCGTCTTGATGGCTGCGTATTCGCCCACGTGCAGAACCGACGGCATTATGAATGTACGCGAAGACATCATGTGCCACTCCTTTATCTTGAATTGTCGAGCATGATTCCCATAAAACAATTCCGCTTCATTCTTTGAAACATCACATCCACCAGCAGGATACTTAACGGCTTGTTCGACGCATGCCGCTCATCAAGGTCCGGCCCCTCTGCGCATCTTTTCCACAATCCTCTGCCGGCTGAATCGTTATGCCCCACCACGGCCTCATACCATTGCCAAAAAGAGGGGCGCGTATCACAGAGCCACATGCGTTGATCAAGACTTAACCGGGTTGAAAAATAAAATCAACCATATTTTTAAATATATGGTTATTTTTATCATAGCCATGAAATTATTGAACTTATACTCTAAGCCCCTCAATACTCTGTGCCTTTTCCACCAAAGGCGGAGGCTGCCCCTGACCCGCATATTCCACTCGACTAAATTAAGTAAATATTATAATATATACTTTATTTAAGGCGATCAAGGCCAAAGGGACTTGGCGTCATAGGGAAATCCGCGTTTTCCGCAGAATCTCCATGTGTGTATCGGAAGAATGTGGACTTCAGACAAGAACCGGGAGGATGCCCCTTCGTACTCCATGGGCAGGGTGATCGTATCAGAGCGGTCAACTCTGAATTGTTCCGCCTCCTGCAGCTCAAGGCGATCTTCAAGAGGATATTGAACTAATATATCATGGAATTTCAACACCAACAGATCGCGGGTGAACGTAGTCACCGGAGAAAATCAGGGGCGCAGTCTCCGACTCCCCCAGCTACAGGCTACAATGCTTTCATACGCATTCCGGCCTTCATCTCACGTGGCGCCACGAATTCGTGTCCACCATGATGGCGGATCGCCTCCAGCGCAATAAGGGGAAAGGGTTTAGAGCATCTCACGCTTGAAAAGCGCTAGATGCTCTTATGCATTTCCCTGGAACAATTGGAAATTGTTTCAGGGGAGAGCCTTATTTCAAGGCGAAAATGCGCTAGAGCAGAGATGATCAGGAATATGAATGCTTACCGCTACCGGGGCGCAGAGCCGATGTCTTCGCCACAGGCAACATATCCATTTTAAATTATTGATCTATAGAGATTTTGCGGGCCACTCGGCACAAAGCCCTCATTTGGTATTATGAACTTTTTGTAAGATAACGATTACAATTTTCCGATCAACTGCCGGTTCAACACGGTAATGTTCAATAATCATGTTGCGTTATCGACATAGGCGTGTTTAGCGGCAGTGGGCCGTCCGACAAGAGCGACCATGAACTCATTGATACGCAATGAAGCTGTATTTCAATTGCTTATCCCTGGATTTTAAAAGACTAAAGCAAACACAATAACATTTCCGATAGGTCGTGTTCTGATACTCGGCTCTTTACAACTCGTGGAACATTCAAACCTTTTTTCCAAGCCTCTTGTGAGGTTTTTATTTTTGCCCAATCTTTGATTTTTTCTGCCAAAGTATATATAAATGGAAAGTTGCGTTTTTAAACTCTTCTCTCCGAGATCGGTTTTGCAACTCTGAAAAGCCTTATAAAACTGAATTCACTAATGGAGGACATTTACATATGAAGCATTTTTATTAAGCCAGGGCGCTTATTATCAAAATGAGGCGGTGTTTTTTCAACTCCTTTTCATATTCACACACTGATGGCGGGATGTTAGCGATTTCAACTGATGGCCTCCCGCAATCGAACAGCATTTTCAACAGCCAATTATTGGTCGTATGGAGAAAACACTTACGGATATTATTTCATAACCAGTTGAGTCACTCGTATGATTTGTGTTATTCTTAAAAACCGTTTACGTCATCCGCTCCGTTATTCTGGTTCATGTTTTATGACAATCCTTAATTCTTAGTAAAAAGAGTGCACTATGTTTAAAACGGCGAAAAAGGACAAGATATCCACGCATATCATCAAACAAATTCGTGAAGCCATTCTCTTGGGCAAACTAAAACCAGGTGAGACATTGCCCCCGGAAAAGGAGCTTGTCGTTCAATTCAACGTCAGTAAACATACTTTGCGTGAAGCATTGCGCACTCTTGAGGGAATGGGGCTCATCAACATCCGCCGCGGTGCCGGCGGCGGACCTGTGGTCACTGAAGTGGACATGGAAACGACCAGGGACTGCATGGCCAGTTTCCTCCACTTCCAGAACGTCTCGATTAATGATTTGTCTGAAGTCCGGAAGGTGATTGAACCGTATCTCGCGCGCCATGCCGCGGAATCCTTTAATGATGAAGACAAAGCCGAATTGGAATTACTGCATGAAAGTTGTCAGGAAATCTTCAAAAAGGAGAAAAATCTTGTTGGAGCTCAAGCCGAAATCGACTTTCATGTTTTTTTGGCAAAAAAAACCGGAAATCCAATTTTGGTTTTGATTCTTGATTTCGTGAACAATCTGCTTTCGGATGTAAAACACCACCTCAAACCCGGGCGAGCTTTTTCCAAACATGTTTTGGACGCCCACCAAAAAATTGTCGACGCCATCTTATCGAAAAACGGCGAGTTGGCAGAGCAAACCATGTACGACCATATCTGCGAAGTGGAAAAAGAACTGACTCTGGTGCGGGGATCGGCTGAACCTGTCCGCGTTCAAAAAACCACACCAAAACGTATCGCAACTTCGGAGCAGTATGAGGAAGTGCAGGAATCGGAAAGAGCCAACTCTTTTTTGTAAGACAACGCCTATCCAAATAGAAAGCCGTTATCAGCAACGGTTCGTTCGGTCATTCCAGACCGCTGGAAGTAACAGGGAAGAAGATCATTTCCAGGGGGAGAATCCGGCAACGGATTTTCCCCCTCTTCATGTGGAACGGCCAACGAGTCAAAAAGAATCGCACCGTTTCAAACGGAATACATTGGGGGGCCGCCCCCCCCCGCCGGACGCATTCCCGTTTCAAGGCTACACTGCTCAGAGACTGTTTCTAGCGCATTTTCGCCTTGAAACAAGGCTCTCCCCTGAAACAATCTCCAATTGTT
>CAZFCK010000032.1:0-29453 GCA_964517355.1 uncultured Desulfovibrionaceae bacterium | reverse complement strand
ACTGATTAAAGACTTGTTAGGTTTTTCCGGGGGGAAACCTTTCTGAAGAAAGGTTTCCCCCTCGCATATCCAGATGTACGGAGCATGGGATAGGAAACGCAAAAGAGCATGTGGACCGATCAAGGTCGACATGCTCTTTTTTTGGGGTCTTATACGAACCGAAAAAACGTCGGGACCGAGCCTCGTGGCCGTTGATGCGAGCCCCGAAGCCACGCCGCAACGAATCATTCCTTTTTTTCGCGCTCCTTGTCATAACTTTTTTCAAAGCTATCAGCGCCCCTCTCGACATTGTTCACCACTTTTCCCGTGGTGCGTCCCGCCCAGGAGCAGGCGCCGGCAAGACTGACGCAAAAAAAGCCCATAAGAAGAAAAAGTATCACCCTACGCATAATTTTCCTCCATAATTCACTGTTGAGCGCCCTAACCTGGCAACGGTTGGGAAGCGCTCATATTTTTTCACAAAATCCCAACCATATGGCTGCCGCCCACCGTCGCGGCTTGAGACGAACATGCGCTCATCAGCGCAATTCTCTGGCCTTATTGAAGTCGCGGGATGCTTCCACCCGTTTTCCCTTCTTATTGTACGCTTCGGCGCGGTGCAAATACGCTTCCCTGAATTCGGGTTCAAGTTCTATGGCCTTGTTGAAGTCGGAAATGGCCTCGTCCAATTTTGCCAGATTGACGTATGCGACACCGCGCGCATACCACGCCTGCGCGTTCTCGGGCTCAAGTTCCACGGCTTTTGTGAAATCGAGCACCGCGTTATTGAACTGCAGGCGGATGCGCCAGACCAGCCCCCTGTTGTAATAGGCTTTGGCGTAGTCGGGCTTGAGTTCCAGGGCCCGGTTATAATCGGCAAGCGCCTTTTTATATTCCCCTTTCTCGGCCCAAAGCAGTCCTCGATTATAATACGCGACCTCGAATCTGGAATTCAGCTCCAAGGCGCGGTCATAATCCGCCAGGGCGGCGTCGAGCATGCCCTTGCTTTGATAGATCATGCCTCTGTTGTTATGCGACAGAAAAAGTACGGGATTCGCTTCCGGAAGCTCGCCGGAGTCAATGACCTTGGTATAGAGGCGCAACGCTTCGTCAAGGTTGCCTTGACTATGAGCGGTAACGGCCGCGTTCGCATCGGCATCCACATTGGCAAAACAATACCCGGCGTGCACGAGAAGTAACAAGCACACTCCGCAGACAAATAACATACGATGGAACATGGTTTGGTGCCTCCCAATAATTAAGCGCTGCACAGCCCATGACGGCATGGCAGGTTACATTCCATACTCTCTTCAATCACCTATGTTTTTAGCTTATGTTCTCCGGCTTGTCGATGCAAGGAAACGCCCCCGTGGGAAAATTGCATCGCTGCGTGGCAAACGTCAACTCACGCCGCCAGCCGGGCCTCACGCTTTACGGCAGGCGGATGACGTCCAGCCAATGCCCCACATCCACGGCATCGGGAGCCGAAGCCCCAAGCTGTATGACGCATCCCGAGCATCCCGTGACCAATTGATCTCCGGGCCGCGCCCCGTGCCGTTCCCAACATGAAGCCGCCACGGCGCGTGACATGTCCAGGGCGCCAAGCTGCATCACCCCCCCCATGCCGCAACACTGCCCCTGTGCCGGAACGGACAAAGCATCGCCCGCGATACGGCGCAGTAAAGCCTGATCCGGATCGTTTCCCGCAGCGCTTCCGAAACCATGGGGGCCATGACAGGGCCGATGATACAACAAGCGGTCAGGAGTCTTGCCGTGTGTGGAAAAACGCAGGCCGGCCAATAAGGACGAAAGCGGCAGGATACTACGCTCCCAGCGTTGTTGTTCGCCCGGCTCCCAATCAACCGATGAGTCCCGCGCATACCCCAACAAGCCATGATGGCACGTGGCGCAAAAGACAACCACCCTGGGCCGGCCCGCGGCCCGCCAGGATGCAAGGTTCCTCTCGCGCACCGTTTGCTCTGCCTCATGCAATCCCGCATGCCCCAACGTTATGCCGCAACAGTCCCATTCCGGCATGCTTGGCACAAGATTCGCGCCGCTGCGGCGCAACAGCAAATCCGCTTTCTCCACCCAATCCGTGCGTACCCGAGAGGCCAGGCAGCCGGGAAATATGGCGACAGGCACGTCTTGCTCCCGCTCCTGCGCCCCCTCGTGGACTGTCACCCACGGATCGATGCGCCGCCTGGGGCGCATGGCGCGCGCATTGAGCACGAAATTTTTTTTGGGCGCATACCGGCTTGGGGCGTACCGCGCCAATCTCGCCAAGGCCGGCCACAGCGCCTCCCCCCGCATTATCCACGTTTTCCAAATCCACTCCTGCATGCCGGATTGCGCAGCACGCAGGGCGGCCACCACATCCGGCGTGTACAGGCCTTGGGAGCAGACGGTCTCACAACGACCGCACCCGAGACAAACGGAAGCGAGATGCTTGGCCGAAGCAATGGGTAATTGCCCGTCTCTCGCCGCGACGGCCAGTTGATGCTTGGCCCTGGGGCTCAATTCCTCACAGCGGCTGACGGTAAACAACGGACAGACCTCAAGGCATCTGCCGCAGAGAATGCATTCCTTATCTTCATGAATTTCAACCTTACTCATTGCCGCTCCACATTTTTAAGGCAAAGTGATCGAAAACTAAACAGGTGGGGGGCTCCGTCGCGATCACCTCCAGGGGGAACGCCCCCGTTGGCCCCCGAAGACCGTTTTGAAAAGCCGTGTTTCAGGACAAAAAAGCCGACCCATCACCATGTTATTCCAAGAAGTTGGCTATGTCCTTAACTCCGCAATGTGGGAATGACTTGTTTTTCCGATGGGAAAACCAGCGCTGCTATCTTCATCCCTAATGGGCGATACAACCGCGCCCAAGGGCTGAAGTTCTTGAAAGAGGTTCTTCCCCTCGGGCTCCCCTTTCCAGAACTTTTCATATAACATCATGTTATTATAAGCCAAGTCTTTGGAAGGGGAGTTCGGGGGGAGAACCTTTCTACAGAAAGGTTTCCCCCCGAAGGCACTTTCGGAGTAAAGGAAATAACCACATCCAATAATAAGTTGTAGGGGTTCGGAAGGATCCTTTTCGATAGACGCGCCGGCAGACGGGTGCGGCGCCGTTTACCGGTTCACATGCCCTCTTTTTTCGCCGCAACATTGCTGAAGAAGCAGACCGTCTGTCAACTCCATTAGCGGCAAAGCGTCTCCTGTGTAGCTCCCTCCTCGAGTCCTCCTGATCGATTTAAAACAGGATTGCAACAATTAGACTCGTGCGCCGGGCTATGGAAGAGCTTCACCCGGCACGGACCGCAATAAGACGCATTCGCAACCAACCGAGATATCACATCAAACATATCATACATACAGACTCTCCGCTCTTCACGAAACATAAATAATACTATATTAAAATAGTAAATTCAATTCTAAAAATTGATTGATATTTATTATTACTTTTCACAATCACACGACAACCCGGACTATTTTCAATTCATGTGATCAAAAAAAATTATATACTAGTTGCATTGATGCAATTTATGTTGATATAACCCTCTTAATTTAGCCAATTAAGAAAACGGTCATCTTCACGAACGCAGAGGCTTGAGTTTCGCAATTCGCACCACTACGCCCAGCTCTTGACATTGGGATCAATATTTTGCTAAATTATTTATATATATAATTCTATACAACATTTTTCCACAATCCCTGCACATCAGGAGACGGATCATGTCCGATAAATACAGTTCACCTCCATTTCAATTTCAGGGGAGGATCAACGCCAGCGCGACATTGCCCGCATTGAGCGATCCCATGCATGCGAACAGCATGGAGCGGATTTCCATCCTCATGGAAAAAATACATGTCGCCTATGCGAACACGGACGATTATCTCGCTATAATGGAAGCCAACAAAGAGTTCGGTAGAATCTTCCAAACCTATCCCTCGCGATACAAAGGCAAGCATCTCTGTAAAATCGTCAAATCTCCCGCACTGCACACTGTTGTGGAGGAGATGCTCAATAACTCGCGCAAAACAAAAACCAGAACCTGCGATTTCTCCATAACTCCCCGAACAGGAGCCAGAAACTCTTTGCAACTGACAGCATCGTGCCGCAGACTGGAGTCCGGCGGATTCATGTTTTTCTTTCAGGATAAAAAAACAGTCAATGATTGGGATTCCATGTTGTACACCATTTGCTCTACGCTGCATTACGAACTTAACAAACCGGCTTCGTTCATCAACAGCCTGACGGAAGTATTGGGTGACACGCCCATTGCGGATATCTACTCGATGCTGGACGTGAAAATGGCGTGTTGCCGTATTCAGCACGTCTTAAAAGTACTCCATCAATATAGTGAAATCGTCAAACTAAAGACTATCGAAACGACGCAGTGCTCACTATGCAACGCCATTGCTGCCGCAAAGAAGCGTGTCGCGGAGTGCTTTCCCACCACGGATATGGAACTGGTCCTCGAAATTCCGGAAGAATATGATTCGGTACGCGCGGATCCCGCATTGCTGACCGATGCCTTATTCCATCTCCTGCACAATGCGGCCAAATTCGCCCGCTCCCAATGCCGTGCCTACATCCAGGCCACTAAGGAAGCGGAGCACACGCATATCGTCATCACGGACAACGGCCGAGGCATCGACCCCACAGTTATGGAGTGCATTTTCGAACCGTTCTACCAAGAACCCGACGTGGCCGCTGAATATGGCGGATTAGGGCTCGGCCTCCCGCTGACCAAACGCATCATCGAACTGCATGGGGGCAATATCGCATGCAGCAGCACCCTTAATCAATGCGCCAGCTTTCATATATCTCTGCCGCTTGCGCCGGCGTGCTAGAGCATCTCACGCCTGAAAAGCGCTAGATGCTCTTATGCATTTCTCTGGAACAATTGGAAATTGTTTCAGGGGGGAGCCTTGTTTCAAGGCGAAAATGCGCTAGAGCATTTCAATCGTCAACGGCTCTAGGGATGAAGATAGCAGCGCTGTTTTCCCCTCTCGCAAAAAACTCCCGAATTTACCGAATCTCCCGGTCAACGAAACAAAATCGCGGCGTCAGGACTCATTCCCGACGCCGCGATTGTTTTCTTCAACACCGGATAACGTTATTGCAACAAATCCGGGCTCACTATTTCGATTTTCGCCTGCTGCCGCAAGTTATCGATATAGGCTTTATACAATTCGTTTTCACGCCCCTGTTGCAAGAAGCTAAACCATTGAGCCTTGTCGCTCTCCCATTGGGCGTCAGGAGGAGGAGTGATCCCGGCAACCTTGGCCACGATATAGCCCTCGCCCATCTCGTACGGCTGCGGCAGCCAGTCGCCCTGTACGCTGGAAAAAACCGCTTCGGCGAGTTCCGGATTTTGTCCCAGCCCCTGAATAAACCCCTGGCGACCAAAGGGCTCGGAGGACTTCAGCCCAGCGGCGGCGTCAGCGGGCAATCCTCCATTTTGCGTGGCCTTGGCCAGGTCTTCGGCTTGCTTCTTGGCTTTTTCCATGGCGATTTGATTGGTGACGGCCAGGACAACCTTATCACGCACAGCGTCCAACGGCTGATATTCCTCAGGCTTCACGGAAAGGACTTCAGCGAGCATGTAGCCTTTGTCCGTGGCCAGGGGGGTGTCGGTCACCACGCCCTGCTGCATGGAAAAAAGCCGCTCCAACGACGCATCGTCCAAGGCAAGTTGTTTTCCGGCCTGGCGCATGGAAATGAGATCGGTCTTCTTCAATTCCAAAGACAAGGATGCCGCCACCTTTTCCATGGATTCACCGCCGATAACCTGCTCCAGGGCCTGATCCAGAGAATCGGTGAGCGTATCAGCGGCCTTGCTGACGGCTATGAGCTTCCTGATTTCGTCGCGAACGGCGTCAAGGGGTTGCTGCACCGCGTCCTTACGCTCCTCAACAAGGATGACATGCCAGCCGAAAGGCGTGCGTACGGGTTCGCTCAACTTGCCGGGAGCGGTATTGAACAACTGCTCCTCAAAGCTGTCCACCATCTCGCCGCGTTCAACCCATCCGAGATCACCGCCCTGATCGCGGGTAGGATCGTCGGACAGTTCCTTGGCCAAGGCGGCGAACTCGGCGCCGTTATTTACCTTTTCAATAATCTCGACGATTTTCGCCTTGGCGGCTTCGTCCTCGGCAGGTGCGGCGTTGTCGGGCACGCGAATCAGGATATGGCGCCCGTGCACTTTCTCGGGTTCGACATAGCCATTCTTGTTGGCCTGATAATAGGCCTCAATCTCTTCCGGACTCACCGAAACCTTGGAAACAAGGGCATCGGGCGAAAAATCGAGATAGGCAAGCTCGAGACGCACCGGCAGCTTGTAGGCGTCCTTGTTTTTCTCATAAAACGCCTCTATCTGCTCCTGACTGGGTGTTATGGATGCGGTATAGGTTTCAGCTTTCACATACACATAGTCAATGGAGCGTTGTTCGCCGGAGTAGCGGAAAAGATCCTTGGCCTCCTGATCGTCCACAACGGCGGGCAACGTGACGAACTGCCGCAATTTCTGCGTAATGATACCGGCCCGGATACTTTCCTCGAACTGGGCGGGACTCATGTTCTGGCTTGCCAGGATAGTACGGTAGCGGCTGGAGTCGAACGCGCCCTCTTCGTTGTAAAAAACCTGGTAGGAGCGGATCTGCTGCGCAATCTCCAGGGGCGAGGCAGTAATGTGCAGACGTGCGGCTTCCTCGCGCAATAATTCGTCGTTGATCATCTGCGACAAGATTTGCGGCTTGATGCCCAAAGCCTTCAAATCCTCGCTGCTCGCCGTAGGATTGCGGCGGCGTATATCGTCCATGGTACGGTTCAGGGTCTGTACGAAATCCTGAATAAGAATCGGACGTTCGTTGACCGTTGCTATGACCTGGGCCTTGTTGCCCTGATACGATCCCACCCCCCAAAACACGAAGACCAGGATAATCAGGCCAAAAAGTATTTTCACGCCCCAGGATTCAGCGCTTCTGCGTATCGATTCAAGCATGGGAGAAATCTCCGCTTTGGCAGCAGTAATGCCGCTGTTTATCCGCGCCGTTTGGAGCGCACATGGTTCAACAACCCTCCGGCCCGGATGATTTCCAGTTCCTGTTCCGTCAAATCATTGGTCAAGGCAACGGGACCCTGCCCCTCAACTGTGGCCTGCACCGTCCCGCCGGCAGAGATCGCGCCGGTTTCGAGCGACAAGGCCGCGCCTTGCTGCAGGCGGTCGTAATCAGCCTTTTCAACCAGAAGCAAGGGCAGGATGCCGAAATTGATGAGATTCGCTCTGTGGATACGGGCAAAACTCTTGGCCAGCACAGCGCTCACGCCGAGATGCCGCGGCCCCAGGGCCGCATGTTCGCGGCTGGAGCCCTGACCGTAATTCTCACCGGCCAGGATCATGCCCCCTCCCGCTTCTCTGATCCGAGTAACGAAACCTTCGTCCACCCGGCTGAAAATATACTCGCTGATGGCGGGGATGTTGGAGCGCAAGGCGGTAATGGCCGCTCCGGCCGGCAATATGTGATCCGTGGTGATGTCGTCGCCGACCTTGAGCACAACCTGCCCCCGCAGTGTTTGCGGCAACTCCGCGAACCGTTTCAAGGGGACGATGTTCTCGCCGCGCACCACTTCGGCCAATTCGTATTCCGGTGTTCCCGGCTCGGGGGGGAACTGGAACAAATGGGCGATATTCGGGGTATTTCTGGGCAATTCCGGCTTCATGAGATAAAAACCGCCCCATTCTTCCGGGTTCACGAACGCGCCCCATATCGCGGCCTGCACTGCGGTCTGGGGACTGACCAGATACACTTGAGCGTCCTTGGTGCCGCTGCGGCCCTCGAAATTGCGGTTGAATGTGCGCACGCTCACGCCCTGGCTCACTGGCGAGCCCCCCATTCCGATGCAGGGACCGCAGGCGCATTCCAGGATCCGCGCGCCGGACTCCAGTAAAAAGCTCAGATAGCCCTCGTCGGACAATAATTTCAAAACTTGTTTGGAGCCGGGAGCGATCATGAAGTCCACGTCGTAATCAGCCGTCTTGCCCTTGATGATCTCCGTCACCAAGGCCAAATCCTCAAATGAGGAATTGGTGCAGGAACCGATGCACACCTGGTCCACCCTCAGACCGTGCAGTTCCGCCACTGGCACCACTTTGTCCGGCATATGCGGGCAAGCGGCCATGGGCTGCAACGAGCTGAGATCCACACGCAGCTCCTCGTCATACGTCGCGTCGTCATCCGCAGCCAGGGGTGCGTAATCCTCAGCGCGGTGCATGCTGCGCAAAAAGGAATGCGTTCTCTCGTCGCTGGGAAATATCGAAGTGGTCGCGCCAAGTTCGGCGCCCATATTCGTGATGGTCGCCCGTTCGGGAACACTCAGGGCGGCCACGCCGGGGCCCGCGTATTCCAACACCTTGCCCACGCCCCCTTTCACTCCGAGCTGGCCCAATACATAGAGGATAACGTCCTTGGCTCCGGCCCAGCCCGTGAGCTTGCCTTCGAGCCAGACGCGCAGGACCTTGGGCATGCTGATCACGTAAGGTTCGCCGGCCATGGCCAGGGCAACGGAAAGCCCTCCGGCGCCCATGGCCAGAGAGCCCATGCCCCCGGCCGTGGGGGTGTGGCTGTCGGACCCTATGAGCGTGCGCCCGGGTTTGGCGAAATTTTCCAGGTGGAGTTGATGGCAGATGCCCAAACCTGGGGGCGAAAAGACCAGCCCGTATTTCCGCGCCACGGTGCGCAGGTAGCGATGGTCTTCGGGATTGCGGAAACCCATCTGCAAGGTGTTGTGATCCACATAGCTCACGGAAAGCTCTGTTTGCACACGGTCGACGCCTAGGGCCTCAAACTGGAGATAGGCCATGGTGCCGGTGGCGTCCTGCGTCAGGGTTTGGTCAATGCGCAACCCGATTTCGCTGCCTGGGGTCATTTCGCCATGGACCAAATGTTCGGCGATAATCTTCTGGGTCAGATTCTTGGGCATGAACTCCTCACTCCTTGAGATATGCGCGCCGCACAGCTACATATCGGCAAAATATTTAATTCTTCGAATCTTTTTCTCACAGATGTCGATTTCAGTATCGAGACGCAGTTTCTCCTGCTGCAACATGAAAATCTCATGGGCGCAATGCTTTCCCGCGTCACGGCATTCGGATGCGCGCAACTCCCGGATTTGCTGCATCACGGCTTCCCGTTGCCCGATAAAACCTTGCATCCGCTCTTCTATCGCACCGATGTCCTCAACTTCGGACAATGAGACGGCGGCGTTTTTTTCCATTCGTCTCCTCCTTTACCGGCGACCTGCGTAAGGTCGCCGCATCCGGTCCCGGATCCGGCAATGCGTTGAACAACTGCCAAAAATGGGGCAAAAGTTCAGCTACTTGTCCCGGATTGGCAAGCTGCAGCCCTGGCTTGCAAAATGACGCCAGGGAGGCGGCCACGCACCAGCGGGCATCCGGCGCGACAAACGCTTCGGCGCCAGTCGTTGCCATGGCGCCCCGGCGCAGGACATACCCCCCCTCGTCCCATACGGCATCAATCCCGAGCAATCCCATCAACTCATTGCTCGGCTCAAGCTCCCGCTCAGACACTCCAGGGAGTCGCAACCGCACCTCCCGGCCGCTGCGCTGGGCCTGACATGCGCAGACAACCAGGGCTAACGGCAAGGCATGGCCCCCCTCTTCGAGGGGCAACTCGTGAAAACCTTCCGTCTGACGCGCGGAACAACGCACTTCGCCTCCCTCGACCTCGAACCGCAGCCCGGCAGCCTCCAAAAAGGAAGCCACGCCGCGCCATTGGGGCAACTCCCGAGGCCACACGCCATGGAGTACGGCAATGCCGCCGATAAAATACGGCACAGCCAAAAACGCCATGGAAACGAATGGATCCAAAGGCAGCAGCGGCTGTTCGGGAAGGGCGAGCTCCCCACCGAACACCGTGCAGGCGCCCTCCTGCAGGGTTGCGCGGATGCCGCAGGATTCGAGTATGTGCACCCCCGTAGCCACAAGCGGCGACACATGCGCCTCCAGAGGCGCATCCCACTTCAGGGTGAAGCGGCTGCCGTAACTGTGTGCGCACACGCAAAGGGCCAGGGCAAACAACGCGGCAAAATCCGGCTCCATATCATGCGGCAGGCGCACCTCTTCCGGCAACACACCCGAACACTCGAGCCGGAACGGCACGCTGCTCGAACCGGGATGCATAAACGCCATGCGCGCGCCAAGCTGGGGCAGAAAGCTGCGCAGCCCTGAAAAGTCCTCCAGCTTCAGGCCGGCGCCGCCCGTGAAGCGCGCGGCTCCGGCACGCCCAAGACAACTGGCGATCAACAACAGCAGATTGAACCGGTCCTCTCCGGCAAAGACGACTCCTTCACCGAACGAAGCCAGCGACTGACCTCTGCTGTGCAGACCGGATGCATCCCAAAACAGCGAGGCCCCGGCCTGATTCAAAGCCTTGACGAACTCCACCAGAAGATCGTTGCGCACGATGCGCGGCACCGTGAAGGGCGTTTTCACCTGCGCGGCCAGACAGGCCCACAGCCGGGCGCACAAGGTGCATCCGGCGCCCCGCATGTCTATGCGGGACGGTTCCTGCCGCGGCGACAGGGTATAGGCGCGCGACGCCTCTTCCGGATCCGCGGCGGCCGTCAATTCCTGCGCCTGGGAAAAAAGTTTGCGCCAACCGCGTACGTCACTGCGGCAGGCCTGGGCTTCCTGCTCCCACAACTGCCAGAGTTCCCGTTCCAGTTCTTGCCATTGCCTGCGCATGGCCTGCGTGGGGTTGACGGGTTTGATCTCGGTTAACAGGACAGCACGACGGGCGATAAGCCCGGTGAGTTCCTTATCGATTTCGCGCAGCGCGCGGGCCAATTCATGGCGGGGTGTACTTTGTTTGGACATGGCTTCTCGAGAATACAAAAATACTTTCTATAACTGCAAACGCCGACTTAGGCAAGGGCAACAAGGCGTGTTCGCCTCGCCGCAGGGGCGAGACGCCGGATGATCACGGGCTCACAGTTCATTACGATACGGGATTCGGGCCACGGACAGCGCTCCGCATGGGATTCAACAATCCGAGGGCAATGCGGAAGCAGCTTGCGCTTAGCCCCCTCTGGCGTAAAGCGCAAGTCCAATATGCACATTGATCGCCTTTATGTAAAAAACGCCTTGAGTAATTTTTCGTTACTGGCTACAAAAAAGAGGAAAGGAGGGTAGTATTCAAAATATATACTACTTGGCGAAATTATGAAACTTTCCTTCAGAAGCGAATATGCGTTGCTGGCTCTTATCTATCTGAAAAGGCTCGGGGTCGGCGTCTATGTTCCTGTGCGCACCATTGCGCAGGAGCAGTCTATACCGCCAAAATATCTTGAACAAATCCTCCTTACCCTAAAGCGTGCTTCCTACCTGCGCAGCCTCAAAGGACAAGGAGGCGGGTACTGCCTCGCTAAGGCGCCGGATCAAATAACCCTGGCTGAAATTATCCGTTTGTTTGATGGCCCCCTGGCCCCCACCGGTTCCGCAAGCGTTCTTTTTTACGAATCCACGCCTATTGAGAAAGAAACTGAACTGCTGAGTATTTTTAAGGATATCCGTAAAAGCATTACAGAAAAACTGGAAGAGACGACCCTCGCCGACCTTTGATTTTTTTTATCTCAAAATATGACTTGACCTATGGGGTAAGGAAACATAAAGTCCACCCGTGGTCGATGCCCGGACGCGGAAACGGCATCACAGTTTATAACCATAGACGCAATGAGTTGTTTTTTACACAAATATGACATTTCCCATAGATTGAGTAATGTAACCATGCGACAACAGTCCGAACGAAACGACAAGCCCTGCCAAAGCACGCTGCGCCGCAGCCATGACGGCACCAGGTTGGCCGCCGTCATCCCCCCGCCTGGGCGGCACGTTTCGCCGGAATGCTCCTTGCCATTGTTTTATGGCATATTGTTCAATGGCTACATCTCGTTCGCGGAACAAATTTCCCCAAGCAACGGATTCGTAACGCTCGGAATCAGTCGCAGCACCAAAGCCTGTACCCCCTCACACAGCAGCTTCCCCACCACATTTCCGGTACGGATAGCCATCCGCCCCCCCAAGCACTGTCCTAACAGTGCATCCGGAACATGTTTTCCGGGCGTCACATCGCGCACCCCTGGCGCTACGTTACCGTGCCTCACAGGCCCCTCCCTGAAACACGACCTCACACCCGTTACTTTCAGTGGGCGCAAAGGGTCAATGCGCACAACCGTTGCCGCCGACCCCCGCAGCACGCCTACATGGCGTGCTGCACGGGCGGGGAAAAATTTTATGCGTTCCATTACGCAGTCCATGCGGACAATCAGGACACACGGATGCCGTCCGCCCGCATCGACTCATGAAAACTGCGCCCCTTCTTCGGATTACCCCACCGAGACACAGGGCGTTTTATACGCACAGGTCCCGTGCATACTAACCAGGGAGCGAACCTGCCACTCGCACAGCAGCACTTGCGACATGCTCCCCGTGGGACCACACGGCACATTCCCCCTGGGCGCTTGCGTGCAACGCACCGGTGCCCACAACACACCCATGACTGGCCCGACAAAAAACCCTCGCCGGGTTGCAACCGCATTATGCGTCCAGGGGGAAAACTCACTGCTTCATCCTGAAGGCGGCAAGCATGGCCATACGCCTCCCCCTTTGGAGAGTAAGGAGCGCTCGCCGCTGCCATTCAACAAGGGACCAGGTTTCGCCGCAGTGGAGACATTGTTCCGCCGTTCAGCCGTTTCATTCAATTACATAATATTTCATGCTTTTTTCTCACGTGCGCCTGTGGTTCGGATGACCAACTCACACCCCGAGAACACTCCCTTCCCGGGCATCCGAACCATGAGCGCACGCTCTTTCGACTTTGGCTGGCGTGTATCTTCCTGTGTGATCAGATCCACAACGTCTACGACCTTGTACACGGAGCACGATCAAATCGGGCCCGGCAATCGAGCTGTGCGCCCGACGCTGCCGCAACGGCATACCCGGCAGCATCCCGACTCCGTGATTCAAAGGCATCCTCATGCCCCACGCACTTCAGGGCGGCCTCGCCCACTCGCCTGGGGACTCCTCCACACCGCCGGAGCGCCTACTTGCGCGGGGGCGCTCCGGCGCTCGCCTTCTCCCTTCAAACACCTTGCGATACCATCCCATGTCAATCCGCAGGTGATACAAGGTGCCGGCCCGAACTCCGGCCCGCACCAACAGCCAGTCAGACCACAGGCCGCAGCGCCGCAGCGTGCAGTAGCGCTGCCATTCATACAAACCTCATGCCACGCGACTTTGTCCGGAACTCCACAAACCCCAGTATCGTGGAAGCCCGCAATCGCAACAGATCCGGAGTCACCGGACCATTTGGAAAACAAAGAAAAATGCCCCGGTCCTGTTTTCCTCACCAACATGCTCCGGAGCCTCCCCCGTATACCGCAGAGGTCACTTCACCATACATTTCGCCATGGCAGTTTTCCGGCCCGAGCTTCCCATTCCTCGCTGCGGGGAGCCGCAGGCCATTCTTGTGGCGCTTGCGTGATCCGGATAAGGACGGGGAAAGGACTGCCATGCATGCATTGAAACAACAGCGTTAGCTGTGCAAGCCCATAACGGCGAAGAGGCCGATATCATGCGAGCCGACATCACGAGTACGGATGTTGTGAGGTGTATAAGTTACTGTGATGATAGTGCGTGTTTGAATATGACTGAGGTAGTTGTGTGTAGGTCGGCTATGTATCAGTAGTATTGATGACGCTCGTCGCTAAAAGGCATTGGTCTCGTACGTGCCGAAAAAATCCGGAAGCTCAGTAATGCGATTGTATTGTAACCAGCTCGTGCATCACGACCAACACGCGCCGGTCCTGCTGGGCAATACTTTGCGGACCCATGATATCGCAGCCCATGCCCAATGCAAAAGGGCGCTTTCGCGCCCTTTTGCAATCGATTGATTCCCCAGAAAGGAAATCTATTTCATCTCGGTACCGGAAGCGGCTTTCTGCATCTTGATTTCGACCTTCTCGGTGAGGCCTTCGTAGTACTCGCGCAGGATGGTCAAAACTTCGTCGCGGCCAAAGTGATCGGGCACATCGCCGCCCTCGGAGAGCATTTTGCGCAGCTTGGTGCCGGAGAGAATGACACGGTCTTCCTTGGTGTGGGGGCATGTACGCATGGAAGCCATGCCGTCGCACTTGAAGCAGTAGAAGGTCCAGTCAATCTTCAGGGGCTTGCAGAGCAACGCCTTGCCGGGATCCGGGCACTCTTCGCCGATGTAAGGAATCCTGTCGAAGATTTCCTGAGCCTCGAACATGCCGTAGAAGTCGCCAACACCGGCGTGGTCGCGGCCGATGATCATGTTGTTGACGCCGTAGTTCTGACGGAACGTGGCGTGCAACAGGGCTTCGCGGGGACCGGCGTAACGCATGTCGAGAGGATAGCCGCCCTGGACGACGTTCTTCTCAACGAAGTAGTCTTTCACCAGGGTGTCGATGCATTTCACGCGGACTTCAGCGGGAATGTCGCCGGGCTTCAGATTGCCGATCAAGGAGTGAATGATGACGCCGTCACATACTTCCACCGCGATTTTGCAGAGGAATTCGTGGGAACGGTGCATGGGGTTGCGCAACTGCAGAGCGGCGACATTGGTCCAGCCGCGCTCGTCGAAAATCTTGCGGGTTTCCGCGGGGCGCAGGTAAACGCCTTCGTACTTGGTGGGGTAGTTCCCCTCGGAAAGCACTTTTACGGGACCGGCCAGGCAGTATTCCTTGCGGGCCATGACCATCTTCACGCCGGGGTGGTCTTCAAGCGCAACTTCCCAGAACTTGTCGTCAGCGGAATCTTCGCCAGAGCCCTTGTAAACGAGCTCAGACTCCCACTTTTTATCCGCTTCAGACATCTCAAATTTTTCTTCAACCTTCATGGTGGCGAAAAATTCACCGTCGCGTTCCAGGGCGATTTCATCGCCGAGAGCAATGGCGCCGGCTTCTTCAGCGGTGCAAGACAGCATGACGGGAACGGGCCAGAAGGTACCGTCGGCCAGCGTGAAATTTTCACAAACGCTCTTCCAATCGGCCTTGCTCATAAAGCCGTTCAAAGGGCTGAAACCGCCGATACCCATCATAATGAGATCGCCCTTTTCCTGAGCCGTAATCTGGATCTTTTTCAGGCCAGCAGCTTTTTTCTTTTCTTCTTCCAGGGCCGCGCCTTCGAGCAGGCAGCAAACGAGGCCTTTACCACCATGGGGGGGAACCAGTTTCGACATGAGATGTCTCCTTGAAGCATTTTGTTACGTGGTTACCAATGACAAACTACACATACGTGGACACACTGCCAGGGATGCACTCCCACCCGTGGCATGCTGATGACCACAAAGAAGCAAGAAATTTACCAGTTCGGTCTAGTGAAAAAATGGACACGCTGTCAAGCATATATGAGAACAAAAGAACTTTTTTACAATTTTTTCATAAAAACAGGAGGGAAAAACAAGCGCACATAAAGCGCATAACACAAAAAGAAGCAATGAAATCAAAACACTATCAAATCAACCTGCATTACCCAGGTGGAAGCGAACCGCGTTTGTCGATGCGACACGCCGGGCGTGAATCTTCATTCCAAAAAAGCAAGGCCTGCGCCCCGCTCGCCACCTCCCGGAGAAAACCGACAAAAAAGGTAATATATGCTACAGCTAACTAGTGGGTAATATAATGATGTTAAGGGATCAAATCTTTGGCCCAGAAGCTTGCATCCCGGCGAGAATCAGGGTATAGGAGCCAAAGATTCTCGACATCTCGTTGATTGCGCCGAAAAGAACAATCTTTTGATTAAGTCGCAGAGACGGACAAAGAATTGTTGACATGCACTGGGGTGCTTGTTAATTCTATCACAAGCAAGGTTACGAGTTAGTTTTCATTCCGTGAAGAAAGGCTATCGTGTCAAACGGGAGAGATAACGTTATGCGGCAAGGACTGGGGTCCCATGCGCAAAGTGTTTCCGGTCTGCGAGGCCAGCAGGGCAACTCAATTGCCGCTCCCCAAGGCGATCATGGCTGGCGCGCCGCATGGCGGCGCGACGATGTCATTTTTGCAGGAAGTGCGACCGATAGCTGTTAATTTTGCAAAAAAAGCAGGGACTGCTCCTTATCCCTGCTTTTTTTCATTAACTTAGAGTGAGGCGACAAAGCATCACTTTTTGTTTGTTAGGTTGTTGTTCAAACCGTTAACCGCAATTGTGTGGAGGATTAGGTATGCCGACTTATGTTGATCCCGAAAAGTGCGATGGCTGCAAGGGTGGTGAGAAGACCGCTTGCATGTACATCTGCCCCAATGACCTGATGATTCTTGATCCTGACGAGATGAAGGCTTACAACCAGGAACCGGATGCGTGCTGGGAGTGCTACTCCTGCATCAAAATCTGCCCTCAAGGCGCTATCACCGCTCGTCCTTATGCCGACTTCGCACCCATGGGCGGCACCAGCATCCCTCTTCGCGGTTCTGAAGACATCATGTGGACCATTAAATTCCGTAATGGCAACGTGAAACGCTTCAAATTCCCCATCCGCACCACTGCGGAAGGTTCGATCAAGCCTTTCGAAGGCAAGCCCGAACCCGCCAACATCGAAGACGAACTGCTGTTCACCGAGACGGCTCTGAAAACTCCCAAGGAAGCCCTGGGCAAAAAGTTCGATGTTTCTGATAGCGACATGACCCAGTGCTGGGCCGACACTGTTTGTGAACCCGGCGCCAATCGCTAGGGTTGTTGCTGAGATACGTCATACATTCACTTAGATTTCGTAAGGAGAAGATATCATGCCTCAGATTCCTGTGAAGGAGAAACCCAAAGGACTGGCCCTGGCCGAGCCCGAAGTTCTTGAACATGACGTTGATATTTTGCTTGTTGGCGGCGGAATGGGCAACTGCGGCGCCGCCGTGGAAGCCGTTGTCTGGGCCAACAAGTTCGCCCCCGATCTGAAAATCCTGTTGATCGACAAAGCCGCTCTGGAGCGCTCCGGCGCCGTTGCCCAGGGCCTGTCCGCCATCAACACCTACCTGGGCGTCAACGAACCCGACGACTACGTGCGCATGGTCCGCACCGACCTGATGGGTCTGGTTCGCGAAGACCTGATCTTCGACCTGGGCCGCCACGTCGACGACAGCGTGCATCTGTTCGAAGAGTGGGGTCTCCCCCTCTGGGTTAAAAAAGACGGCAAGAACCTCGACGGCGCCCAAGCCAAAGCCGCCGGCCTGAAAGTGCGCGAAGGCGCCGAGCCTGTCCGTTCCGGCCGTTGGCAGATCATGATCAACGGTGAATCCTACAAGGTCATCGTTGCCGAAGCCGCGAAGAACGCCCTGGGCGAAGACCGCATCATGGAGCGCATCTTCATCGTGAAGCTGCTGCTGGACGCCAACGAGCCCAACCGCATCGCCGGCGCCGTGGGTTTCAACCTGCGTGAAAACAAAGTGCACATCTTCCGCTGCAACGCCATGCTGGTTGCCTGCGGCGGCGCTGTGAACGTATACCGCCCCCGCTCCGTTGGCGAGGGTATGGGCCGCGCCTGGTATCCCGTATGGAACGCCGGTTCCACCTACACCATGTGTGCTCAGGTCGGCGCTGAAATGACCATGATGGAAAACCGTTTCGTCCCCGCCCGCTTCAAGGACGGTTACGGCCCGGTCGGCGCATGGTTCCTGCTGTTCAAGGCCAAAGCCACCAACTACAAGGGTGAAGACTACTGCGTGACCAACCGCGCCATGCTGAAACCCTACGAAGAGCGCGGCTACGCCAAGGGCAACATCATCCCCACCTGCCTGCGCAACCACATGATGCTGCGTGAAATGCGCGAAGGCCGCGGCCCCATTTACATGGACACCAAGACCGCCCTGCAGGAAACCTTCAAGACCTTGTCCCCCGCCGAGCAGAAGCACCTCGAGTCCGAGGCTTGGGAAGACTTCCTCGACATGTGCGTTGGCCAGGCCAACCTCTGGGCCGCCTCGAACATCGCTCCTGAAGAGCGCGGTTCCGAGATCATGCCCACCGAGCCGTATCTGCTGGGTTCCCACTCCGGTTGCTGCGGCATCTGGGTTTCCGGTCCGGACGAGCCTTGGGTTCCCGAAGACTACAAAGTCAAAGCCGACAACGGCAAGATCTACAACCGCATGACCACGGTCAACGGTCTGTTCACCTGCGCCGACGGCGTTGGCGCTTCCGGTCACAAGTTCTCCTCCGGCTCCCACGCCGAAGGCCGCATGGCCGCCAAGCAGATGGTGCGCTGGTGCCTGGATCACAAGGACTTCAAGCCCGCGTTGAAAGACAGCGCCGAAGACCTGAAGAAACTGATCTACCGCCCGTACTACAACTTCGAGGCCGGCAAGGGCGCTTCCACCGACCCCGTTGTCAACCCCGAGTACATCTCTCCCAAAAACTTCATGCTGCGCCTGATCAAGTGCACCGACGAGTACGGCGGTGGTTGCGGCACCTACTACACCTGCTCCGCTGCTTCTCTGGACACTGGCTTCGCGCTCATGGAAATGATGGAAGAAGACAGCCTGAAACTGGCTGCCCGCGACCTGCACGAACTGCTGCGCTGCTGGGAAAACTACCATCGTCTGTGGACCGTGCGCCTGCACATGCAGCACATCAAGTTCCGCGAAGAGACCCGTTACCCCGGCTTCTACTATCGCGCGGACTTCATGGGCCTGGACGACAGCAAATGGAAGTGCTTCGTGAACTCCAAGTATGATCCTGAGAAAAAGGAAATTACGCTGTTCAAGAAGCCCTACTACCAGATCATCCCTGTGTAAACCAAACAACAAGCGGCTGCGGGCTTTGTTCCGCAGCCGCTTTTTACTGTTGTCACAATGGTCTAAGCCGAAGCGATGGCATCTCGCGTCATTGCCTTGGCTTAGGCCATTGTTTGAAAGGCCGCAAAAACCGTACGGAGGAGTGCGATGTCGAATTCGATACTCGTGATAGGAGGCGGCTTCAGTGGCATCACCGCCGCCCTGGAAGCCGCTGAAGTCGGCTATGAGGTCTTCATTGTGGAAAAAAGTCCGTATCTGGGCGGACGGGTTATGCAACTCAACAAGTATTTCCCGAAACTGTGTCCTCCGTCCTGCGGCTTGGAGATCCAGTATCAGCGTATACGCAAGAACCCCCGGGTGCGTTTCTTCACCCAGTCCGAGGTCACGCTGGTCAGCGGTCAAAAAGGCGACTACACCGTGCGCATCAAGACAAATCCGCGCTACACCGCCAGCCACAACGCCGATCTGAGCGAATTAGCCACACAACTTGAAACTGAAATCGACAACGACTTCGATTTCATGCTCGCGAAAAAGAAACCCTTGTACATGGACGTGCCCTTCGCCTTCCCCCATCGCTGGGTCTTGGAGAAGGACAAGCTGACCGATGCGGAAACCAACCTTGTCCACAACTCGGTTGCCATTGATCTGGATCAGGAGCCTCGTGAATTTGAAATCAACGTCGCCAGCATAGTCATCGCCACTGGCTGGAAGCCCTACGACGTGACCAGGCTCACCAACCTCGGCGCGGGCTCCATTCCCAACTGTATTTCCAACATGCAAATGGAACGCCTGGCTTCCGCAAACGGTCCCACGAACGGTAAAATTCTACGCCCGTCCGACCAAAAAGAGCCCAAACGCATAGCTTTCGTGCAATGCGCAGGTTCCCGCGACCAAAATCATCTCAATTACTGCTCCTATATCTGCTGCATGGCCTCCCTGAAGCAGGCCATGTATCTGCGGGAGCAATACCCCGACGCGGAAATCGTCATCTACTATATCGACCTGCGCACACCCGAGCGGTACGACAAATTCAAGCGGATGGTCGAAGCAGACGAAAAAGTCCATTTTGTCAAGGGCAAGGTCGCCGGCGTGGAACAGACCGACGACGGCGGCGTCGTTATCGAGGTTGAGGACGCCGTCAAGGGCGTGAAAAAGAAAGTCTCCTTCGACATGGTGGTCCTGGCCACAGGCATGCAGCCCAGCCTGGCCGGTACCCGGCTGCCCGTGGATGTCCCCATGGATGAGGACGGCTTCATCATTGGTGGCGAAGAAAAAGGCATTTTTGCCGCAGGTTGCGCCAAGAAGCCCTTGGACGTCATGAAATCAGCGCAATCCGCGACTGGCGCCGCCATGCGGGCGATTCAAACGGTGAGAGGGAGGTAGCGAGCAATGGCCCAAAAAATAGGTGTCTATTTCGATGAATCCAGCATCGGCCCATACTTCGATTATGAGGATCTGGCCGATTACATGCAGAACAAATGGGGCGATTTGTGCCCGGTCGCCAAATCGCACAAGTTGCTGCCCGGCGCCGAAGGCGTCAAGATGATCGAGGACGATATCGCCGAGTTGGGTCTTGACGGCGTGCTCATCTGCGGCTCCAGTCCCCGCGACGATTGGGACGCCTACATGTTTGAAAACGTGCAGGTGGAACGCGTGAACCTGCGCGAGCAAGTGGTGCTCTCCTATCAGGATCCCGACGGCGCCGCCCTTGAAGTGCTTGAAGAGCCCGATCCTCCCGAGACGCTGCTCGGTCTTGTGAAGGATTACGTGAACATGGGCATGGCCAAGCTGAAAAACGTCAACAATCCCAAACCGGAAATTCCCGAAATCACGAAGTCCGTCATGGTCATCGGCGGCGGCTGGTCCGGTCTTACCGCGGCCAAGGCCGTTGCCGACTGTGGGTACGACGTGGTGCTCGTGGAAAAAGGCGACGCCCTGGGCGGTCAGGTGGCCAATATGTACAAGTCCACCCCGTTGCGCCACCCCTACACCCAGCTGCAGGATTCCGGCATCGATAAAAAAATCGCCGCTGTCCAGGGAGAGGATCGCATCACGGTCTTGACCAAAAGCACCGTCAAGACGCTCAAAGGCGCTCCCGGCTTGTATGAGGCCGTCATTGCCGGACCTTCCGGCGAGCAGACCCTGAAAGTCGGTTCCTGCGTATTGGCCACCGGTTGGGTTCCCCAAGACACCAAAATTCTTGAACCGCTTGGTTACGGCACCTTCAAGAACGTCGTTACCGGAAACGAATTCGAAAAAATGGCCAAGGAAGGCGCCATTGTCCGCCCCTCTGACAAAGCGCCCGCCAAGCGCGTCGTCTTTATCCTGAATACCGAAAAAGTCGAACCGCAAGACAAGGCCATTTACACCAATCTCTGCGAACTGACCGCCCAGCGGGAAAAAGATAAGGCCGGAGCCGATAAAAGCAGCGACGAGGAAAAGCCCAAGTTCAAGTTCCAGGACATGGAGGGCGTTCAGCATCTGCCCATGTCTCTGGGCGTGAACAGCGTCGTCGCCCTGAAGCAGGCCTTGTACGTGCGTGAAAAATATCCCGACGGCATCGCCTACATCCTCTATGACAACATGATCGTGCCCGGCATCCACGAGCGTTTTTACAAAGCCGCTCAAGATGATCTGGGCGTGATGCTGACCAAAGCCGATATCGGCAGCATTCAGGAAACCGAGAACGGCAGCCTGCTCATCCGCGCCGATCACACCCTCATCGGGGGCAGCATCGAAATCGCCGCGGACCTCGTGGTCCTGCCCACGGGTATCGTGCCCACGACCGCCAAAAGCGCCGTTGTGAACCTTGAGTACCGCCAAGGCCCCCACTTTCCAGATCTGGAGCTGTTCGAGGGCTTCGCGGACTCCAACTACATCTGCTTCCCCTATGAGACACGGCGCACGGGCATCTATGCCGCGGGCAGCGTGCATCAGCCCATGCTCATGGACGCCGCGGAAGACGACGCCTACGGCGCGGCCCTCAAAGCCGTGCAGTGCATCGAAAGCGCGAACAGGGGCGTTTCCGTGCATCCGCGCTCTGGAGACCTTTCCTTTCCGGTGTTCAACTTCGTGCGCTGCACCCAGTGCAAACGCTGCACCGAGGAATGTCCCTTCGGCGCACTGGACGACGACGAAAAGGGCACGCCGATGCCCAATCCCACGCGCTGCCGCCGCTGCGGCACCTGCATGGGCGCTTGCCCCGAGCGCGTTATCTCTTTCGACACCTACGGCGTCGGCATGCTTTCCGAAATGATCCGTCAATACACCGTGCCCGACGACATTGTTGAAGGCGGACCGCGCATCCTCATTCTGGCCTGTGAGAACGACGCCTACCCAGCTATTGATATGGCCGCGTTGCGCGGACATACCTGGAGCCCCTATGTGCGCATCATTCCCGTACGCTGTCTGGGGTCCGTCAACGCCATCTGGATCAAGGACGCCATGAGCCGCGGAACAGACGGCGTTATGCTCCTGGGCTGCAAGTACGGCGACGATTACCAGTGCCACTTCGTCAAGGGCAGCGAAATCTGCAACCGCCGCAAGGAGAACATCGCGGAAACCTTGAATCAGCTGGGTATCGAACCTGAGCGTGTGGAACAGTACGAAATCGCCATTGACGAATACGACAAGGTCCCCAAGCTGATCGAAGAGTTCTTGGCAATGGTACTCAAGCTGGGGCCGAACCCGTTCAAGGGCTATTAAGAGGAGATTATCATGGCGCAAGCAACACGCATCGAACCCGATCTCGAGTTCATAAAGGAATTGCAGGCCGTCGGCGGGGAGTCGCTGAAAAAATGCTACCAATGTGCAACCTGCAGCGTGGTCTGCCCGATTTCGCCCACAAGCAACCCCTTTCCGCGCAAGGAAATGGTCTGGGCGCAATGGGGCCTGAAAGACAAGCTGTTGAACAACGTCGATATATGGTTGTGCCACAACTGCGGAACATGCTCTGATTTGTGCCCCCGCGGCGCAAAACCCGGGGATCTCATTTCCGCGTTGCGCAACATGACCTATCAGAGACTCACCGGTCCTTCTTTCCTGGCCAAATGGATGAGCTCCAGCAAATATCTTCCCATGCTCATCGCCATCCCGGCCATACTCTACCTGTTGATCTGGGTCATCCGCGCGGCCCAGCTGGGCACCGCTTTCCCCGTGGCCGAGGACGGCCGCATCATTTACGGGTTGCTGTTCCCCGGCGACTTCACCATCGACCCCATCTTCGGTTTGGTGGCCATCGGCGTACTCCTGGCCTTTTACAAAGGAATCGGCAATCTTATAAAGAGTTTCCAGCCTGCAGGCACAACCGTTTATGTGGGACAGGAACGCAAGTGCTGGCCCAAGCTTCTGCTGGATGTCATCTTCGGGGAAATCCTGCCCCACACGAAGTTCAAGGATTGCGGAGCCGACAAATCCGACCGTAAACTCGGCCACATGGCGCTGCTTTTCGGTTTCATCTGTTTGCTCGTCGTCACCTCCGTTGTCGCCGTGGGGCACTGGGGCGGCCACTTCCTTGGTCATCTTCTTGGCGGCGGCGAACCGGATGCCGGGGCCTTGGCGCAACTGCTCTATGGTTTTGGCGAACTGACGGTCACTCCCATGTCCCTTGGCAACTTCATCAAAGTGCTGGCCAACATCGGCGCCATCTTGCTCGTGATTGGCCTGGCTTTTCTCACCATCCGCCGTCTGAATCTCGAAGACAAGAAATCGAGTTCCACGTTCTACGACTGGTATTTGCTCGGCGTGATCTGGGGTGTGGCTCTTACGGGTATTTTCAGCGAACTGCTGCGCCTGGCCCAGCTCAAGTACCTGGCGTACCCCATGTATTACCTGCACCTTATCGCGGTGTTCATGCTTATAGCTTACCTGCCCTGGTCCAAACTCGGGCATTTGGTATACAGAACGGCGGCTTTAACCTATGCACGGTACATGGGCCGCAAGACCCTCTAGTCCGCGGCTACATCAACGAGAACGTTCCTGACGAAAGGAGGCAGATATGTCTGAAGAAGCGCGTAGAGTGATCAAAATGGAGACCGTGCTTGGGCTCATCGCCGGCAAAAGCAATGACGATGTTTCCGATTTGCTTGCTTTTCTTACCCAGCGTGAACTGAATGCCCAGGATGAATCCATCGTGGCGCCCCTGGCTAAGGCCTGGATTTGCAGCCAGCATCCGCCATTTTTGGAAAATCCCTATAAAGTGACTGACATATACGAAGATTGGATTCAAAAAAGCACGCAACGCCTTGGCGACAACATCTCCATCGCTCCCATCAGCGAGGATGAAATGGCTCCCATCGCCACCGTGTTGGACATGCTGGCCGAAAACAAGGCCGCCCTTGCCGGAAATGCGGAAACCATCGCTGAGCTCGAAGGCAAAGTGGCCGAACTCGAACCCTTTGTGAAAAAGGCGGGCGACCTTGAGAAGAAGGTCGAGCAGCTCAACGGCTCCATTGCGAAAAAGGATGCCGAAATTGCCGAACTGAAAAAGCAGACCGCTGAATTCAAGGGTAAATTGCCTGTTGCCGAATCCGAACTGAACGACACCATCAAGGATATCGTCACCAAGGCCCTGAAAGACGCCGTCAAATCCGTACCTGTCGGCGGCGTGGCCGCGGGCGAAGCCGGCGCTGAAGTCGTGGAAGAGGCTGCCGAAGAAGAAGGCGGCGGCGTGCCCGATGATTTCGGTTTCGGTGCGTCCGGAGCCAGCTCGGACGGTTTCGGGTTCTAATCGTTATTTTTGGTATATGCAGCATCAAAGGGAGCCGAATCGGCTCCCTTTTTTTGTGCCGCGGAGTCAAGGCGTTTCCCGTGAGAAACCTCTTGAATACTGCGTGAAAGCACCTTACCCTGGGCACAGTCCCTTCTTGCCTTTATTGTGCTTGAGGGCTCCCATTGAAAGAGTTTTTTCTCTCGGAGTGCACTATCCTTTTTATGAGGCACCATGCGCTTTAGAACCAAACTTCTCCTGCTCCTGTTGAGCCTTTCGCTTTGCCCCATGCTCTTGCTGCGCTGCTACAACCAGCGGGAAGTGACGGACATGGGCACTGAGATCGCGGAGCGTATCAACAACCAGCTGATTACGAGCAGCAAGCTTGAAATGCGGCAACGTGTGACTGATCATGCGTTTCTGTTCAAACGCGAGGGGCAATTGCTCGAACTCGCCTTGCGCACCCAGGCCACGGCAGTGCGGGTAGCGATTGAAGGAGATACACCGCGCCCCCCAATGGGCGACACGGCTCCCATCGATACGGCGCTACAGTCCGAAAGGCACTGCCGCATTCGCGGCGATGGAACCTGCACGGCTGCGACACTGGACTATGACCGCTTCTCCATTCTTCCTCCGGAGTCCGCCGACCAAAACATCTCTTCCGTGCTTGCCACACTCACCCCGCTGTTCCGCGATCTGGCGGCCCGTACTCCCGAACTGCTCTTATGGCAATATGTCTGCTTCAATGACGACACCCAGGCTGTTTTTCCCGCCACGACATTGGGGAACGCAGTGACCAAGCCCCGTCATAAGCATATGATGCAAAGGGCGCCCGAATGGCATAAACGCGCCCTTGCCGCCGACGGGCCCGTGTGGGGCACTCCGCAACTCGATCCCCTGACACGGCGCTTCGTGTTTACCATTTCCATGGCGGTACGCTCATCCGACAAGACGCGCACCTTCGGCAGCACCGCCCTGGTCGTGGAAGTCTACGCCCTCTTGCATGTTGACGATCATCTGGACGCGCTTTCAGATAAAATGGAAACGCTAATCGTCAACCTCGGCGCGCCCCCCATTGCCAATCCGGCTGAGGCCAATGCTTCCGATAACCGACCAAATGCAGAGCCGCCGACCGGAATCCGCATCATCGCCAGTCTGCGGTCGGATTCCGCGCCCACACCCAGCGTATCCGCCATGGGGCACAGGCGCATGTGGCATGTTCCGGAGCAACAACAATGGCTTCAATCCAAGGACCGCGCGGCGCTCCAGCTGGTTGTCGCGGATCTGCAAAACAGCAACTCCGGTATCCGGGAGTTATCATACAAGGGGCGCCCCTGTTTGTGGGCCTACGGTTCCATTAAAACAGGCGGCGTATCTTTGCTGATCATCGCCCCAAAAGAAGATATAGCGGCGCAGGCTCAAACCACGCGCGATTATGTTTTGGAACGGTTCCAGCGCACCATCTTCTTTTCCGGTTTTCTGGTCACCGTGGTCCTGGTTTGCATCATGATTTTTTCGCTGGTGCTTGCCAAGCGTTTTACCAAGAGCATCGAGGAATTGGCCCGGGGATTCGCAGCCGTCGGCCAAGGGGATTTCTCCGTTCGCGTTCAAGCCAGGGGCAAAGATGAAATCGGCCAATTGGCCCAAGGCTTCAACCACATGGTACCAGCCCTCGATGAACGCATTCGCATGCTCCAGTCCCTTGAAATGGCGCACGAGATTCAGCGCAGCCTGTTGCCGCATGAAATGCCCGTGATCCCTGGTTTCCTCAGCGCATTCGGCAGCGTGTATTCCGAATCCACCGGCGGGGATTATTACGACTGTATCGTCAACGCCGGCGGCCTCGGTCATATCGGGCTCGCCGTGGGCGACGTCACGGGGCACGGCCTGCCCGCCGCCCTGCTCATGACCACGGCCCGCGCGTTCATGCGGCAGCGCGCCAGCGCCCCCGGAGGTCCGGGAGACGTGCTCGCGGACGTCAACCGCCAGATCAGCCGCGATGTGGACCAGACAGGGCGCTTCATCACCATGTTCTACCTGGTGCTGACCCCAGGCTCCCATGTCGTGCGCTGGGCTCGCGCCGGTCATGACCCCGCCCTGCTTTATGATCCGCATCAGGATCACGTTACCGAACTCGGGGGGCAGGGGCTGCCTCTCGGCACGTTGCCGGACTGGACTTTTGAAGAACAGGAACGCACCCTCGCTCCGGGGCAGGTGCTTTGCATCGCCACGGATGGCGTCTGGGAAGCGCGGGGTCCGGACGATTCCATGTACGGAAAACAACGCTTGCAAGCCATGATCCGCCGATGCGCCAAAGAGACGCCGCAACGCATTCTCCAGGCAGTGCTCGAAGACGTGCGCGCCTACCAGGGCCGTGACGGCTTTGAGGACGACATCACTCTTGTCATCGTAAAGGCGGAATAGAGGCGGAAAAATAATTGCCGGCCCAAGGGCATTGACGTCATCCTTCCTGCACAATACAAAAGCCAATTCACGATCGCAGCAACCAATTTTCATCACTCGAGGGGTCCATGCTTATCCCAATACCGCAAAAATTCCGCTTCGCCGCGCATGCCGCGGGGTTCAAGGCCTCCGAACGCCCGGACCTCGCTCTGTGCATGAGTGATATCCCGGCTGTGGCCGCCGCCACCTTCACCACGAATCGTTTTCAGGCGGCTCCTGTTCTCGTCGGCAACGAAATAATCGGCGCAGGCCGCCCCGTGCGCGCCATCCTTATCAATGCGGGACAGGCCAACGCCTGTACCGGCGAGCAAGGCCTGGCGAATTGCCGGGAAACCCAAATCCTGCTGGCGCAAGTTCTGGGCATCGCGCCGCATGACATACTGCCGGCCTCCACCGGCGTCATCGGCACGCAGCTGATAATGGACAAATGGCGGAAGGCCGTGCCGCAATTGGCTGCAAACCTCGGCATGGCGAGCGCGCAGGACTTTGCCCGCGCCATCATGACCACGGACGCCTACCCGAAAATCGCCTGGCGCAGCCTATCCTGGGGGGAGCGGGGCAACATCAACGTGCTGGGCATCGCCAAAGGCGCGGGAATGATCTGCCCCAACATGGCCACCCTGCTCGGCGTGGTGCTCTGCGATGCCGAAGTCGCGCCGGAGGCCTGGCAAGAAATTCTGCGCACGGCTGTTGACCACAGTTTCAACCGCGTGACCGTGGACGGCGACACAAGCACCAACGATACCATTTACGCCCTCGCCAATGGCGGTTCCGGCATCGCCCCCAAAGGGGAAGACCTCTCCCTGCTGGCCGGAGCAGTGGGGTCCGTCTGCAATGAGCTGGCTTATCTCGTGGTTGCGGACGGCGAAGGCGGAACCAAAGTGATCGTCATCTCCGTTCGCGGCGCACACGATGATGAACAAGCCGAAAACGTCGCGCGTACGGTCGGGCATTCACAGCTCGTGAAAACGGCATTTTACGGACACGATCCGAACTGGGGGCGCATTGTGGCCGCCATTGGCCGGTCCAACGCCGACTACGCCCCCGAAGATGTACGCATTGTTTTGAACAAGGTTCCTCTTTTTCAAAACGGCGCACCCGTCCCTGGAGACAGGGACGCCCTGCTCGCCGCCTCGCTCAGGGAGCGCGTGCAGAATTTGAGCATTGTTCTGGGCGACGGGCCGGGGCATTACGAACTGCGCGCCGCGGACCTGTCCCACGACTACGTGCGTATCAACGCGGAATACACAACCTGAACCAGCGGAGCCCTGCCGCATGCGACAATGTGATTTTACGGCCAACCTCAAAGACCGCAACCGTCTGAAGCGGTTGGCCGATTTTTTCTTCGAAGTGGGTATGCTGCGCAAAACGCCGCGTACAGGCTATCAGTTTCTGGGAACCGGCCAGGAAAGCGTTGCCGAACATTCCCACCGGACAGCGGTTATCGGCTTTGTCCTGGCCGAACTATCCGGAGCGGACAGCAGCAAGACCACGCTCCTCTGCCTGTTCCACGATCTCCACGAAGCCAGAACCGGTGATTTCAATTACGTCAACCGGCGTTACAATACCAGCCAGCGCACCCAGGCCCTGAAAGACTCCAGCGCGGGCACCGGCCTGGAGCATTTGCTGCTGCCGTTCTGGGAAGAACTGGAAACTTGTGAAACCCTGGAAGCGCAACTGGCCCAGGACGCCGACCAGCTGGACTTTATTCTCTGCCTCAAAGAACAACTGGATCTGGGCAACACCTACGCCGGCCGCTGGCTCAAAGCCGCTGTGGAGCGCGTGCGCACGGATGTTGCCAAAGACCTGGCCCGCACCATCTGTGAAACCGACCATAGCGACTGGTGGTTCTTGGGTCCCGACCCTTCCTGGTGGCAGAAAAAAAACGGAAAGGATTGACCGTGCGTATCGCCGTACTCTCCGACACTCACATGTCCAACGCGGACGACTGGTTTGAAGACATCTACGCCGTTCACCTGGCTCCCGCCGACGCGGTGTTGCATTGCGGGGATATCACGGGCGCTCCGCTCATGCATTACCTCATGCAACACCCCCGCTTCCATGCGGTGGCCGGCAACATGGACCGCTACGGCGTTGCCGACGAACTGCCGGGAAAACGCGAACTCACCCTTGAGGGGCTGCATATCGGCATGGTGCATGGCTTCGGCTTTCCCTTCCCCATCAGCCATCATGTGCCCGCGGCCTTCCGCCCCGGTGTGCAACTGATCTGCTTCGGCCATACCCACGTGTTCACGGACGTGGAAATAAACGGCGTCCGCGTGCTGAACCCCGGATCGTTGACATCCCCCAGAAAAGGCCCGCGCTCACTGGCCATGGTGCATGCGGGCAACGGCAGGGTTGAACACATTGAAATGATCGCCCTGAAATAATTTTTCTCATTTCTTATTGATCTAGAGCATCTCACGCTTGATAAGCGCTAGATGCTCTTATGCATTTCCCTGGAACAATTGATAATTGTTTCAGGGG